>DASUTU010000082.1:0-2034 GCA_036374435.1 Actinomycetota bacterium | reverse complement strand
CGTGGAGGGTGGCGTCGGCGACTTCGAGCCGTTCATCCGGTACCACACGTTCGGCGACTCGAGCGTCGACTTCACCACCATCCTCCGAGGCAGGGAGTTCACCGACCAGTACCTGATCAAACACGAGTTCGTGAAGCGCCTTCACGAGCGCTTCCGGGCCGAAGACATCGAGATCCCCTTCCCCATCCGCACCGTCCACCTGGACCACTCGGCCGAGGTCCTCCCCACGGGGTAAAGCCCCAGGCCCGCCCCGCTCCCACGTCTCTCCGGGGGGCACCCGGCCCGACGGAATCGGGGCCTTCGCCCTCAGGCGGCCCAGGCCTGTCTGCCCATCGTGGTCCGAGGAGCAAGGACCGGTTTGGCGATCGCGGCGCGTCGGCCGCCGAATTCGCGGCGGCTCGAGCGGCCGGTCGGATCGCGCAGGGAGGGGATCTCATGACCATGACGGACACGCAGCGGCGCCCGATCGAAGGGACGGCGTCGGGCCCCGGTCTGCGGCTCGACGTCGAGCACGTCACGAAGCGGTACGGGCGCAACACCGTCCTCGACGACCTGACCTTCACGGTCGAACCGGGACGGGTCACCGGCTTCCTCGGCCCGAACGGATCCGGAAAGTCGACCACGATGAAGATCCTGCTCGACCTCGCCGCCGCCGACCGCGGTCGTGCCGCCATCGGTGGTCTTCGTTACCGCGACCTCGCCGACCCGTCACGCACCGTCGGTGTGGTCCTCGAGCCGAACGCCTTCCATCCGGCCCGTAGTGCCCGCAAGCACCTCTCGATCCTGGCCGATACAGCGGGCCTGCCCGCCGCTCGCGTCACCGAAGTCCTCGAGCTGGTCGGGCTGGCCTCCGCCGCCGACCGTCACGTCGGAGCGTTCTCGCTCGGCATGAAGCAGCGGCTCTCCCTCGCGGGGGCCCTCCTCGGGGACCCGCCCGTCCTCGTGCTCGACGAGCCCGGCAACGGCCTCGACCCGCAAGGGATCCGCGCCCTCCGCGACCTGCTCCGCAGTCGTGCCGACGCCGGGCATACCGTCTTCCTGTCCAGCCACCTCCTGGCCGAGGTCGAGCAGCTCGCCGACGAGGTCATCGTCCTCGATCAAGGCCGCCTCGTGACCAGCGGGCCGCTCGGGGACCTGCAGAGCGCGGCAACGCGGGTGCGGTGCGCCGATCTGGACGCGCTCGCCGACGCCCTTCGGGGCGCGGGTGCGCTCGTCGAGCCGCGTGGCGTGGACCTGCTGATCGTCCGAGGCGTGGCGATGGACATCATCGGCGACGTCTCGCTGGCCGCAGGCGTCGCTCTGCGCGAGCTCGCCGCCGACACCAGCTCGCTCGAGGAGCTGTTCCTCGGCTGGACGGGGCAGGGGTCGTCGATGACCGATCATGAAGATGCCGAGGAGGTCGCGTCATGAAGACCTGGTTGCGTCTCATCCGAGCCGAGGTCCGCAAGCTCACGAGCACGCGGATCCTTCTTGGGTTCCTGTTGGTCCTCCTCGCCATCAGCGCCTTGACGGGCGTCGCCGTCGTGTGGGGCACCGACATGGACGGCAGCAAGGCGTTCGTCTCGACCGAGGCCGATCAGCGCTCGCTCATGGCCTTCGCCGCCAACGCCTTGATGGGCGCCGGGCTGTTCGGCGCCATCGCCGTGGCGCGGGAGTACGGCCACAGCACCGTCGTTCCGACCTTCCTGGCCGCACCCCGTCGGCATCGCGCGGTGTTGGCGCAGTTCGCGGCGGTCTTCCTTGGCGGCGGCGCGCTCGGTCTCATCGGCGCCGGCCTCGTGATCACCGCTGTGGTGGTGACGCTCCCGACCACCCAATACGGCTTCATGGTCTCCGTCGGCGGGGTCGTCGCCATCCTCGCCGCCTCTGCCTTCGCCGGCGCCGCCGGCGCGGTGCTCGGAGCCGGCATCGGCGCCCTGGTCCGCAATACGGGTGGCGCGGTCACCGGAGCGGTGCTCGCGCTCATCATCGCTCCGCCTCTGATCGTCCAGCTGGCCAGTAGCGCCGCCTCGTGGGTGCCACAGACCCTCGCGA
>DASUTU010000081.1:0-36668 GCA_036374435.1 Actinomycetota bacterium | reverse complement strand
CTGTCAAGGCGGAGATCGCGGGATCGAAGCCCGTCAGCCGCGCGAGGCGCGCCGGCCTGCGCGCCGCCGACCGGCCAGGTAGCTCAGTTGGCAGAGCACGCGGCTGAAAACCGCGGTGTCGGCAGTTCGATTCTGCCCCTGGCCACCACCCCGAGGCTCAGTTCGAGCTCTCGCGGGCGCGGAGTTCGTTCGAACGCGACAGGGCCGCCTGGTAGAGCTCGGCGGAGCGCGTGAACTCCTCGGCGGCGAGGGCCTTCAGCGCCTCGGCCACCTCGTAGGCGCTGTGGTCGTCGTCCATCTCGTCCCACGTCATCAGGTCGCACAGGCCACCGTAGTCCAGCTCGAGGAGCGAGGACTGGTCGAAGATCGTCAGCCACTGGTGCAGCTCGACGATCAGGTCGGCGATCGGCCCCAGCTCGGTGTGGCGGAGCGCCGGCACGGCGCGTTCGGCCCGGCGAACGGCCTTGCGGGTCGTCGTGAGATACGACAGGTGGTGGCGGCCGCCGAACTCGACCAGGCGCCGCTCGTCCGCGTCGAACAACACGAACCACCGAACGGGCGCGTGCCAGGGACTGCGCATGATCGTGGCCACCTGCCAGGGCTGCCGCCGGCGCAGCCGGCCGAGCTGCCGGCGGGCGCGCCGAGCGGCCTTGCGAGACAGGAACGCCTCCGACCCCTCGAAGGGAGCGGCGTCGCGGAAGGCGACCAGCCCCGCCAGGACCCGGAGCTTCGTGCGCTCGGGGCAGACGTAGTACCGGCCGTCCAGGACCTTCACGTGGGCGGCGTCGTCCTCCGCCGGGTAGAGGAACCCCAGCCCCGGCGGCCTCGACTGGTCGGCGTACCGCGGGTGGGCCGTCGTTCTGGCGCCCGCGACGATGTACCGCTCCCACCGGGCCTGCTCCTCGGCCGGGAAGGCCTCGAGCGGCTGATACACCCGGAGTTCGGCGGCCGGGATCATGGCGCAGCAGTGTATATGCTGCCCTCCTCCCGCCGCGCTCGAGGATGCCTGTGAGCCTGTCCGACATCGCCGACGACGCGTCCATGGTGCAGCTGGTGGCCCCGGACGGATCCGCCGTGGGAGACGTCGACGTCGGCCTCGGTGAGGAAGACCTGCAAGCGCTGCTGCGGTTGATGGTCCGGGCCCGCCGGCTGGACACCGAGTGTCTTGCCCTGCAACGGCAAGGGGAGCTCACGGTGTATCCCCCGTTCGAGGGCCAGGAGGCGGCGCAGGTGGGCAGCGCGTTCGCGCTGGGCCCCGAGGACATGGTGTTCCCCTCGTTCCGCGAGCTTGCCGCGGCCATCACGCGCGGGGTCGACGCCGTCACGTACCTCGAGTACCACCGAGGGACCTGGCACGGGGGCCCGTACGATCCGGTCGCCACGGGGTTTGCGCCGATCTGTGTCCCGGTCGCCACGCAGATCGTGCACGCCGTGGGGTGGGCCCTCGGCGCCAAGCTGGACGGCCGTGCCGCGTGCGCCCTGGCGTATTTCGGGGACGGCTCGGCGTCCGAGGGCGACTTCCACGAGGCCGCCAACCTGGCCGGCGTGTTCGGCGTGCCGGCCGTCTTGTTCTGCCAGAACAACGCGTGGGCCATCTCCGTGCCGCTCGAAGAACAGGCCGCCGCGCCCATCGCCGCGCGGGCCGCCGGCTACGGGTTCCCGGGCCTCCGGGTCGACGGCAACGACGTGCTCGCCGTCTATTCGGTCACCCGCGCCGCGGTCGAGCGAGCCCGCACGGGTGACGGGCCGACGCTGATCGAGGCCATGACGTACCGGGTCGGTCCGCACTCGACCGCCGACGACGCGACGCGATACCGAACCGACGAGGAGGTCGCCGCCTGGCGGGCCCGCGATCCGATCGACCGGTTCGTCCGGTTCCTCTCCGCACGAGGCGTCGCCGACGAGGGGTTCGTCGAGCGGTGCCGGGGCGAGGCGGACGCCTGGGTGGACGAGGTCCGAGCCGAGCTCACGGCGCTCGGCCCGCCCCCCTCAGCGGAGCTGTTCGACCACGCGTTCTCGAGCCCACCCGCGACGCTCGCCCGCCAGCGCGAGGAGCTCCTCGGCGATGGCTGAGGTGACGATGGTGACGGCGCTCAACCGGGCGCTGCGCGACGCTCTGGAGAACGACCCACGCACGTTGGTGTTCGGCCAAGACGTCGGCGCGCTCGGCGGGGTCTTCCGGGTGACGGAGGGCCTCCAGCGCGACTTCGGGCGCGAGCGGGTATTCAACACGCCCATCGCCGAGGCCGGCATCGCCGGCATGTGTGTCGGCCTGGCGATGGCCGGTTGGCGGCCGATCGCGGAGATGCAGTTCGACGGGTTCTCGTACCCGGCGCTCGACCAGGTGATCAGCCACCTCGCGAAGTACCGGACCCGCACTCGCGGCCGCGTTCCGATGCCGGTCGTGATCCGGATCCCCTCGTTCGGGGGCATCAAAGGCAAGGAGCATCACGGCGAGAGCCCCGAGACCTACTACGCACACACGGCCGGCCTGAAGGTGGTCGTCCCGGCCGACGCCCTCGATGCCTACCGGCTGTTGCGCCTGTCGATCGAGGACCCGGACCCGGTGATCTTCCTCGAGCCCAAGTCCCGGTATTGGCCCAAGACGACCGGCGAGCTCACGACCGACGGCCCGGGGATCGGCCGGGCCCGGTCGTTGCGGCAGGGCGAGTCGTGCGTCCTGGTCGGCTACGGGGCCATGGTGGCCAAGTGCCTCGAGGCCGCCGACCACCTCGCGGACGACGGCGTCGAGTGCGCGGTGATCGACCTGCGGTCGCTCGTCCCTTTGGACGTCGAGACCATCGGCGGAGCCGTGCGAGACGTCGGCCGGGCCGTCGTGGTGCACGAGGCGCCGCTCACGCTCGGCATGGGCGCCGAGATCGCCGCGCGGATCATGGAGGAGGCGTTCGACAACCTCCAGGCGCCCGTGGCGCGGGTGACCGGACCGGACGTTCCGTACCCGCCGGCGTCGCTCGAGGCCGAGTACCTGCCGAGCGTCGAACGCATCGTCGAGGCGGTCCGCCGGACGGTGGCCTACTGATGGTCGAACGCCTCTTCGCGCTGCCGGATCTCGGTGAAGGGCTCGACGAGGCGGTCGTGAACGAGTGGCTGGTGGCCGAAGGCGACGAGGTCGGGCTCAACCAGCCGATCGCCGAGATCGAGACCAGCAAAGCCGTCGTCGAGATGCCCTCGCCCTTCGCCGGGCGGATCGTCCGGCTGCACGCCGCTGAGGGATCGACCGTCGCCGTGGGCTCGCCGCTGGTCACGTTCGAGGTGGCCGGGAGCGCCGAGCGCGACGACGAAGTCCCGGCCGCCGCCGGATCCGTCGCCGCCACCCCGGCGGTCCGTGCGCTGGCCAAACGCCTCGGCGTGGACCTCTCCTCGGTCAGGCCGACCGGCCCCGGTGGGCGCGTCACCCCCGAGGACGTCGAACGAGCGTCAGTGCGCTCGACAGAGGAGGCAGATCGCGAGGTCGTGCCGGTCGGGGTCGTTCGCCGGGCCATCGCCGAGAACCTCGAGCGCGTCGCGGCCATCCCGCAGGTCACGACGTTCCGGCAGGTGGACTGCACGGCGCTCGAAGAGTTCCGCCGCGAGCTCGGCGTGTCGCCGCTGCCGGTGTTCGTCCGGGCCCTGGCCGAGGTGGCGACGGACCATCCGTGGATCAACTCGTCGTGGGCCGGGACCGAGATCCACTTGCATCGCGAGGTGAACATCGGGGTGGCCATCGACGCCGAGCGCGGCCTGGTCGTGCCGGTCGTTCGGGACGTCCCGTCGCTCGGGGTCGCGGCGATCGCGTCGCGGATCGCCGAGCTCGCCGAGGCCGCGCGCGGCGGAACGCTGACGCCGCAGGACACCACCGGCGCCACCATCGCCGTGACGAACACCGGCAGCTACGGGTCCGAGTCGGGGACGCCGCTGCTGAACCCCGGCCACGCGGTGACGATCGCCCTCGGCGTGATCCAGCGCCGGGCCCTGGTCGTGGACGGCCGGGTCGAGGCGCGCCCCGCAGGTACGGTCTCGCTCACGTTCGACCACCGCGTGCTCGACGGGGCGACGGTCGGGCGGGCCCTCGGAACCCTGGTCGAGCTGCTCCAGTCACCCGAGCGACTCCGCGCGTTGCCGAGGTAACCTCGGCCACGATGAAGCGGGACAACGCCGTGACGCCGCAGGACGTGGGCAAACGCGTGTCGTTCCAGTTCGAGCTGCCGAACGGCTTCCTGAGCGAGGTGGTCGGCGTGCTGGAGTACTTCGACCAGCCGGCCGAGACCTTCATGGTGCGCCGCAAGTCCGGCGAGCTGGCCCGGGTCCCGTTGCGCGGCGTGCGGTTCGGCAAGGTCGTGGAAGGCTGAGGCGCACGGCCGTCGACCTCGAAGCGCTCCGAGACCTGGCGATCCGCCTCGCCGAGCGAGCCGCCGCGATCCACCGCGAGGGACGCGAGCGCGGGTTCACCGTCGCCGAGAAGTCCTCGCCCACCGACCTCGTCACCGAGGTCGACCGGGCCGCGGAGCACGCCATCGTCGAGGGCATCCTGGCCGAACGCCCCGACGACGGCATCCTCGGCGAGGAGGGCACCGACCGGCAGGGAACCTCGGGCGTCCGGTGGGTGATCGATCCCCTGGACGGCACGGCGAGCTACGTGCGCGGCCACCCGGGCTACTGCGTCTCGGTCGGCGTCGAGGTCGACGGCGAAGCCGTGGTCGGCGTGGTGCTCGACTCCCGCGGCGTTCGGACCGAAGGGGTCCGCGGCGCTGGGGCGTTGCGGGACGGGCGACCGGCGCGGCCCTCCGACCGCACCGAGCTCGCCACCGCGGTGCTCGCGACGGGGTTCGGCTACGACCCGAGCGCTCGCGTCCGCCAGGCGCACGTCGCCTCGATCGTGCTCCCCCGGGTGGCCGACATCCGCCGGATGGGGTCGGCGGCGTGGGACCTGGTGGCGGCGGCCTCCGGCGAGGTGGACGCGTATTACGAGGTGGGACTCGCCCCCTGGGACCTCTGCGCCGGCCGGGCCATCGTGGAAGCGGCGGGTGGCGAGGTCCGAACCGTGCCACAGCCCGACGGGGGCGAGCTCGTCGTGGCGTCGCCGCGACAGCTCCTGGAGCCCCTGCTGGCGTTGCTGGCCGAGGCCGGGCTCGCGGTGAGCTGAGCCGTGATTAGCTGGCCCGCTCCAGACCGTGCAGGACGTCGATCAGGTGGTCGACGTTGAACGGTTTGGGCACGAACGCGTCGGCGCCGAGCTCGGCGGCCTTCGCGCGGTCGCGAAGGCTCGACCTGGCCGACACCACGACCACGCGGGGACGTTCACCCTCCGGAAGCTCCTGGAGATGCTCCAGGACGCTCCAGCCGTCCATCGTCGGCATCATGACGTCGAGCAACATCAGGGCCGGGTGCCGCTCCCGGACCTCCTCCAGGGCAGAGACGCCGTCTCGAGCGGCGAACGTTCGGTACCCCTCGGCCTCCAGGGAGAACTGGAGCATCCACACGACCTGGGGCTCGTCGTCGACGACGAGCACGCTGGTGGCCGTGTGCGTGACCATCATCTCCGAAGTATCGGTACGGGCCGGGCCGGGGAATCCGGTCGAAAGCCGCGTTTGCGCCCGCCGTCGGACGTCCCCCGGAGGCAGACATCGATCCGTCCGAGACCCACATGGCTCCTAGTCCGTCCTGGGTAGCCCGGCAGGGATCGAGCGGCCGGCGCCCGTGGCGGGATCAGGTGAACCGGAGGCCCGAACCGGCCTCGACGCCGCCGACGTCGTACGCCGGGACTGCGGCGTCGGCGGCCCGCCGACGGACCTCGGCGGCCCCGTCGTCGTCCACGACGAGGATCATGCCCAGCCCGAGGTTCAGCGTGGATCGAAGGTCCTCCAGTCCGACCCCGGCCGCCTCCGCGACCAGCCCGAAGACCGATGGCACGGGCCACGCGTCCGGGTCGATGGCCGCGCCGAGGCCGCTCGGCAACGCGCGCGGGACGTTCTCCACGAGCCCCCCACCCGTGACGTGGGCGGCAGCGTGCAGGAGCCCGTCCGCGGCCAGCCCGCGCACGAGCGGCGCGTAGATGGCCGTCGGTTCCAGGAGCTCGTCGGCCAGCGGCCGCCCCAGCCGCGGCAGCACGTCGTCGAGGCGGTAGCCGGCGTCCTCGAGCAGCACTCGGCGAACGAGCGAGTACCCGTTCGCGTGCAGCCCGCTCGAGGCCAATCCGATCAGCCGGTCGCCCTCCGAGACGCGCTCGGAGCCGAGCAGGTGCTCCCGCTCCACCACGCCGACACAGAACCCGGCGAGGTCGAACCGGCCCGGCTCCATCACCCCGGGGTGTTCCGCGGTCTCTCCGCCCAGGAGCGCGCACCCGGCGCGGCGGCACCCTTCGGCGATCCCCGAGACGATCGCCTCGACCTCCTCGGGCACCAGGCGCCCCACCGCGAGGTAGTCGAGGAAGAACAGGGGTTCGGCGCCCGAACACACCACGTCGTCGGCGCACATGGCCACGAGGTCGATCCCGACGGTCTCGAGCCGCCCCGCCAGTCGCGCTACCTCCAGCTTGGTGCCCACCCCGTCGGTGGCGGCCGCGAGGTACCGGGCCTGGCCGATCTCGAAGAGGCCGCTGAACCCGCCCACGCCGTCGGCCACCTCGGCTCGGGACGCGGCGCTCGCCAGGTCGCGGACCCGCCGAACCGTCTCCGCCGCGGCGTCGAGGTCGACGCCGGCCCGCCGGTAGAGGTCGCTCACGACTTGGCGGGGTGCTCGAGCAGGAACTTGCCGGCGTGCTCCGGGATCGGGATCGGGTAGTCGCCGTCGAAGCAGGCTCGGCAGAAGGTATCGCGCTCCTGGCCGGTGGCGGCGACCATCCCCTCGAGCGAGAGGTACCCGAGCGAGTCGGCCCCCACGTACTGGCGGATCTCTTCGACGGCGAGGTCCGACGCGATGAGCTCGGCGCGGGTGGACATGTCGATGCCGTAGAAACACGGCCACGCGATGGGCGGGCAGGTGATCCGGGTGTGGACCTCTGCGGCGCCGGCCTCGCGGAGCGTCTGCACGAGCTGGCGGGTGGTCGTGCCGCGGACGATCGAGTCGTCGATCACCACCAGCCGTTTGCCGCGGATCGTGTCGGGGATGGGGTTGAGCTTCAGCTTGACGCCGCGCTCCCGCAAGGTCTGCGAGGGCTGGATGAAGGTCCGACCCACGTAGCGGTTCTTGATCAGGCCCTCGCCGTAGGGGATCCCGGAGACCTCGGCGTAGCCGGCGGCGGCCGAATGCCCCGTGTCGGGCACGGGCATGACCAGGTCGGCCTCCGCGGGCGCTTCGGCGGCGAGCCGCCTCCCGAGCTCGCGCCGCACCTCGTACACGGTGCGGCCGCGGATCCGCGAGTCGGCGCGGGCCAGGTAGACGTATTCGAAGATGCAGAGGGCGTCCCGCCGTCGCTCGGCGAAGCGAGCCGAGCTCAGCCCGCGATCGTCGATCCGGATCAGCTCGCCCGGCTCGACGTCGCGAAGGAACACGGCCCCGACCATGTCGAGGGCGCAGGTCTCGGACGCCACGACGTATCCGTTCGGCAGACGGCCCACCGAGAGCGGGCGCAGGCCGTGCGGGTCCCGGGCGGCGAACAGGCTGCGCTCGTCCATGAGGACGAACGAGAACGCGCCCTCCAGGGTTGGTAGGACCTCGAGCGCCGCGGCCTCCAGGCCGTCCGCCGTCGAGGAGGACAGGAGCGTCGCCACGAGATCGGAGTCGGTCGTCGCCGCCCCCCTCCGGCCGGCCCGTTCGGTCAGGTCCAGCGTGTTGACGAGGTTCCCGTTGTGCCCCAACGCAAGCGACCGGTGGCCGTCCGTCTTGAACGCGGGCTGGGCGTTGTCCCACGTCGTCGATCCGGTCGTCGAATACCGCGTATGCCCGATCCCGACGTGGCCCTGCAACGTGGCCAGCGTGGGCTCGTCGAACACCTGGGCCACCAGGCCGAGCTCCTTGAAGACCAGGAGGTGTTCGCCGTCGGCGACCGCCATGCCGGCCGACTCCTGCCCACGGTGTTGCTGGGCGAACAACCCGAAGTAGATGAGCCTGGCGACCTCTTCCCCCGGGGCCCACACCCCGAACAGGCCGCACTCTTCTTTCGGGCTCTCCGCTCCCACCGGTCCGCCGATGCTAGCACCGGCCTCTCACGGCTCCGGGAGCCGGAGGGCGACTTGTCGCTCTTTCTGAAGGCGTCGTCGACGCCGGCGTGAGCCGCAGCCTCAGCGAACGAACACCGGAACCCGCTGCACGGCGTTGTTGACGTAGCCGCCGACGTTCCAGGTCGGCTCGAGGGGCTGCGTGGCGCCGGTGGCGTCGGTCGCTCGGGGGCAGAGCACCCGCTCGCCCGGTGAGGCGTGCCAGGCGAACGACCAGCCTCGCCAGGCGAAGGGGTCCCGCGGTGGGTCGTCGAGGTCGGCGTCCCACCACGTGCGCCCATCGTCGTCCGAGACCTCGACGCGTTCGACCGGCCCCAGGCCGGACCACGCCCGGCCGCGCAGCCGGTGCGTTCCCGCATCCACGATCCGCCTCCGCGACAGGAACTCGGGAAAGCCCGGCGGGACCATGAGGCTGCGCGGACGGATCCGCGTGACCGGTTCTCCGGGTTCGTCCGGGTCGGTCCGGAGCCGGTAGCCGCGCGCCTGCTGGAACCCCCCGAACCGTTCGGCCAGCACCGTGAGGCGTCCCAGCCACTTCACGCTCGTCATCCCGTACCAGCCGGGGACGACCAGGCGGAGCGGGAACCCATGTTGGGGCGGCAGCGGACGCCCGTTCATCTCGTAGGCGAGCAGCACGTCGTCACGTTGTGCCTCGTCCAGGGGCAGGCTCCGTTCGTAGTCCTGCTCGACCTCGCCCTCGAGCCCGTGATCCAGACCCGTGAACAGGACCTCGACGGCGCCGTCCTCGACGCCGGCCTCCTCGAGGATGTCGCGGACGCGCACGCCCGTCCACTCCGCGTTGCCGACCGCCTCCACCAGCCAGGGCTGGCTCAGCGGCCGCGGATCGAGCAACGCCCGACCGTTCCCGGCGCACTCGAGCGTGACGGCCCGGGTGACGCTCGGCCGACCCCGCAGGTCGTCCAGGGAGAGCTCCAGCGGCGTTCGCACCCGGCCGCCCACCCGCAGCCGCCACGTCCCCGGGTCCACCGCCGGGATGTCGTAGTGGATCAGGAGGTAGTGCAGCCCGGGCGGCGTCACGTCGTAGGCGAGCGCCTCCAGCGGCAGGCCGTGGTTGCGCGCCGCGAGCTGGAGCTCCTCGCGCGAGATCCCCACCTGCTGGGCTCCGTCCGCCATCCCGCCTCCCCTTCGTGCTCGGTCCGCTATCCGGCCAGGAGCTTGGGCAACGCCGCCTCGTAGACGGCCGCCGCCTCCTCCACCGTGAGATCGGCGACATGGTCGATCACCATGCGCGGCCCGCCGGTCTCGCCCAGACGCGCGAACGGAACCCGGTGCGCGGCCGCAAGGTCCTCGAGCTCGCCGGCGCGCGAAGGCCATACCGAGACGACGACGCGCGAGGCCGACTCGCTGAACAGGCCCACGTGCGGCGGGAGGTCCCCCGGCAGCGACACGGCGAACCCCGTCTCCCCGGCGATGGCCGACTCGGCGAGCGTCACCCCGAGCCCGCCGTCGCCACAGTCGTGGGCCGACGAGAGCAGGTCCGACCGGGCGCCGTCGATGAGCAGGCGGTGGATCGCCCGTTCACGCTCCAGGTCGAGAGCGGGGGGGCGCCCGGCCACCACGCCGAGCTCGACCTCGGCGAGCTCGGACCCGCCGAGCTCGGGGAACGTCTCGCCGAGCAGGTACACCACGGCCCCCGGGGCGAACGCGAGCCGAACGGCGAGCCGGTAGTCCTCGATCAACCCGAGCAAGCCGATGACCGGCGTCGGCCAGATCGACGAGTCCCCCGACTCGTTGTAGAAGCTGACGTTTCCGCCGGTGACCGGGGTCTCGAAGGCGGCGCAGGCGTCGGCCAGGCCGCGGACCGACTCGGCGAACTGCCACATCACCTCGGGGCGCTCGGGGTTGCCGAAGTTCAGGCAGTTGGTGATGGCCAGGGGGGTGGCTCCCGTACAGCCGACGTTGCGAGCGGCCTCGGCCACCGCGTGCGCCGCGCCGAGGTACGGATCCAGGATTCCGTACCGGCCTTTGCCGTCGGTCGAGAGCGCCAGCGCACGCAGCGTGCCCTCGATCCGGACCAGCGCGGCGTCCCCGCCCGAGCCGGCCACGGTCCCGCCCTGCACCAGGGAGTCGTACTGCTCCCACACCCAACGTTTGCTGGCGACGTTCGGCGAGGCGAGGACGGCGAGCAGGGCGTCGCCCGGCGAGGTCGCGTACGTCGCGAACGTCGGGTCGTCGGCCACCAGGTCGTCGCGCTCCGGGGGTGGCGCCATGGGCCGCGTGTACACGGGGCCGTCGTCGGCCAGCGCCCGGGCCGGGACCTCCGCCACCACCGCTCCGCCCATCCGAACCCGAAGACCGTCCCCCGTCTCCAGACGTCCGACCACGGCGGCCGCGAGCCCCCACCGGTCACACACCTCGAGGACCTCGTCCAGGCGTTCGGGCCGGACGATCGCGAGCATGCGCTCCTGCGACTCGCTGGTCAGGATCTCGAACGGCTGCAGGTCGGCCTGGCGCAAGGGGACGGCGTCGAGGTCGATCTCGGCGCCGAGGCCGGCCCGGGCCGCGGACTCGCTCGAGGCGCAGGTCAGGCCGGCGCCGCCGAGGTCCTGCAACCCCTCGAGCAGGCCGCGCTCGACCATCTCCAGCGAGGCCTCGATCAAGAGCTTGCCGGCGAAGGGGTCGCCGATCTGCACGCTCGGACGGCTCTCCGCCCCGCCGTCCTCGAGCGTGGCCGAGGCCAGGACGGAGACCCCGCCGATGCCGTCGCGCCCGGTGGCGGCCCCGTACAGGATCAGGAGCGAGCCCGCGTGGACCGGGATCGCCGAGGTGACCAGGCGGTCGGCCCGGGCGATGCCCACACACATCACGTTGATGGTCGGGTTCGGGGAGTGGGGCCCGGCGAAGTGGATCTCGCCGCCCACGGTGGGCACACCGACGCAGTTGCCGTAGCCGCCGATGCCGGCGACCACGCCCTCGAGCAACCACCGGTTGCGCTCCTCGGTCAGCGGCCCGAAGCACAGGGGGTCGAGCAGCGCGACCGGCCGGGCGCCCATCGAGACGATGTCCCGGATGATGCCTCCCACGCCGGTGGCCGCGCCCTGGTACGGCTCCACGGCGCTGGGATGGGAATGCGACTCCATCTTGAACACCGCGGCCAGCCCGTCCCCCACGTCCACGGCGCCGGCGTCCTGCCCCGGCCCGACCAGCACCGCGCCGCCTGCGGTGGGGAGGCTGCGCAGGTGGACCTTGGAGCTCTTGTAGGAGCAGTGCTCCGACCACATGACCGAGAACATCGCGAGCTCGTTCCGGTTGGGCTCACGCCCGAGGACCGAGACGATCTCGGCGAGCTCGTCGTCGGTCAGGCCGAGCTGCCGGTGGAGCGCTTCGGACGTGGTCACGCCGACACGCGGGCGAGCGCCGCCTCGAGCAACGCCGCGAGCATCGGTTGGCCGCCGGTCGGCCCGAGGTCGGGATCGACGGCGTGTTCGGGATGCGGCATCAGCCCGACCACGTTCCCGGCGTCGTTTCGGACGCCGGCGATCGCCGCGGTGCTGCCGTTCACGTTGTGGTCGTCGCCGACCGAGCCGTCCGGGCCGCAGTACCGCAGCACCACCAGCCCCTCGCCCTGGATGCGGCGCAGGTCGTCTTCCCGGGCCACGAACTGTCCCTCCCCGTGTTTGACCGGCACGCGGAGGACCTCGCCCGGCACGAGCCCGGCGGTGATCGGCGATAGCGTGGTCTCCACCCGGACGTGCACCCACCGGCAGACGAACCGGAGCCCCCTGTTCCGGATCAACGCCCCCGGAAGGAGTCCCGCCTCGCAGAGGATCTGGAACCCGTTGCAGATGCCCAGCACCGGCCCGCCGGCCTCGGCGAAGCCCCGAACCTCCTCCATGACGGGCGCGAACCGCGCGATCGCGCCCGTGCGCAGGTAGTCGCCGTACGAGAAGCCGCCCGGGAGCACCACCCCATCGACGCCGTGGAGGTCGCGTTCGCCGTGCCACAACGGCACCCCGTCGCCCCCCATCAGGCGCACGGCCCGCAGCGCGTCGCGGTCGTCGAGCGACCCGGGGAAGGTCACCACGCCGATCCGCGGTGCGCGCTCGTTCACGGGGCCGCCGCCTGCGCCGCCAGGACCTGGAACTCCTCGATCACGGGGTTCGAGAGGAGCCGCTCCGCCATCTCCTCGACCTGCGCCTTCGCCGAGGCCTCGTCGGCGGCCTCGACGGTGAGCGCGACGTGTTTGCCCACGCGGACGCCGGACACGTTCGTCCACCCCAGGGCAGGCAACGATCCCTCGACCGCCTTGCCCTGCGGATCGAGCAAGCCCGGCTTCAGCCGCACCAGCACCTCGAACGTGTACCTCATCGGTGCACCCGGTCCGTTTCGGCCGACGGGCCGCGCCCCGAGCCCGTCCGCAGCCGTTCGAGATCCACCGCACAGGTCTCCCAGTCGCGATCGCTCATCACGCCCATCTTGTGACGGTAGTGGTCCCACCGTTCGCCGGTGATGCGCTCGTACGCCTCCTGGTACTTGAGCGCGGTCCGGCCGACGACCTCGGCGGGCAGCTCGGGGGGCGGCGGCTCGTGGTCCCAGCCGCTGGCGTCGAGCCAGTCGCGGACGAACTGTTTGTCGAACGACGGCTGGCTGCGGCCGGCCCGGTACCCGTCGGCCGGCCAGAAGCGCGACGAGTCGGGCGTGAGCGCCTCGTCGATCAGGATCAGCTCTCCCTCGACGAAGCCGAACTCGAACTTCGTGTCGGCCACGATGATGCCGCGTTCGGCGGCGACCTCGGCGCCGCGTTCGTACAGCGACAGGGTGATCTCGCGCAGCCGCTCGGCCAAGCCGCGCCCGATCAGCTCCACCGTCTCCTCGAACGTGAGCGGCAGGTCGTGTCCCTCGGCGGCCTTCGTCGTCGGGGTGAAGATCGGCTCCGGCAGGCGGGCGGACTCGTCGAGGCCCGGCGGGAGCGGCACGCCGCAGACGTGCCCCTCGGCCCGGTACTGCTTGAGACCCGAGCCGGTCAGGTACCCGCGGGCCACACACTCGACCGGGACGACCCGGGCCTTCTTCGCCAACATGGCGCGGCCGGACAGCGACGGCTCGCTGCGGAACGGTTCGGGGAAGTCACGGCGGTCGGCGCTGATCAAGTGGTTGTCGATCAGGTCCCGGGTCCGCTCGAGCCAGTGGAGCGTGAGGCCCGTGAGGACCCGTCCCTTGTCCGGGATCGGGTTCGGCAACACCACGTCGAACGCGCTGATCCGGTCGGTGGCGACCAGGAGGAGCCGGTCGTCGCCGGCCTCGTACACGTCCCGGACCTTTCCCTGCGCGTGCAGCCGCGTGGTGGCCTCGCTCACGGTTCCTCCACGTCGATCTTTCGGAGCCGGTCGAACACGCCACCGAGGTTCCGCAGGGCCTGCTCGGGATCGAACAGCTCGGCCAGTCGGCCGCCGAGCAGCGCACGGACGCGCTGGTCCGCCTCGATCTCGGCGCGGAACGACGCATCGCGGTCCCACGCGCTCGCCGCCGCCGTCTGCACGAGCGCGTAGGCGTCGTCTCGCGACATCCCGGCGTCGACCAGTGCCAGGAGCACGTTCTGCGAGAACGCCAGGCCGCCGCCGACGTCGAGGTTCTCGCGCATCCGGTCCGGGAACACGCGCAGGTCCTCGAGCACCTCGGCGAGCTCGGCCAGCATGAAGTCGAGGGCGAGGGTCGAGTCGGGCAGGATCACGCGTTCGGCGGAAGAGTGCGAGATGTCGCGCTCGTGCCACAGGACCATGTTCTCCAGCGCCGCCTGGAGATTGCCGCGGATCACGCGGGCCAGCCCGGTGATGCGCTCGCACCGAACCGGGTTCCGCTTGTGGGGCATCGCGCTCGATCCCTTCTGCCCCTCGGCGAACGGCTCCTGGACCTCGCGGACCTCGGTCCGCGCCAGGTGCCGGATCTCGGTGGCGATCGCGTCGAGGGTGGACGCGGTGACGGCGAGCGCGCTCATCAGCTCGGCGTGCCGGTCACGGGCCACGATCTGGTTCGAGGCCTCGGCGGCGCGGAGCCCGAGCCTCGCGCAGACCTCCTCCTCCACCCTCGGGTCCACCTGGGCGTACGTGCCCACGGCCCCGCTGACGGCGCCCACGCTTACGGCTTCACGGGCCCGCCGGAGCCGGTCGCGGTCGCGATCGAGCTCGAAGGCCCACAGCGCCACCTTGTGTCCGAAGCTCGTCGGTTCGGCGACGACACCGTGGGTTCGGCCGGCCATCAGCGTCTGGCGGTGGGCCAGCGCCAGCCGCTTCACCAGGGCGAGGAGGCGTTCCATCTTCGCCAGGAGCAGGTCGACGGCGTCCCGGAGCTGCAGGGCGAATCCCGTGTCGAGCACGTCCGAGGACGTCAGCCCGAAGTGCACCCATCGCCCGGCGGGACCCACCGACTCCGCGACCTCCTGGACGAACGCGGCCACGTCGTGGCGCGTGACGCGCTCGCGCTCCAGGACCCGAGCGGCGTCGAAGGTCGCCCGGCGCCGGATCTCGGCGGCGTCGTCGGCCGGCACCACGTCGAGCCGCGCCCACGCCTCGACCGCCAGGACCTCGATCTCGAGCCACGCGCCGAGCTTGGTCTCCTCGGACCAGACCCGGGCCATCTGCGGAAGCGAGTACCGCGGGATCACCGGTTCGAGCGGGCGTCGGCGCCCCGGCTCACAGCCGCAGGCCCTCCGCCAGGTCGTCCTTGAACTGCCACAGCCGCTTCTGCACATCGGGGTCGGCCACGCCCACGATCTGGGCGGCGAGCACGGCCGCGTTGACCCCGGCGTCGACCCCCACGGACGCCACCGGAACCCCGGCCGGCATCTGGGCCGTCACGTACAGGGCCTGCTCCCCGCCCATCGTCTCGCTCGTCACCGGGACGCCCACCACCGGCAGCACGGTCCTGGCCGCGGCCGCCGAGGCGGCGTGCCCCGAGATGCCGGTGGAGCAGATCAACACGCGAAGCCCGCGGTCGAACGCGGTGCGCGCGTATTCGTCGATGGCGTCGGGGCTTCGGGCCGGCGACATCGTCCGGATCTCGTGCGGGATGCGGAGCTTCTCCAGGATCGCCGTGGCCTGCTGCATCACGGCGAGCTCGGCGGGCGAGCCGACGATCACGCCGACGACCGGGGCCTCCGTCACGTCCGCTCCTCCTCCGCCGCTCGAGCAGCGATGTCCCTGCGGTGCTGCATCCCCTGGAAGGTGATCCGAGAGCAGGCCCCGTAGGCCCGGGCCCGAGCCTCGGCCAGATCCGCGCCGAGCCCGCTCACCGACAAGACCCGCCCCCCAGAAGTGACCACTCTACCCCGGCGCTCGGCGGTCCCGGCGTGGAAGACCAGCGCCCCCTCCACCCGGGCAGCGTCCTCGAGCCCGTCGATCTCCGCCCCGGTGGCGTATTCGCCCGGGTACCCACCCGAGGCGAGCACGACGGTCACACAGGAGCGGGTGGACTCGACGACCTTCCGGGAGCCGAGCGTGCCGTCGGCACACGCGCCCAGTAGCTCGGCGAGGTCGAACTCCATCCGGGGGACGAGCACCTGCGTCTCCGGATCGCCGAACCGGGCATTGAACTCGAGCACCTTCGGCCCGTCCGCCGTCAACATCAGCCCCGCGTAGACCACGCCGCGATACGGAACACCCTCCGACGCCATCGCGTGGACCGTCCGCACCAGCACCTCGTGGACGATCCGTGTGACCGTCGGCTCGTCGAGGAAGGGGACCGGCGAATACGCGCCCATACCGCCGGTGTTCGGGCCGATGTCGCCGTCGCCGACCCGTTTGAAGTCCTGGGCGAACCCGACCGTGAGCACGTCCGCGCCGTCGGCGATCGCGAACGCCGACACCTCCCGTCCCGTGAGGAACTCCTCCACCAGCACGGTCTCGCCGGCCCGGCCGAACGCACCGGCCTCGAGCGAAGCCGAGAGCGCGACCACGGCCGACGGCCGGTCCTGGGCGATCACCACCCCCTTCCCTGCGGCCAAGCCGTCCGCCTTCACCACGTACGGCGGCTCGAACTCGTCCAGGGCCCGGACGGCGTCGGCCATCGACGACGCCGTCGTGGATCTGGCGGCCGGGATCCCGTGCCGCGTGCACAAGGACTTGGCCCACGTCTTGGAGCCCTCGAGCCGAGCCGCGGCCCGCGTCGGCCCGAACACGAGCCGCCCACGTGTTTGGAGCGCGTCGGCCAGCCCGCCGACGAGCGGCGCCTCCGGACCGATCACGGTCAGATCGACCCGCTCGCGCTCCACCAGGTCCAGGAGGCCGGGGACGTCGTCGGCCGCGACGGGCACACACGTCGCCACCCGCGCGATCCCCGCGTTACCCGGCGCACAGAGCAGGGTCCGAACCACCGGGCTCCGGGACAGGCCCCAGACGAGCGCATGTTCGCGCCCGCCGCCCCCCACGACGAGGATCTTCATCCGGGGCCGGCGCCGGCGGGGTCCGAGGCCGCGAGGCTCTGCTTGCGCTCGGGGCCCACGGAGACCACCGAGATCGGCACGTCCACCAGGTCCCCGATGCGATCGAGGTACTTCCGGGCGGCCGGCGGCAGATCGGCCAGCGACCGCACACCGGACAGGTCCTCGTCCCAGCCCTCCAGCTCCTCGAACACGGGCTCGGCCCGGTGGAACAGGGACTGGTGCGGCGGGAAGTCCTCGAACGTCTCCCCGTCGGCCCGGTAGCCGGTGCAGACCTTCAGCGCCGGGAACCCGGAGAGCACGTCGAGCTTGGTGAGGAACAGCTCGGTGAGCCCGTTCAGTCGCGCCGCGTACCGGACGATCACGGCGTCGAACCACCCACACCGCCGCTTGCGCCCCGTCACGGTCCCGAACTCGTTCCCGCGTTCGCCCAGGCGTTCGCCGTCGGATCCCCGGTCTTCGGTGGGGAACGGTCCGGCGCCGACGCGGGTGACGTAGGCCTTGGTGATCCCGACGACGCGGTCGACCTCGGACGGGCCGACGCCGGCCGACGCGAGGGCGTACCCGGCGACCGGGTTGGACGAGGTGACGAACGGATAGGTGCCCTTGTCGAGGTCGAGCATGGTGCCCTGCGCGCCTTCGAGCAGCACGTTCTTGCCCTCCCGCAACGCCGAGTGGATCAACGCGGAGGTGTCGGCGACGTGGGGCCGAAGGCGTTCGGCGTACCGCAGGTAGTCCTCCACGATGGTTTCGCCGGCCAGCGGCAGCCGCCCGTAGACGCGCGTCAGGATCAGGTTCTTCTCCTTCAGCACGATCTCGAGCTTCTCCCGCAGGATCTTCTCGTCGAACAGGTCCTGCACGCGCAAGCCGATCCGCGCCGCCTTGTCGGCGTAGGCGGGCCCGATCCCGCGTTTGGTCGTGCCGAGCGCGTTCTTGCCGAGGAACCGTTCGGTGACCTTCTCCAGCTCGAGGTGGTACGGCATGATCAGGTGGCAGTTGCCCGAGACCACCAGCCCCGAGGGGTCCACGCCCAGGGTTCTGAGCCCGTCCATCTCGGCGAGCAAGACGCGCGGGTCCACGACCACCCCGTCCGCGATCACCGAGGTGATGTGCGGATAGAGGATGCCCGAGGGGATCAGCTGGAGCTTCAGCGTGTGGCCCTCGGCCAGGATGGTGTGGCCGGCGTTGTTGCCGCCCTGGTACCGGACGACGAGGTCCATGCGGTCGGCCAGGTAGTCGGTGGCCTTCCCTTTGCCCTCGTCGCCCCACTGGGTCCCGACCACGACGGATGCCGGCATGACGGCGTGAGTGTATCCACGTCATCCAGACCGTCGAACGCCGGGGCCGCGGCCCGACCGACGGTTACATCGTGCGTTCGATGCGGAAGCTGATCCGGACCTCGGTGTGATACTCGGCGATCTGGCCGTCCTTGACCACGGCCCGCGTGCCGAGGATGTCCATCGACTCGATCCCGCGGATCGTCTTCGCCGCCTCCGAGAGCGCCTGGTGCGCGGCGTCCCGCCACGATTCGGACGAGACGCCGACGAGGTCGATCGTCTTCAGGATCGCCATCGCCACCTCTACCCTCCCACGTACACGTCGATGAAGCGCCGGTAGTTCGCGGCGATCTGCTTCGCGCTCTCGTCGCGGCCCAGGTTCCCGTCGACGAACGCCTTCAGCGGGTCCCACCAGATCGAGCGCCCGATGGCGAACCCGATGTAGCCGGGGACCCCCGCCCCCATCCGGAGCCAGTGGTCCACCGCCGCGTCGTCCGCCCCCCGGCCGAGCACGACACAGGCCACGCCGTCCCGCCCGTCGCGGCGCGTCGTCGCCGAGATCATCTCGCAGTCCTCCCGGCGGTCGATGCCCTCGATCTTCCAGATGTCCGGCTCGACACCCGCCGTCTGGAGCTCCTCGATGGCGCCCTTCATCAGCTTGGGCCGTTCCTCCTTGTCCCAGCGATCCTCGTCGCCGCCGGCCGCCTCGATCTGCTCCGGCGTGGCCGGGACGAGCAGCTCGAACAGGAACTTGCGGTCTCGCTCGTGCAGCCACTCGCCGAGCCGGCGCAGACGCTCGGCCTGCCGGGTGTTCATCCCTTGGTCGCCTTCCGGGTTGTAGCGGACCAGGACCTTCGAGAACGCGGGGTCGAACTCCTCGATGTGCCCCCCGAAGTCGTCGCCGTACTGGAAGTCGAACTCGTCCTGGCCGCTCTTCTCGGTCGGCATGGCGAGCATCACGCCCTGGGACTTCGCGTCCCGCGCGATCGCCGCACCGAACTGCTCGTCCACGAGGACCCCGGCGCTCTCCCGGGGCACCCCCTCCTGGAGCGCGCGCGTCACGCCTTCGTAGATCACGGCCTTCGCGTCGGAGATCCGGGCCGTCTCCCCCTCGTTCGGCTCCCCGGCCACGCCGAAGAACTTCTTCTGGAACGAGCCTCGGTGGTCGAACGCCAGGATGTACAGCGGCCTGTCGTAGCCGAGCGCCATGGTGGCTCCTTTCTTCAGGGCTGTTCGAACGGGTTCGTCGGCTCGAGCACCCGCACCGTGACCGGCTCCGCCTCTTTTCGGAACAGGTCCGCGTGCGAGGGCGAGCAGACGACGAATCCGTAGTGCATCGGGACGGCCATCCCGGGCTCCATCTTCTTGACGAACCCGGCCGCCTCCCGGTAGTCCATCGTATACGTCCCGCCGATGGGCACCATCGCCACGTCGGTGGACAGGGACTCGAGCTCCGGGAGCGCGTCCGTGTCGCCGGCGTGGTAATACCGGCGGCCGTCGAGCTCGAGCACGTAGCCCACCCACCCCTTCGACTTGGGATGCATGTCGAGCCGCTCCTCCGCGGAGTTGTAGGCCGGCACCGTCTGGAACCGCACCCCGGCCACCTCGTGGGACTCCCCGGGCGCGACCACCGTCACGTCGCCGCGGAGCTCCTGGGCGACGTCCTTCGGAGCGACGAGCTTGGTCCCCGGCCCGGAGAGGCGGTCGATCTCGCCTGGTTGCAGGTGGTCGAAGTGCGCGTGCGTGATCAGGATCAGGTCCGCCTTCGGGTCGTCGGGGCTCGTCCCCCAGGGGTCCAGGTAGATCGTCAGGCCCTCCCCCGCGTACCGGATCGAGGACTGCCGGAACCAGGTGACCCGCTCGAGCACGATCGCTCCCTCCACCGGAGAGATGTTGCCCCATCAGTAGTCTGGCAAATCGCCGTGGAGGTGCGCGAGCCGGTTGAGGGGTTGGGGGGCCTTCGGGCCGCGGTGTCGCTCGTCCGTCGCAATCGCGACTTCCGGAACCTCTACGTCGCGTCCCTGATCTCGCTCGGCGGAGACTGGTTCCTGATCGTGGCCCTGTTCGGGCTGGCCCTCGACCTCACCGGGTCGGCCGTGTCCGTGGCCGCCCTGATCGCGGCCCAGGAGCTCCCGTTCTTCCTGATGTCACCGGTGGGCGGCCTCCTCACGGACCGCCTGGATCGCCGCTGGCTGATGATCACCTGCGACGCCGTCCGCGCCGTCCTGTGCCTGGGCTTCCTCCTGGTGCGCGACGCCGGCTCGATCTGGGCCGCCTACCTGCTGCTCGCCACGATCTCCTCGTTCTCGGCGGCCTTCCAGCCGGCGACGAGCGCCGCGTTCCCCAACCTCGTCGAGCCCCGCGACCTCGGACCCGCGAACGCGCTGTTCGGCTCGCTGTGGGGGACAATGCTCGCGGTCGGCGCGGCCCTGGGTGGCATCGTGGCCGCGGCGCTGGGCCGGGACGCGGCGTTCCTGATCGATGCCGGGACGTTCCTCGTGTCGGGGCTGCTCATCGCGCGGATCCGGCGGCCGATGTCCGAGCTCCGGACCGAGGAGCCCGAGCGAAACGTCGTCCGGGCCACCACCGAAACCGTTCGCTACGCCCGGCGGGACCGGCGCGTGCTCGCGCTCCTCGGGGTGAAGGCGGGCTTCGGGCTCGCCGCGGGCGTGCTCGTCCTGATCGCGGTGCTGGCTCGGGAGGAGTTCGAGGCCGGGGACGTGGGCATCGGGATCTTGATGTCCGCTCGCGGCGTGGGGGCCTTGATCGGCCCGTTCCTCGGACGCCGGCTGGCCGGGCCGCAGGACCGCCGGCTGTTCGCCGCCATCGGGTTCGCCCTGGGCGTGTTCGGCGTCGGCTACGTGCTGGTCGGGGTCATGCCCGTGTTGTGGCTGGCCGCGGCCGCCATCACCTTCGCCCATCTCGGCGGCGGGGCGCAGTGGACCCTGTCGACCTACGGGCTGCAGCGGATCGTTCCCGACCGGATCCGCGGCCGGATCTTCGCCTTCGACGCCGCGCTCATCACGCTCACGCTCACGGTCTCGAGCCTCGTGACGGGGTGGACGGCGCAGACGTTCGGCGCCCGTCCGACCACGACCGTGCTCGGCGTGGTGGCCGTCGGGTGGGCGGTCGCCTGGACGTGGCTCAGCACCGGCGTGCGCCGGGCAACCATGTTCCAGGGTTGCGGTCCGCCGACTCCGGCCGACGGGGCGGACGAGACCCTCGTCCCCTAGCCGGACTCCTGCGGCGGGGGGGGCGGCGGAGCCCCGGGCGCGGGCGGCGTGGCCGGCGACTGGGGGACCGGCGGCTGCTCGAAGCTCACCGCGGGGCCCGTGCCCTGGAAGTTCACCTGCGGCGCTCCCGCCTCTCGGAGCGCCTCGTCGATCTCGAAGAACTCCTCCTGCTCGAAGTTGAACATCCGGGCGATGATCATCGACGGGAACTGCTGGACACGCTCGTTGTATTGGCGCACGTTAGCGTTGTAGAAGCGCCGGGCCGTCTGGAGGCGGTCCTCCGTGTTCGCCAGCTCCTGCTGGAGGGCCAGGAAGTTCTGGTTGGCCTGGAGCTGCGGATAGTTCTCGACCACGGCGAAGAGCTGGCGAAGCGCGGCGACCAGCGGCCCTTCCGCCGCGGCCTGTTCGGCAGGGGACCCCGTCGCGGCGGTCGCGGCCGCGCGGGCCCTCGTGACGTTCTCGAAGACGGCGCGCTCGTGGCCGGCGTAGCCGCGCACGGTCTCGACCAGGTTGGGGATGAGGTCGTACCGGCGGCGCAGCTCCGTGTCGATGTTCGCCCACGAGTCCCGGATGAGCTGCTTCTGCGAGACGAAGCGGTTGTACGCGACGACGCCCACGATGGCCAGGAGCGCCAGGACGCCCAGCACGATCCACAGAGCGAGCACGATCGATCCTTTCCAGCTGAGATGATCGGGATTCAGCCTAGCCCGCGGAGCGCAGGCCGTACAGGTCGTACACGACGCGCGGAACCTGGTCCCGGAACTGCCTCAGCGTCCCGAGCAGCGGGATCAGCTGCGTCGGTCGGCGGCGTTTCGAGGAGACGAGCAGCCACCGCCCGACGGCCTCGAAGGCGAAGCCGGAGTCCGTGCCGAGGAGTCACCGCATCATCCGCTGGTCGACGAAATCGAAGACGAACATCCGGTCCCCCCCTTCACGGTGAACGCCGGCAGCCCCAGGCACCCCTGCGTGTCCTCCGGCGAATACGACAGGCCGAGCTGGACCGCCATCGTCGCGAGCTCCTCGCGACGACGGCGCTTGTGGAGATAGGACCACCACGCGGCACCGCCCGCCACCAGGAGGCCCGCGATCCAGATCAGGACGTCCACGGGCCTGGCATCGGCGTCGGCACCCCCAGGCTGAAGAGCTCAGCCGGGGGGCCGCCGCCGACCTCCCAGCAGGACGGCGATCCCCAGGCCGATCAGCAGCGCCGGGCCCAACATGGCGATCTCGAGGTCCCAGACGTCGAGCCCCTCGAGCAGGAACACGACGCCGGCCGCGATGAAGCCGATGCCGGCCACGATCGCGCCTCGGTTGGTCTCGGGTTCAGCCACGCCGGACCTCCACCTGCCCCACCCCCGCCGAGAGGGTCAGGTCGAACACCGGCATCCCGCCGTCCGGCTCGACCAACCGCTCGGCCCCGACACCAGAAGACTCCTCGCCGAACACCTGAACGTTGCCCAGCGAGGCCCGGGCCTCGACCCGCGTCGTGGCCCCGGGCGGCACGATCACGAGCAGCCGCCCGATGCCCACCCGCGCACGAACGCGCTCCGTCGCACCCACCGGGACGTCGCCCGCGTCGGTGAGGTCGAGGGTGAGCTCGCCGATCCCGAGCCGGTACTCCGCCCGCACCTGGTCGGCGGCGATCGGGCGGTAGCTGCGCTGCCCCACCCCACCCTCGAACGGGAAGTCCAGCGTCGAGCCGATCACCAGGATCACGGTCAGGACGATCCCGATCGTGATCAACCCCCCGTGCCCGGTGGCGGATCGCGCCGAGAGCAGGAGCGACCCGCCGATCAGGATCAACGCGGCGGGCAGGATCACGTCCCAGGCGAAGTCCGCGACGTCGAGGACCTCGAGCAGCCACCCCACGCCGACGAGCACGACCAGCACGCCGAGCACGATCCGGCCAACGCGAACGGTGGCCGGCGGCGCCTCGGGAGGCGGTGGCGGCTCGGGGACGGCGCTCATCGCCGGGACGCGGCCGCCTGGACCACGATGGCCACCCCGACCGCGATCAGGGCCAGCGGCCAGAAGAACCGGCCGATGCGGCCGAACGACAGATCAAGGAGCAGGATCGTGCCCAGCGCGATCAGCAGGCCGCCCACCACCAACCGGGTGGCGTCGACGCTCGAGGGACGCTCGGAGCCGAGCGGCTCCCCCGGGCGCTCCTCCGGGATCAGGATCCACGACACGATGTACAGCAGGAGGCCACCTCCGCCGGCGAACAACAGCACCACGAACGCGATCCGCAACAGGACCGGGTCGATCCCCAGGTAGCGGCCGAGGCCGGCGCACACGCCGGCGATGACCCTCCCGTCGCGGCTGCGCCGCAGGAGCCGGGGGCCGTCCTGGCCGGGTGGGGGTGAAGGTTGTTCCGCCA
Source organism: Actinomycetota bacterium (assembly GCA_036374435.1). Lineage (GTDB taxonomy): Bacteria > Actinomycetota > UBA4738 > UBA4738 > HRBIN12 > CALGFI01. The sequence goes on along the minus strand of DASUTU010000081.1, from coordinate 13,227 downwards.
TGACCCCACGCTACGACGCGACCGGCGCCGCGCTCAAACTCAAGAGAGCGGTCCGGAGGTTCGCCGGTCGTCCGTCAGACGTTCGACCAGGTCCCGCACGATCTCCAGGGCCACGGCGGGGTCCGACCGCTCCAGCGCCGGACCGTACACGACGGCCAACCTCCCGCGGACCTCCAGCCCCCAGGTGTGGTCGAGCGACCGGAGCCACGTCCGAGCATCCGGCCCAAGGAACTCGAGCGCGAACGGCTCGTCGCCCCACGCGTTCATGGCGTCGTCGAAGGAGGCGTCGCCCGTCCGGACCTCGAGCCCGGGTGCCGGCGCGCCGAGCGCCGTCAGGAAGGCCTGGGGCTCCACGACGAAGCCGGGCCGGTCCGACTCCGACACGGCCATCGCACACGAGAACGAGGGGCGCTCCCCGGTCGGCGCCACCGAGGCCGGGGGCGTGAACGACAGCGTGTAGGCCCAGACCTCGACGGAGCGCCATCGCCCGCGGACGACGTCCGTGAGCGCCGCGTCCCCGACTCGGCCGAACAAGGAGAGCGCCGACGCGAGGATCTGCGCGGCGTCCCCGTCCGCCCGCTCCAGCCCCAGGAGCCCCAGGGCGGGCCGACGCTCCCGGTCACGGATCCTCCGAACCGTCGCGTAGGCAAACACCATCGCGCCCACGAAGACGAGGAGCACGACCAGCGGCGGCGCGACCTTGAGGACGAGAGCCACCCAGACCACTGCGACCGCCAGCGCCAGCGCGCGCGGCCACACGTTCACCGCCCGAGTATAAGAACGGGTCCGCCCGCGGCGAAGGCTCCTTCAGGGGAGACCCGGACGTCCTACCGTTCGACCCGGAACGCCAGGGCGCCGTCCGCGGCGTCGACGATCACGCGATCACCCTCGAGGATCTCTCCCGCGAGCAGCCGCATGGCCAGCGGATCCTGGAGCTCGCGCTGGATCACCCGCTTCAGCGGCCGGGCCCCGAACGACGGGTCGTAGCCCGCCGCGGCCAGGTGGTCGAGCGCGGCGTTTGTCAGCTCCAGCGCGAGCGACCGGTGGACGAGCCGCTCGGAGAGCAACCGGACCTGGATGTCCACGATCTCGCGAAGCTGATCCTTGGACAGCTCGTCGAACACGACGATCTCGTCGACCCGGTTCACGAACTCGGGCCGGAAGAACGCTCGGACGTCCTCCAGGATGGCCTCTCGGCGTTTGCCAGCCGGGATGGACGGGTCGCGAAACACCGCGCTGCCCAGGTTGGACGTCATGATCACGATGGTGTTCCGGAAGTCGACCGTCCGACCCTGGCCGTCGGTGAGGCGTCCGTCGTCCAGCAGCTGGAGCAGGACGTTGAACACGTCGCCGTGGGCCTTCTCGATCTCGTCGAGCAACACGACCGAATACGGCCGCCGGCGGACCGCCTCGGTGAGCTGCCCGCCCTCCTCGAACCCGACGTAGCCGGGCGGCGCCCCCACCAACCGAGACACCGTGTGGCGCTCTTGGTATTCGCTCATGTCGAGGCGCACCACGGCGCGTTCGTCGTCGAACAGGTACTCGGCCAGCGCCCGCGCCAGCTCGGTCTTGCCGACGCCGGTCGGCCCCAGGAACAGGAACGAGCCGATGGGGCGGTTGGGGTCGGACAGCCCGGCCCGCGAGCGGCGGATGGCGTTCGCCACCGCGACCACGGCCTCGTCCTGGCCCACCACCCGGCGGTGCAGCGCGTCCTCGAGTTGGACGAGCTTCTGCATCTCGCCCTCCATGAGGCGGCTCACCGGGATGCCGGTCCACCGCGACACGATCTCTGCCACGTCCTCCTCGGTGACCTCCTCGTTCAGCATCCGGCGGTCGCGCTGGAGCTCCTCGAGGGCGGCGTTCTCGACCTCGAGGTCCTTCTCGAGCTTGACCAGCCGGCCGAACCGCAGCTCGGCGGCGCGGTCGAGGTCGCCCTCGCGCTCGGCGCGTTCGAACTCGCCCCGCGCCTGCTCGATCTCCGACTTCAGCGACCGGATGCGGTCGATGCGCTCCTTCTCGTGATGCCAGTGGGCCCGCATCGACGCCGTGTGCTCCTCGAGGTCGGCCAGCTCCTGCTCCAGACGTTCGAGCCGTTCGACCGAGGCCGGGTCCGACTCCTTGCGGAGCGCCGCCCGCTCGATCTCGAGCTGCTTGATCCGCCGCTCCACCTCGTCGATCTCGATCGGGACCGAGTCGATCTCGATGCGCAGGCGCGACGCGGCCTCGTCGACCAGGTCGATGGCCTTGTCCGGCAGGAACCGACCGCTGACGTAGCGGTCGGACAACATGGCGGCGGCCACGAGCGCCGGATCCTGGATCCGGACGCCGTGGTGGACCTCGTAGCGCTCCTTCAGGCCGCGCAGGATCGCGATGGTGTCCTCGACGTTCGGCTCGTCGACCAGCACGGGTTGAAACCGCCGTTCGAGCGCCGCGTCCTTCTCGATGTGGCGGCGGTATTCGTCCAGCGTGGTCGCGCCGATGGCCCGGAGCTCGCCGCGGGCAAGCATGGGCTTGAGCATGTTGCCGGCGTCCACGGCGCCTTCGGCCGCACCGGCACCGACGATCGTGTGGAGCTCGTCGATGAACGTGATGATCTGACCCTCGGAGTCGGCGATCTCTCGAAGGACGGCCTTGAGCCGCTCCTCGAACTCGCCCCGGTACTTAGCGCCGGCCACCATCGCGCCGAAGTCCAGGGCCACGACGCGTTTGTTCTTCAGCGACTCGGGAACGTCGCCGTCGACGATGCGCTGGGCCAGGCCCTCGATGATCGCGGTCTTGCCCACACCCGGTTCGCCGATCAACACGGGGTTGTTCTTCGTCCGGCGCGAGAGCACCTGGATTACCCGCCGGACCTCGTCGTCGCGGCCGATCACGGGATCCAGCCGCCCGGCCCGGGCGAGCTCGGTCAGATCTCGGCCGTACCGCTCGAGGGCCTGGTACTTCTCCTCCGGGTTCGGGTCGGTGACCCGCTGACGACCCCGGATCTGGGCCAGCGATGCCAGGACGGCGTCGCGCTCGAGACCGGCATCACGGAGGATCCGCGCGGCGTCCGACCCGCCTTCGAGCAACGCGAGCAGCAGGTGCTCGGTCGAGACGTATTCGTCGGTCAACGCATCGGCCTCGCGGAACGCGGCGTCCAGGACGGTCCCGAGGGCCGGGGCGATCCGGACCTCGGTCGCCCCGGGCGCGTAGACCTTCGGCAGCCGATCGAGCGCCGCGTCGACCTGGTCGCGCAGCGGCTTCGGGGCGATGCCGAGCGCGTGCAGCAGCGGATACACCACCCCTTCCGCATCGGACAGCAGCGCGAAGAGGAGGTGCTCTGGCTCGATCGCCTGGTGGTCACGGGCCAGCGCCTGCTGCCGCCCTGACTCGAGCGCAGCCTGGCTCTTGATCGTCAGCTTGTTCGGGTCCATCCGTCCTTCACGTTCTCCCAGTCGTCCTTCGTGATCGCGTACATCGTGTAGTCGCGGGGTGGTCCGTCGGTGGTCGGCATGAATCCCCGCAACACGCCCTCGCGCGTGAACCGGAGCCGTTCGAGGAGCCGGCACATCGCCACGTTGCCCACGTCCGTGGTGGCCTGGATCCGGATCGCGTCCTCCTCGCCGAACAGGTAGCCGGCCAGGAGGGTCACGGCCTCGCGGCCGAGCCCGCGGCCGCGATCTGCTTCGTCCCACAGCTCGATCCCGATCTCCCAGACCCCGGGCGGCATGGCGAAGTCCACGCACCGACCCTGGATATCGCCGACCAGCCGCCCGCCCGTCTCCACGGCGAACAACACCTCCCAGTCGTTGCGGATCCCCGACCGACGAAGCCGCTCGCGCCGGCGGCGTTCGAGCTCGGAGTCGAACGGGCCGCGCGCCATCCGGCGCATCGCGAAGCCGACCTCGTCGGGACGGAACCCGCGGAGGACGACCCGGTCGCCTCGAACCTGCGTCACGCGACGGGCCCCTCCCACGGGAACCGAAGGACGTCGCGCAGCGGCACGAGGTCGCCGGCCGTCGTCCCCTCCGAGCCCGACCGGCGCCGAAGCTGTCGCTCAAGCTCGGCCGTGCGCCGCTGCATCTCCTCGAGCTGCTCACGCATCTCGATGAACAGCTTCACGCCCTCCAGGCTGATCCCGCCGAGCTGTGTCAGCTCCTGGATGGCGCGGATGCGTTCGATGTCGCGCTCGGAGTACCGGCGGGTGTTCCCGGACGTCCGCTTCGGGTTGAGCAACCCACGGCGCTCGTATATCCGGAGCGTCTGCGGGTGCACGCCGGCCAGCTCCGCGGCGATGCTGATGATGTAGACGGCGCGATCCGTCGAGCGCGCATCGCCTCGCCGGTCCCTGCCGTCGTGCGGGCCGCTCACGTTCGTTCGCCTCCTCGCTCGTGGTGGGGAACTACCGCTCGCCGTCCGGCTCGCTCCATCAGCCCCCCACACCCCCGCTCCTTCACCCGACGCCGAAACGGCGTCGCGGCGACTCGGTCTCCATCTCGGAGAGCTGCTCCAGCAGCGCCTTCTCCGTCTTCGACAACTTCCTCGGCACCTCGACCTGCACCGTGACGAGCAGGTCTCCGCGCCCACTCCGCCTCGGGGCGCCTTTGCCCTTCAGGCGGAAGGTCTTCCCGGTCGGCGTTCCCGCCGGGACCTTCATGGTCACCGGCCCGTTCAGGGTCGGGACCTGCACGTTCGCGCCGAGCGCCGCCTCCGCGTAGGTGACCGGCAGCTCGACCGTGAGATCGGCGCCCTTGCGGCCGAAGAACACGTGCGGGCGGACGTGGACCGTCACCAACAGGTCGCCGGCTCGCGCCCCGGCCCGGCCGGGCTCTCCCCGGCCGGCCAGCCGGATCCGCGCCCCGTCCTGGACGCCGGCCGGAACCTTGACCTGGAAGCTCCGGGTCCGGCGCTGGGTCCCCGAGCCGCCGCACGTCTGGCAAGGGGTCTCCACCACCTGGCCCGAGCCCCGGCAGTTCGGGCAGGTCTGCGACATCTGGAACAGGCCCTGGTTGACCGCCACGGCCCCGGTCCCCGCACAGGTCGGACACGTGACCGGGGACGTCCCCGGCGCCGCGCCGGATCCTCGGCAGGTTTCACACGGCGCGGGACCGCTGATCCGGACGGGGACGGTCGTTCCCTCCATGGCCTGCTCGAAGGTGACGGTCACCTCGGTCTCGAGATCCGCGCCCCGTGCCGGCCTGGCCCGCCCGCGGCGCCCCGCCCCGCCGAACAGGTCGCCGAACACGTCCCCGAAACCGAACCCGCTCACGTCCTCGACGCGGACCCGGCCACCGCCTGGGAACCCGCCGGGAAACCCCCCGGGGAACCCGCCGGCGCCGAACCCGGACGAGGCCATCTCGCGGACCTGGTCGTACTGCTTACGTTTGTCGGCGTCGCCCAGCACCTCGTACGCGGCCGAGACCTCCTTGAAACGCTCCTCGGCCTGCGCGTTGCCCGGGTTCGCGTCCGGATGATGCTGCTGCGCCAGCTTGCGGTAGGCCTTCTTGATCTCGGCCGCCGAGGCGTTCTTGGGCACGCCGAGGACCTGGTAATAGTCCTTCTCGAACCACTCGCGCCGGGCCTCGCCGTTCACGGCCGACCCCCCACCTCGGTCACGATCGCTCGACGCGGACGCTCGCCGGCCGGATCACCGTCCCACGCAGCCGGTACCCCTGCCGGAACACCTCGGCCACATGCGGTTCGGACTCCCCGTCGCCGGTCTGCATCATCGCCTCGTGTTCGGTGGGGTCGAAGAGCTTGCCTTCGGCCTCGATTCGCTCCAGACCTTCGGCGCGAAGCGTCTCCGCGAGCTTGGCGTACACGAGCTCGACCCCCCGGCGGAACTGCTCGAAGTCCGGCTGTCGCGCCGCCGCCATCAGCGCGAGGTCGAACTCGTCCACCACCTCGAGGAGCTGGCGCACGAACCGCTGGAGCTCGGCCTCGACCAGCCGCTCCTGCGAACGCGTGATGCGCTTGCGGTAGTTCTCGAACTCGGCCTGCAGCCGCTGGAGGTGATCCCGGTACTCGGCCGCCTCCGTCCGGGCCTGGGCGAGCTCGTCGGGTTCGGCCGGCGTCTCGCGAGGCTCGCTCGGGCCGCCGGACTCGGTCCCGGGCGCCGAGGGACCCGCGCCGGCCGCAGCCGGCGCGGTCTGTCCCTCGCGGAACCGGCGCTTGTCGACGATCCGGACCTTGGGCCGCTCCTCGTCGTCACGCTCGCGTTCGTCGCGCTCCGTCATGCGGTCGCCTTGACCTCGATCTTCTTCGGCTTGGCCTTCTCGACCTTGGGCACCTCGACCGTGAGCACGCCCTTGTCGAACCGCGCGTCGACCTTCTCCAGGTCGGCGGTCTGCGGCAGCGTGATGGCTCGCGTGAACGAGCCGTACCGCCGCTCCACGCGGTGGAAGGCCTCCTCCTTCACCTCGCTCGAGAACTCGCGCGATCCGCTGATCGTCAGCGTCGAGTCCTCGACCGAGACCTCGACGCTCGACGGGTCGATGCCCGGGAGCTCCAGCGTGGCGACGATGGCCTCCTCGGTCTCGTAGACGTCCATCGCCGGCATCCAGCTCCCGGACGCCGTCGGGCGCATCGGCTCGATCCCGGAATACGTCCGGCCGAACAGCCGGTTCAGCTCGTCCTGGATCGAGACGAGATCCCGGAACGGATCCCAGCGCACCAGTGTGTCCCTCACTGCTCCGCACCTCCTTCGTCGACGATCTCTCCTTCGACCACGTCGTTCTCGCTCTCGGGCGCCGCGGTCCCTTCGCCCCCGGCGGCCTGCTGGGCTTCGGCCGTCTGTTGGTACATGGCCTGCCCGATGCCCTGGAACTTCTGCATCACGGCCTCCGTGCCGGCCTTGATCCGGTCCACGTCCTCGGACTTGAGCGCCTCCTTGAGCTCGTCGTTCAGCTTCTTGAGCTCCTCGCGGTCGGCCTCGGCCACCTTGTCGCCCCACTCCTCCAGCGACCTCTCCACCTGGTAGGAGAGCTGGTCGCCGGCGTTTCGCGCCTCGGCGGCCTCGCGACGCCGGTGGTCCTCCGCCGCGAACTTCTCGGCGTCGGTGACCATCCGGTCGATCTCCTCCTTGGACAGCGCCGTCCCGCCGGTGATGGTCATCGCCTGCTCCTTGCCGGTGGCCGTGTCCTTCGCGGACACGTTGACGATGCCGTTCGCGTCGATGTCGAAGGCGACCTCGATCTTCGGCATGCCGCGCGGGGCCGGAGGGATGCCGGTCAGCAGGAACTTGCCCAGCGAACGCACGCCGGGCGAATACACCGTCTCGGCCTCTCCCTGCAGCACGTGGATCTCCACGTTCGGCTGGTTGTCCGCGGCCGTCGAGAACATCTCGGACTTGCGCGTGGGGATCGTGGTGTTGCGCTCGATCAGCCTGGTGAAGATGCCACCGATCGTCTCCACGCCGAGCGTCAGCGGCGTGACGTCCAGCAGCAGGATGTCCTTGACGTCCCCCTTCAGGACGCCGGCCTGGATCGCGGCGCCGACGGCCACGACCTCGTCCGGGTTCACGCCCTTGTGAGGGTCCTTGCCCCCGGTCAGCTCCCGGAGGAGTTCCTGGATCATCGGCATCCGCGTGGAGCCGCCGACGAGGATGATGTGGTCCACCTGGTCGATCGGCTTGCCCCAGTCCTTCACCGCGAGCTCGAACGGCTCGCGACACCGACGGACGAGGTCTTCGGTCAGGCGCTCGAACTCGCTGCGCGTGAGCTTCATCTCCAGGTGCAGCGGGCCCTCCGAGCCGGCCGAGATGAACGGCAGGTTGATCGTGGCCTCGGTGACCTGCGACAGCTCGATCTTGGCCTTCTCGGCCGCCTCCTTCAGGCGCTGGAGCGCCATCCGGTCCTGGCCGAGGTCGATCCCGTAGTTGTTCTTGAACTCCTTGACCATCCAGTCGATGACGCGCTGGTCCCAGTCGTCGCCGCCGAGCTGCGTGTCGCCGTGGGTGGCCTTGACCTCGAAGACGCCTTCCCCGATCTCCAAGAGCGAGACGTCGAAGGTGCCGCCGCCGAGGTCGAACACCAGAATGGTCTGGTCGTGCTGCTTGTCGAGCCCGTAGGCGAGCGCCGCGGCCGTCGGCTCGTTGATGATCCGCAGGACCTCGAGACCCGCGACTTGGCCCGCCTCTTTGGTTGCCTGCCGCTGGGAGTCGTCGAAGTACGCGGGAACGGTGATCACCGCCTGCGTGACGGTGTCGCCCAGGTAGGCCTCGGCGTCGCGCTTGAGCTTGCCGAGGATCTGGGCGGAGATCTCCTGGGGGGTCCAGCGTTTGCCGTCGATCTCGAGCCCCCAGTCCTTCGCCCCCATGTGGCGCTTCACGGAGCGGACGGTCCGGTCGGGGTTGGTGATGGCCTGGCGCTTGGCGACCTCGCCGACCAGGATCTCGGAGCTGCGCGAGAAGCCGACGACCGAAGGCGTCGTTCGGGCCCCCTCCGCGTTCGGGATCACGACGGGTTCACCGGCCTCCAGGACGGAGACCACCGAGTTCGTCGTTCCCAGATCGATCCCTACGGCTCGTGGCATGGAACCTCCTCGTGATGTCCTCGTTGCCATCTACTCTCAGTGCTCCATCATAATGGAACCTGAGTGCGTCACTGTCAACCTTAGCCTCGGCTCCGATGTTCCCGAGAGGACGAAACCGCCACCCGAAGCCGGGTCCCACGGGTATGCTCGGCGAGTGCTGGTCCGTGGCGCGGCGCTCACGATCCTGGTGGCCGGGGTCGGCGCCGTGGTGGCGCGCCGCGCGGCTCTCCTGATCCGCCTGGTCCGGCTGGGGCGCCCCGTCGAGCGCCGGGAAGACCTGCCCGTCCGCCTCGGCCGAGAGGCCACCCGCGTGCTCGGCCAGCGCAAGCTGCTCCAGCGGTTCGTCCCGGGGTTGATGCACGCCCTGATCTTCTGGGCGTTCCTCGTCCTGCTGACCACCGTCCTCGAGATCGGCGGCCAGGTGATCGACCCCGCCTTCGAGCTGCCGTGGCTCGGGGGATCGGCGGGACTGGGCCTCGTGCAGGACGTCTTCGCCGCCGCCGCCCTCGTGGGGGTCGGGATCGCACTCACGATCCGTCTGGGACAACGCCCCGAGCGGTTCGTGGGCAGCCACCGGCGGGAGGCCTACCGGATCCTGGGACTGATCTTCTGGATCGTCGTCACGTTGTTCGTCGCCAGGGGGGCGCGGATCGAGCTCGGCCTGGCGCCGGACTGGTGGTGGACCCCGCTCTCGACGGCGACGGGCCGGCTCCTGGACCCGCTCTCCGAAGGCCTGGTTCGCGCCCTGATGTGGGTGGCCCTGTGGGCCCACCTGGCCCTGATCCTCGGGTTCCTCGTCTACATCGGCTATTCCAAACACCTGCACATCGCGACGGCGTTCCTGAACGTGTTCTTCGGGAGCACACACCCCCCCGGCTATCTCGCGCCCCTGCGGATCGACCTCGAATCCGACTCGGCCGACGAGATGGTCCTGGGCGCGGCGACGCTCCCCGACCTGACGTGGAAGCAGATGCTCGACCTCTACGCGTGTACCGAATGCGGTCGGTGTCAGGCCGCCTGTCCGGCGTGGAACACGGGCAAGCCGTTGTCGCCCAAGCTCCTCGTCATGAACCTTCGCGACCACCTGTTCGACGAGGGACCCCGGCACCTCGAGGCGGCCCGAGGTGGAGGCGACGTCACGCCCTCGCCGCTGGTGCCCGACGTGGTGGACGACGAGGTCGTGTGGGCGTGCACGACATGCGGGGCGTGCGTGCAGGAATGCCCGGTGGACATCGAACACGTGGACACCATCGTCGACTTGCGCCGGAACCTGGTGATGGCCGAGTCGCGATTCCCGGCCGAGGCCGGGGCGTTGCTGCGGAACCTCGAGAACGTGGGCAACCCATGGGGCCTCCCGCAGGCGCAGCGCGCCGACTGGGCAGCCGACCTGGACGTAAAGGTGGTCGGCGAGGGCGACCACGCGCCGGAATACCTGTATTGGGTGGGGTGCGCGGGGGCCTTCGACGATCGGGCCAAGGCCATCTCGCGATCGGTGGTCGAGCTCCTGCATCGCGCGGGAGTCTCGTTCGCCATCCTCGGACCCCGCGAGCTGTGCACCGGGGACCCGGCGCGACGCCTCGGCCACGAGTACCTGTTCCAGACCATGGCCGAGCAGAACGTCCAGACGATGGAGCAGGCAGGGGTCACCAAGGTGATCGCGAACTGTCCGCACTGCTTCAACACGATCCGCAACGAATACCCGGACTACGGTGGCCGGTATGAGGTGATCCACCACAGCCAGCTCCTGCCGAGGCTCATCGCCGAGGGACGGCTGCGTCCCATCGTCACCGAACCTGCCACCGTCGCCTACCACGACCCCTGCTACCTGGGCCGTCACAATGGCATCTACCGAGAGCCTCGCGCGGCCCTGGACGCCGTCCCGGGGGTCGAGCGCGTGGAGATGCCCCGGCACGCCGAACGCGGGCTTTGCTGCGGTGCGGGGGGCGCGCGCATGTGGCTGGAGGAGCCCATCGGCAAGCGGGTCAACGAGGAACGAATGGACGAGGCGGCCGCCACCGGCGCCGACACCATCGGGGTGGCCTGCCCCTACTGCCTGGTCATGCTGGACGACGGGGCTCGAGCCCGCGGCCACGACGCCCGCGTGCTCGACCTCGCCCAGATCCTCGCCACGTCCCTTGGAGGCGACTCGACCCGCGGTTCGAACGGTCGATAGGCCGTTCGGCGTCACCCGGTTCGGCCGCGGGCAACCGACCGATGGCCGGACTCCCAGCCCGGCCGAGTGCACCCTCTCCCCGTGTTCAAGGCGCCCTGCCGATCGACCGAAAGAAGGACTAGACCAAGTGGTTCCGCATCCGCCGTCGGGCGGGTGCCGACGATGCAGACACGGGAGGACCGTGGACACGACGGGGACGCTTCGGACTCCGGCGACCGACGCCGACGAATGCCGGCGCCTGGCCGAGCTGCTCGACCTCGACGCGGTCGGGGTCGTCCGGGCGGACCACGGCCGCCGGCGGGTGGCCTGGTGGGCCGCCCCCGGCACCGAGGTCGTCCCGCTGGACCGGATCCTCGACGGCAGCGCCTCCGGGTGGATCGCTTTCCCGCGCGGGGAGGACCTCGTGTTCGCGCACCTCATGGACGGCGGTCCGGCGCGTTCCATGGCGGCCCTGTCCACCATGCTGGCTTCGCTCGCCGACAGCGGCGCGAACGGGCACCCACAGCTCGAAGGCGTGGCGCCCGAAGACCCCGCCGAACGAGAGCGCACCCGCCTGGCCTACGCCATCCACGACGGGCTGACGCAGGTCGTCACGGCCTCGGTCCTGGAGCTGGAGTGGCACGCGCACCGCGTCGAGCTTGCGCCCGCCGAGGCGGTGGAGGCACTCGGCGCAGCGGCCGCGGAGCTGCGCAAGGCTCTCGCCGAGATCCGCCGGCTCCTAGCCAGTCTGTCTTCCAACGGCGCGACCAACGCCCAGCCCATCGAGGAGCTGATCCAGAGCGTGCTGGAGCGCTGGCGGCTCCCGGCCACCTGGACCGTCGAGGGGGACCTGCACACCCTGCCGCGAACGGTGCTGGAGGTGGCGTCTTCGGTGATCCGCGAAAGCGTGGCGAACGCGGCCAAACACGCGTCGCCGGCCAGCGTCGGCGTCGCGGTGCACGCGAGGCCGGGTGAACTCGAGCTCGTGGTGGAGGACACCGGGCGCGGGTTCCTGCCGGCCGGCACGGGCCTGCACGCCGGCCACCTGGGCCTGGAGATGATGCGCCGCCGCGTCGCGGAGGTGAACGGCACGCTCGACATCCAATCGTCGCCCGGCAAGGGCACTCGGGTGGTCGCAAGGCTGCCCGTCCCGGACCAAGGGGTGAAGCCGTGAAGATCCTGATCGTCGACGACCACGCGCTCGTGCGCCGTGGCATGAGTCACGTCGTGCGCGAGTCCTTCCCGAAGGCCGAGATCCTCGAGGCGGGGACCGCCGCCGAGGCGCTCGAGGTGATGACCTCGACCGAGGTGAGCATCGCGCTGGTGGACGTGCGCATGCCGCACGCCGACGGGCTGGAGCTCCTGCACGACATGAAGGAGCGGTGGCCCGACGTCCCCGTGATCATGTTGACGTCCTTCGACCATGCCCAATACGTGCGACGCGCCCTTGCCGAAGGCGCGGCGGGCTACATGCTGAAGGACGCCACGCCCGAAGACCTCGAGCAGGCGATCAAAGTGGCGATGTCGGGCGGCGGCAACGTCCTGTCGCCCAAGGTCATCGCCAACCTGTTCGAGTCGATCGACGCGAGCTCCTCGGCCGACATCGGCGACGGCGTCCACCGGCCCACCAGCCCGCTCACGCAGCGCGAGACCGACATCTTGTCGCTCCTGGCCGAAGGCAAGAGCAACCGAGACATCTCCCGGTCTCTCTACCTGTCGGAGAAGACGGTCAAGGCGCATCTGGCCGCGGTCTTCCGCAAGCTCGGCGTCAGCAACCGCACGCAGGCCGCGATGGCCGCCGTCGCGATGGGGATCGGCCCGACGGCCCAGACCCTGGGCGCCGTCGTCGGGCTGCCGGCACGGAGGGTCAACTAGCGCCCCCGGAGGGGAGGATCCGGAGCGCCGACGAGGCGGCGCTCGTGGTGATGGCACGACAGGGACGGCGGAGCCGCGAAGCGGATGATGGCTGACAAGCGGGGATTGCTCGGGGCTCAGACGGAGCCGTCCGACGCCGAGTCCTCTCTGGGGCCGGGACGCGACGAACGCGAGGCGTACGAGGAGAACTGGTACCGGAGCCTGCGCGCCCTGGCCGAGCGGCAGGAACATCTCCAGGACGAAGAGCGCGACGAGATCGAGTCGGACGGCCAGGTCGTCGACGGGATCCAGGACGCCGCGACGGCCGAGCCGGTGGACTCGCCCGCGTTCGAGGCGGTGGACGACCCGCTCCAAGCACCGGTCACGGAGCCCGAGCCGGAAGGATCGCCCGGTGAGCCCGGCCCCGAAGCGGGGATCGCGAGCGCGTTCCACGAGGCGCCCGAGCCGGAGGCAGCCGTCAACGAGGTCGGCACCGAAGCCGGCGTCGATGCCGAGATGCCGCCTGCGCCCATGGTTCCGGAGGTGCCGGGGGGGACACAGGACGAACCCGACGCCGAGGAGATCGGCGAGCCGGATGTCGTCGCCCGGGAGGAGCCGTCCGAGGAGGATCACGACACCTCCGTCGGCGAGCGAGCCGAGGCCCAGCCGTTCGTGGACCCCGCGGACGAGCTCCGGGACCTGGAACCCGT
>DASUTU010000080.1:0-3435 GCA_036374435.1 Actinomycetota bacterium | reverse complement strand
CGTCGACCGAGACCGTGCCGCTGAGGATGACGAAGAGCCCGCCCGACTCGGAGTCCCGTTCGACCAGGACGTCACCTGCGCCGAACGTGCGTCGCCGACCGACCTTGGCCACCCGGGCCAGGTCGTCGTCCGTCAGCTCGCTGAAGAAGCTCAGCGTTCGGAGCGCTTCGACGTCCCTCGGCAGCGCGGTCATCGGTCCTTCCCCAGTCGCTCGAACGGTCCGCGGTGGCCGCGGGATTCGAACCCGCGAGGCGGTTGCCCGCCTACACGCTCTCCAGGCGTGCCCCTTCGTCCGCTCGGGCAGGCCACCGAGCAGAGTCTACGGGAGGCCACTACAGTCGAGGACTCGTCGAGCCCTGGAGGTGGTGATGGACGCCACGACGATGCCGCCGGGACTGCAAACGGCGCTCACCTTCCCCTTGATCGAGGCCCTGCACGGCAGGCGGGCCAGACGGTTCTCGATGGGAGCCGTGATCGAGGACGGCCCGCTGGCCTTCCGCTCCCGGCACGAGCCGATGCCGCTCACCGACCTCGAGAGGATGCTCGTGCTGACCTCCGCCGCCGGGAACACCGGCTGGCACTACGCGATCACGCGGAACCCGACGTACGCCCCGTATTTCCCGAACTACTCGGGCGCGGCCGGCGGCCGAACGTTCCCCTCGGCGGCCGGGTTCCACACGTCCGAGGTGTTCTTCACCGACGACGAGGGGGTGTACCTGTTCGAGACGCGGGACGCCCCGAAGCTCGTCGAGCGCGACCCCGATGGCCCGGTGGACGTCCACGCCGTGATCGAGGCCCACCGCGGCCGGATCCGAAAGCTCGCCGACGGCCGCCTGAACATCCCGGCGGCCGAGCCGTACATGGAGGGACACAACACCTGGTGCGTGAACCGTGCGGGGAGCCTGCTGCTCATGCCGGTGGCGGACATCGCGCAGATGTTGATCGCCATCCTGTGCTTCATCACGCAGAACGGCTACTCGATGATGGACGACGTCAACGGCGATCGGATCCCGGGGATCGAGCAGTTCCGGGGCCTGGTCGACGTCGACGAGCCGTTCCCTCTGACGTTCCTCGAGCAGTACGCGCTCACCGAGGCCACGGCCGAGCTCTCCGCATGCTGCTACGCCGGGATGTTGATCCTCCAGGCGATGGGGCTCGGCGGGTGGATGTTCGACGGGGTCGACCGCCACACCGTGCTCGGCGCGAGCGGCGACCCGGAGGTGCCGGGGCTCGGGTTCCGCTACGACGAGGACGACCGGTGGGCGCTCCCGAACCCGACCGGTCGCGACGGCGTGTTCGCCGCGTTCTGCCCGCCTCACTACCCGGACATGACCGCCGCGGTGGAGGCGTTCGCGCAGCGCAAGTTCGGCAAGGGCGGTCCCTTCAACCCCGACACGCCGGGCGCGTGGAGCGAGAGCTCGCGGGTTCGCGGGGCGGCGCAGGTGCACTCGGACGAGTTCAAGGCGTGCGTCGCGCTCCAGGCCCAGTACATCTTCGACCGGTTCGGCAAGTTCCCCGGCACGGTCCCGAGCACGTTCTGCCTGACGTACCTCCAGGCCCACCACCTGGACCTGGAGTTCTACGACACCCATTTCGGCCCCGGCGCCTACCTGTCCACCCAGGCCGAGCACATGGCGACGTGGCACGGGAACGATGCCTGACGTATGTCGGTCCCGGTCCATAGAGTCGGGGGGATGACGAACGCACCCATCATCCTGGTTCCCGGCTTCTGGCTCGGGGCGTGGGCGTGGGACGAGGTCGCGTCGGCGCTGCGCACCGAGGGCCACGACGTCACGGCGTTGACGTTGCCCGGCCTCGAGTCGAACGACGCCGACCGATCGGCGATCACATTGTCCGACCACGTCGACGCCATCTGCCGGGCGATCGAGGCGGCCGGTCGGCGGGTCGTGCTGGCCGTCCACAGCGCGGCAGGGTTCAGCGGGTACGCCGCAAGCGACCGCGTCCCGGATCGGATCGCGCACATGGTCTACGTGGACACCGCGCCGGGGAAGGGGCCGGTGGACCCCGAGTTCGACGGCGTCGAGAAACCCATGGTGTGGAAGGAGATCGAGGAGGAGGAGAACCTCGACGGGCTGAGCGAGGAGCAGAAGGAGACGTTCCGGCAGCGGGCGGTGCCGGAGCCGGGCGGGGTCATTCGCGAGGCGATCGAGCTCACCAACGACGCCCGCCGCGACATCCCCAGCACCTTCATCTGCACCGGCTTCTCCGCGGAGCAGTACCAGACGTACGCGAGGGACCACGACTGGGCCTTCCTGGCGGGCATCCCCGAGCTCCGGAACGCCACCTGGGTCGACCTGCCCACGAGCCACTGGGCGATGTGGTCACGTCCACAGGAGCTCGCGGAGCTGATCGGCGACGTCGCCCGGCGCGCCGGCTGACTCGAGCGGTTCTCAGCCCGAGGCGGCCTGCCAGGGCCGCGGGTCGGAGCGCAGCAGGGAGTAGAGCAACACGTCCTGGTTGCGACCGTCGTTGAAGAACGCGCCGCGCGCCGTCCCTTCCAGCGCGAACCCGCACTTCTCCGCGATGCGGCGTGAGGCCGAGTTCTCGGGAACGATCACGAGGTGGATGCGGTGCTCCTTCTTGGTCGCGAACAGGTAATCGACCAGCAGCTGCACCGCCTCCGTCGCGAAACCGCGACCCACGTACCGATCGTCGTAGAGCTGGTACGAGAGCTCGAACGCGTCCCAATACGACACCGGGCGGAAGAACTCGATGTGGCCGACGATCTCCTTGTCCGGCGTCTCGATGACGAGGGTGCCCCTCGTCCGCTCCCAGAACCCGTTCTCCGCGAACTCGCGGTGGAACGCCGGCTCCGACACGACGCCGAGCGGGAAGTAGCTGCCGCGATTGCGGATGGCGATGTGCGCCTCGTACATCCGGTCCAGGTCGGCCTCCCTGACCGGCCGCAGGCGGATGTGGCGTCCCTCCAGCATGCGGGCGACACCTTACGGCATCGTCCGACGCTGGGATGTCCGGGCGGCCGCCCCAGCAGCGGGGCGGCCGCCCGGGCGCGGAGGCGACAGGATTCGAACCTGTGAGGGGCGGATTAGACCCCTAACCGCTTTCGAGGCGGTCCCGTTCGTCCACTCCGGCACGCCTCCGAGCCGAGTCTACCGACCGCGAGCGAGGGGCCGCCGGGCTGTGGGAGGATTCGCCGGGCCCATCCGTTGGAGGTCGAACGTGGATGCCAACCGACTGAAGCAGCTCCCTCTGTTCCGAGACCTCTCCCAACACGACGTCGAGCGCGTGGCGCGATGGGCGGACGACGTCGACGTGCCCGCGGGGCGGATGTTGATGGAGCAGGGCGAGTTCCCCCACGAGTTCATGGTCCTCGAGAGCGGGACGGCCGAGGTCCTGCACGAGGGCAAACACCTGGCCGACCTCGGTCCGGGCGACTTCTTCGGCGAGATCGCG
>DASUTU010000079.1:0-2302 GCA_036374435.1 Actinomycetota bacterium | reverse complement strand
CGACTCGACCCGCTGCCGCCCGCTCGATCCGAGCTGCGGCCGTACCAGCAGGGTGATCCGGGTCTCGGGGAAGTCGAGCAGGAGCCGGGCGAACACGGCCTGCCCGAGGAAGCCCGTCACGCCCGTGACCAGCACGTTCTTCCCGGCGAGGCGCTTGACGATCGAGGTCCGCCGGGCTGCCGGGGCCGAGTTCTTCTCTACCACGCGGCAGATTATGCCCTGTCTACCGTCCGGTAGACAAGTCGGCGGGGCAACGCGCGACACCGCCTGGCTCACGACGTTCGATACGCCTCGAGACGCTCCGCGAGCTCCTGCGGGTGGCCGAGGGCCGGGCAATGTCCGCCCTCGATCTCGTCGGAGGTGATCCCGAGCCGCTCTCGCGTGACCCGCCCGAGGAACTCGAGCGGGAACAGGCGGTCGTCGCGGCCGAGCAGGACCCGGGTCGGGACGTCCGGCCAGGCCGTCAGGGGCCAGGGCTCCCGCCCCGCCTTCGCGGAGGGGTGGTTCCGCTCTCGTCGCAGCGCCTCCGCCGCCAGCTCCGGCGGGACGTCGTGGTAGTAGGCCGCGACGGGGTCGTCGTCCGGCGCGGCGACCTCGCTCCCGTATCCGGTGTTCGCCCACCAGTCGTCCGGCGGCTCGCCCGGCGAGGGGATCATGCCGGCCACCAGCACGAGCAGGTCCGTCGCCACCCGCTCGCAGACCAGCGGAGCGGTGAAGGCCCCGAACGACTGCCCGACCACGACCAGCTCGTCGCGATCGCCGATCGCGTCGACCACAGCGTCCGCGTAGGCGGAGAGTCCGGCGGATTCGTCATCGGCGGGAAGATCCGGCGCCACCACCTCGTGCCCTCGCGATCGCAACGCGGCCTCCGTCAGGTGCCAGTACCAGCCCCCGTCGCCGGCTCCGTGGATCAGGACGAACGTGGCCATTGAGTCACTCCACCATCTCGTCGTTCAGATCCCCAACTTCCCCGTTCGCATCTAGATGCTGTGACTCATGCATCGTGATGCTAGTCTAGCGGTCATGAGGACCACGATCACGCTCGACGACGACGTGGCGGCCGCCGTGGAACAGCTCCGGCGCGAACGCTCGATCGGGTTGAGCGATGCGGTGAACGAACTCATCCGCACGGGTCTCCGCGTGCGGCCGACCTCCGAACCCTTCCGGCAGCGATCGCGATCGATCGGGATCCGGATCGACGTGACGAACGTCGCCGAGACGCTCGAAGAGCTCGAAGGCCCCGACCACCGCTGATGCTCATGGACGCGAACATCTTGCTGTTCGCGGTCGACACCGCGAGCAGGTTCCACGAGCAGGCAAGCTCATGGCTCACGGAACAGCTCAACGGACCGGGTCGGGTCGGGATCCCCTGGCAGAGCCTCGGGGCGTTCCTGAGGATCAGCGCGCATCCCCGCGCGGCCCGCCGGCCGCTCCCGCCGGATGCGGCCTGGTCGTTCGTCGAGGACTGGCTCTCGGCGGACGCCGTGTGGGTCCCGCAGGCCACCGAGCGCCACGCAGAGATCCTCGGCTCGTTGATCCGTCGCTACCAGCTACGGGGGAACCTCGTGCCCGACGCGGAGATCGCGGCACTCGCTATCGAGCACGGCCTCGCCGTGTGTTCCGCGGACAGCGATTTCGCCAGGTTCCAGGAGATCACCTGGACGAACCCGCTGCGGACCATCGACTGACTGACACCTCGAACCGGCGAGGCCGGCAGTACCCTCTCGGCGATGACGACGTCCGCTGAAACCACCGCGCCGCCTCCGTGGCGGGAGGTGTTCGAGGGGGTCCGGGGCCGGCTCACGATCGGGCTCCTCCTCCTCGAGGCGCTCGTGGCAATGGAGGCCCTGATCGTCGTCACGATCCTCCCCGCGATCGAACGCGACATCGGCGGCCTCGGCCTGTACGGATGGACGTTCACCTCGTACACGCTCGCCTCGATCGCCGCGGTCCCCATTGCCGGGCGCATCACCGACCGGATCGGGCCCCGGCCGGTGCTCGGAGTCACGCTGGTCCTGTACGTGGCGGGGTTGGTCATCGCGGCGGCCGCGCCGGCGATGTTCGTGGTCGTCGTCGGCCGGTTCGTGCAAGGCATCGGGGGCGGCGGCGTGTACACGGTCTCGCTCGCCGCGGTGGCGAAGACCTATCCGCCGCGGATCCGCCCTCGCGTGATGGCGCTGCTGGCCTCGATGTGGATCCTGCCGGGGTTGTTCGGCCCGCCGATCGGGGCGGTGATCGCGGGGACGATCGGCTGGCGCTGGGCGTTCCTGGCCCCGATCCCGGCGATCGTGTTCGGCGTGCT
>DASUTU010000078.1:0-9311 GCA_036374435.1 Actinomycetota bacterium | reverse complement strand
ACGTCGATCGTCGTGCGGGGCAACGACAAGCAACAGGTCGGCGAGGTCGCGGCGAACATCCGGAAGATCCGCAAACCCGAGCCGTACAAGGGCAAGGGCATCCGGTACGAGAACGAATACGTCCGCAAGAAGGCTGGAAAGGCCGCGAAGAGCGGGGCGGTGTGATGGAGGCCAAGACCAAACGAGCGGCCCGCGTCCGCCGGCACGTCCGGGTGCGACGGAAGGTCTCGGGCACGTCCGATCGGCCGCGCCTGGCGGTGTACCGCTCGAACCGGCACATCTACGCGCAGCTCATCGACGACGACGCGGCGCGAACGCTGGCTTCGGCCTCCGACCGTGAGGTCGAAGGCGGCGGCGACGGCAAGACGAGCGTCGCCAAGGCCGTGGGCGGCCTGATCGGCGAACGCGCCAAGGCGGCGGGCATCGACCGCGTCGTGTTCGACCGTGGAGGGCGGCTGTTCCACGGGCGCGTGGCCGCGCTCGCCGAAGGGGCCCGGGAGAAGGGACTGCAGATCTGATGCGGCGCTACGACACGCAGGGCGAGAAGAGCATCTACGAGGAGCGGGTCATCTCGATCAATCGCGTGGCCAAGGTCGTCAAGGGGGGCCGCCGCTTCTCGTTCGCCGCGCTGGTCGTGGTGGGCGACGGCGCCGGCCGGGTGGGCCTCGGGTACGGGAAGGCCAAGGAGGTGCCGGCGGCGATCGCCAAAGGGGTCGAGGAGGCCAAACGCAAGATGATCGAGGTCCCGATGATGGGGACAACGATCCCGCACCAGGTCATCGGCGAGGACGGGGCCGGCGTCGTGCTCCTCAAACCCGCCGCCCCCGGGACCGGCGTGATCGCCGGCGGGCCGGTCCGGGCGCTGGTCGAGTGCGCCGGGATCAAGGACATCCTGTCCAAGTCGCTCGGCTCCGCGAACGCCCTCAACATCGTCAAGGCCGCGATGACCGGCCTGAAGAGCCTGAAACGTCCGAGCGAGGTGGCGCGGCTCCGGGGCCGGGAGGTCCACGAGGTCGCCCCGAAGCCGATGCTCGAGGCCATCTCGGCCGCGCAGGATCGCCTCCAGGCGGCGCGGGCCGCCAAGCTCGAAGAGGTCTACGGGGACCAGGCCGAGGCCTCGCCCGGTGGTCCTTCCATCCGGCCGGGAGGTGGGCGCCGGTGACGCGCCTGAAGGTCACGCAGGTCCGGAGCGTCATCAACCGCCCCAAGGACCAGAAGGACACGGTCCGGCGGCTGGGGCTGCACCGCGTGAACGACTCGGTGCTCAAAGACGACCGACCCGAGATCCGCGGCATGATCGAGAAGGTTCGCCACCTCGTCCGCGTCGAGGAGGTCGGCGAGGACGCCTCGTCGCGACGGGCCAGGAAGGAGAAGGCGTCGTGAAGCTCCATCATCTGAAGCCCGCCGAAGGGGCGAAGAAGGACCGCAAGCGGGTCGGCCGCGGCAGAGCCGGGGTCCGGGGGAAGACCGCCGGGCGCGGCACCAAGGGGTACCTGGCCAAACACAACCCCAAGCCGGGGTTCGAGGGCGGGCAGATGCCGCTCCAACGGCGGGTGCCGAAGCTGAAGGGCTTCCGCAACCCCAACCGCGTCGAGTACGCGGTGGTGAACGTCGAGACCCTCGGCAAGGTCTTCGAGGCCGGCGAGGTGGATCCCGCGGCGATGCACGAGCGCGGGCTGGTTCGCAAGGGCCGGCCGGTCAAGGTGCTGGCCCGGGGCGAGCTCGACAAGGCCCTCGTGGTGCGGGCCCACGCGTTCTCGGACACCGCGAAGGCGAAGATCGAGGGCGCGGGGGGCAGGGCCGAGGTCATCGGCGACCGGCGGTAGGATAGGGGTCTCGTGCTCCGCGCCTTCATCAACGCCTTCAAGGTCCCGGACCTCCGAGCGAAGATCCTCTTCACGATCTTCGTCATCGCCGTGTACCGGCTCGGCTCGCACGTGCCCGTCCCGGTGGTGGACATCGGCATCATCCGCGACGCGATCCCGGATCAGGGTCCCGGCGGGTTCCTGGCGTTCATCGACTTGTTCTCGGGCGGCGGCCTGACCAACGTTGCCGTGTTCGGGCTCGGGATCATGCCGTACATCACGGCCTCGATCATCATGCAGCTGCTCACCGTGGTGATCCCCAAGCTCGAGCAGTGGCAGAAGCAGGGCGAGCAGGGCACCAAGCGCATCAATCAGTGGACGCGCTACGTGACCGTCGTGCTGGCCCTCCTCCAGTCGACCGGCCTGGCGTTCCTGTTCCACTCGCCCAGCGCCACCCAGGGCCTCGGCGTCGACATCTTCCCGGCGGGGACGTTCACCGCGCCGAACATCGCGCTCATCGTCCTGATCATGACCGCCGGCACCGCCACGATCATGTGGATGGGGGAGCTGATCACCCAGCGCGGGATCGGCAACGGCATGTCCATCCTGATCTTCGCGAGCGTGATCTCGGGCCTGCCCTCGCAGGGCCGCCAGATCTGGCTGACCGGCGGCTCGATCCGGTTCTCCGTGATGATGCTGATCGGGCTGGCCATCATCGTCGCGGTGATCTTCATCGAGCAGGGCCAGCGGCGGATCCCCGTCCAGTACGCCAAACGAGTCGTGGGCCGCCGGATGACCGCCGGCGGGAGCACCTACATCCCGCTCAAGGTCAACCAGTCGGGGGTCATCCCCATCATCTTCGCCAGCTCACTGCTGTACTTCCCGACGCTGCTGGCCAGCGTGTTCCAGGCCGAGTGGTTCCAGAACTTCGTGGGGAACCACGTCACGAACCAGCGGAGCCTGGTCTACATGACGCTCTACGGCCTGCTGGTGATCTTCTTCGCCTACTTCTACACGGCGATCGCGTTCAACCCGGTGGACACCGCCGACAACCTCCGGAAATACGGCGGGTTCGTCCCGGGGATCCGGCCGGGTCCGCCCACGGCCGAATACCTGAGCTTCGTGATGAACCGGATCACGCTGCCGGGCTCGATCTTCCTGGCCACCGTGGCGCTGCTGCCGGCGATCTTCTTCGCCTACTTCCTGGTGCAGGACTTCCCCTTCGGGGGAACCACCCTGCTGATCACCGTCGGCGTAGCCCTGGAGACCATGAAGCAGCTCGAGTCGCAGCTGCTGATGCGCCACTACGAAGGTTTCCTGAGCTAGGGGGGCGGGCGCCATGCGGATCATCCTTCTCGGCCCACCCGGCGCTGGGAAGGGAACGCAGGCCAAACGACTCGTCGAGCGATACGGCCTGACCGTGGTGGCCACGGGCGACATCTTCCGGGACCAGATCGCCAAGGAGACCCCGCTCGGCCTGGCGGCCAAGGAATTCGTGGACCGCGGCGAATACGTACCCGACGAGATCACGACGAAGATGGTGCTCCAGCGGCTCGACGAGCCCGACCTGGGCGAGGCCGGCTTCATCCTCGACGGGTACCCGCGCACGGTTCCGCAGGCGCAGTCCCTCGAACGAGCGCTGGCGGCCGCCCGCCGACCCCTCGACGCCGTCCTGAACTTCAAGATCTCCGACGAGGTCGCGGTGAAGCGACTCACCGCGCGGCTGGTCTGCCCGAACTGCAAACGCAGCTACAACACGGAGTTCAAGCCACCGCGGGTCGACGGCGTCTGCGACGTGTGCGGGCACGAGCTCCGCAACCGTAGCGACGACGACGAGGCGACGATCCGGCGGCGCCTCGAGGTCTACCATGCCGAGACCAAGCCGCTCGTCCTGTACTTCTGGGAGCGGGGGCTCCTGCGGGACATCGACGCCGAGGCCGCCGAGGAGGTCGTCGCGCACCGGACGATCGAGGCCATCGCCGACCTCACGCAGGACTACGCGTGATCATCTACAAGTCCCCGGAGGAGATCGAGCGGATGCGCGCGGCGGGGCGCATCGTGGCCGGGACGATCGAGGCGGTTCTGGCCGCTGTGCGGCCCGGCGTGTCGACGCTCAGGCTGGACGAGGTGGCCGAACGGTACATGCGCGAGCGCGGCGCGACCCCCTCCTTCAAGGGCTACGGAGGCGTGGGGGCACGCGTCCCGTTCCCGGCGTCGATCTGCACGTCGCTGAACGACGAGATCGTGCACGGGATCCCCTCGGCCAAGAGGCAGGTCTCCGAGGGCGACCTGCTCAAGCTGGACTTCGGGGCGATCTGGGAGGGGTTCCACGCCGACTCGGCCGTCACGGTGATCGTGGGTGACCCGCCCTCGGCGGAGGCGGAGAAGCTGGTCCGGGTCACCGAAGAGGCCCTCGAGGCCGGGATCTCGCAGATCCGTCCGGGTGGGCGACTCTCGGACATCGGGGCGGCGGTCCAGCAGGTCGCCGAAGGCGCCGGGTTCTCCGTGGTTCGCGAATACGTGGGCCACGGCATCGGCCGGAAGCTGCACGAGGAGCCCCAGGTCCCAAACTACGGGGAGGCGGGCCGGGGTCCCCAGATGAAACCGGGGCTGGTCGTCGCGGTGGAGCCGATGGTGAACGTCGGCGGGTGGGAGACTCGGGTGCTCGCCGACGACTGGACCGTCGTGACCGAGGACGGGACGCTCTCGGCGCACTTCGAGCACACCATCGCGGTCACCGACGACGGCCACGAGGTGCTCACCGCTCGCTGAGTTGCGCGTGAGCGCATCGAGTCCCTACGACCTTCGTCTAAGGGTTTCCCGACTTTCGGTCCCTGGTCTGGGGTCGGCCGATGCGGTTACGTTGTGGTGTGCGGGCCACCCCGGTGGCCAGCTTGGGACCCTGGGGGGTCGACCATCACACACGAATTGTCGCAACCGACGGCCCCGATGTTTGCCAACGCTCCGGCGCTGACCGAGGCCATCCCCCCGCCGTTCGACGTCGTCAAGCGTGGCTTCGACCGCGGCCAGGTGCTCGCGCACCTGCGGGTCCTCTCCGACCGCATCCGCGAGCTCGAGATGCGTCTTGCGAGCGCGAACGGTGCGCCCGGCGCGGCGACGACCGCACAGGCCCCGGGCGACCGGCTGGAAGGCGTCCCCGACCACCTTCGCGCCGTGTTGGCGGCCTTCGACGACGAGGTCGCCCGCCAACGGCGCAAGGCTGAGCTGGAGGCAACGATGGTCGTTGCCGAGGCCCGGACCGCGGCGGACCAGATGCGGCTGGAGGCCCAGAACGCGCACGAGGAGGCCGTGGCCGAGGCCCGGCGCATCCTCGTCGTGGCGGAGGAGGAGGCGACGACGGTGCGGACCGAGGCCGCGACAGTGCGTGAGTCGGCGATCGCCGACCTCCGGACGATCCAGGACCGGATGCGCAAGTCCCTGGACGAGCTCGAGACCAGCATCGACCAAGGCGAGCACGAGATCGGCATCGACCAGGGCGAGCCCGAGCACGTGATCCTGCTCGACGACGCACCTGCGGGCGACCTTCCGCCCATTCCCCAGGAGAGCCAGTCGGGGACATAAGCCGTCCGAGGGCCCCTGGTCAGGGGGTCGCCCGCAACTCCCCCGGTATCTCCCGGCGTCTTGAGGCGGGGCCATCTCCCCAGGTCATGGACGGGATCGGGGTGCTTCCCCTATACTTTGTGCACGCCCCCACCCGGGGGCGGTTCCGGCTCGCCCGCGGGTGAGTCGGGCGTGTCCGGGAAACGAGGATCAGCCGGAGCTTGCCGAAGAAAGACGCCATCGAGGTGGAGGGAACGGTCACCGAACCGCTCCCGAACGCGATGTTCCGGGTGCAACTCGAGAACGGGCACAATGTGTTGGCGCACATCTCCGGGAAGATGCGGATGCACTACATCCGGATCCTCCCCGGGGACCGAGTGGTGGTGGAGCTGTCGCCGTACGACCTGTCGCGCGGCAGGATCGTGTACCGGTACCGGTGAGCGGGCTCGGCCCGCGAGGGATCGAGCGGGAGCGTTGAGATGAAGGTCCGGCCGTCGGTAAAGAAGATCTGCGACCGATGCAAGGTCATCCGCCGGCGCGGCCAGATCCGCGTGATCTGCTCGAACCCGCGGCACAAACAGCGTCAGGGATAGGGGAGTCTGCCGATGGCCCGAATCTCAGGAGTCGACCTTCCACGCGACAAGCGGGTGGACGTGGCCCTTCGCTACATCTACGGGATCGGGGCCACCCGGGCGTTCGAGATCATCGACGGCACCGGCATCGACGCCGCGACCAAGGTCCGCGACCTCTCCGAGGACGAGGTCAGCCGGATCCGCGAGTTCATCGACCGGACCTACAAGATCGAGGGCGACCTGCGCCGAGAGGTGGCGCAGGAGATCAAGCGCAAGATCGAGATCGGCAGCTACCAGGGGATCCGGCATCGCCGGAGCCTCCCCGTGCGGGGCCAGCGGACCCACACGAACGCGCGGACCCGGAAGGGCCCTCGCAAGACCGTGGCCGGGAAGAAGAAAGCCGGGAAGAAGTAGCGAGGGGGGGCCGAGCGTGGCGAAACCGAAGGCCAAGAAGACCAAACGTCGCGAGAAGAAGAACGTGGTCCACGGGCAGGCCCACATCAAGTCGACGTTCAACAACACGATCGTCACGATCACCGACCTACAGGGCAACACGATCTCGTGGGCCAGCGCCGGGAACGTGGGGTTCAAGGGCTCGCGCAAGTCCACGCCGTTCGCCGCCCAGCTGGCCGCCGAGGCGGCCGCGCGCAAGGCCCAGGAGCACGGCCTCCAGAAGGTCGACGTGTTCGTGAAGGGCCCGGGGTCGGGCCGCGAGACCGCGATCCGCTCGCTCGCCGCCACCGGCCTCGAGGTGGCGGGCATCCAGGACGTCACGCCGGTGCCCCACAACGGGGTCCGGCCCAAGAAACGCCGGCGCGTCTAGGCTCCGGCGCCGGCCCACGCCGGCACAGGAGACGGGGCAGGAGTGGATGATCCCCCGTCGAAGGAGGGAACGCAGTGTTCATCGTCGCAAGGCCGCAGATCCAGGAGGAGTCCGTCTCCCCGACTCGATCGAAGTTCGCCATCGAGCCGCTCGAGCCGGGCTTCGGCTACACGATCGGGAACTCGCTCCGCCGCACGCTGTTGTCCTCGATCCCCGGAGCCGCCATCAGCTCGGTCCGGATCGAGGGCGTGCTCCACGAGTTCTCGACGATCTCGAAGGTGACCGAAGACGTCACCGACGTGATCCTGAACCTGAAGGAGCTCGTCATCCGCAGCGACGCCGACGAGCCGGTCACCGTGTACCTCAAGGCCAAGGGACCTGGTGAGGTCACGGCCGGCGACATCGCGCCGCCGGCTGGGGTCGAGATCCTGAACCCCGACCTGCACGTCGCCACGATCGGCAAGGGCGGGTCGCTCGAGATGGAGATGACCGTGGAGCGGGGCGTCGGCTACCGCATGGCCGACAAGAACAAGAAGCCCCGCGACCCGATCGGCGTCATCCCGGTGGACTCGATCTTCTCGCCGGTCCGTCGGGTCTCCTACGCGGTGGAGAACACCCGGGTCGAGCAGATGACCGATCGCGACCGGCTGATCCTGGACGTCGAGACCGATGGCTCGATCACGCCCCGTGAGGCCCTGGCCAGCGCCGGCGGCACGCTTCTCGAGCTCGTCCAGCTCGTCAGCGACCTGGCCGAGGCGCCGTCCATGCAGGTCGGCCCGGCAGAAGACGAGTCGGTGCCCAGCGACTACGCCATCACGGTGGAGGAGCTCAACCTGTCGGTCCGGTCCTACAACTGCCTGAAGCGCGAGGGGATCAACTCGGTCGGCGACCTGGTGCAGAAGTCCGAGGCGGAGCTGATGGACATCCGCAACTTCGGGCAGAAGTCGATCGACGAGGTCAAGACCAAGCTCGAAGAGCTCGGCCTCGGGCTGCGGGAGGAGTAACGGGGATGCCGAAGCCCAGGAAGGGGCCGCGGCTCGGCTCCGGCCCGGCCCATCAGCGACTGATGCTGAATGGCCTTGCGGCGCAATTGTTCGTGCACGAGGGCATCAACACGACCGAGGCCAAGGCCAAAGCCGTGCGTCCCGTCGCCGAGAAGCTGATCACGTTCGCCAAACGCGGCGACGTGGCGGCGCGCCGAGAGGTGCTGAAGCAGATCCCCGATCGCGACGTGGTCCACAAGCTGTTCAGCGAGATCGGCCCGCGGTTCGCCGACCGGAACGGTGGCTATACGCGGATCCTCAAGCTGGGCCAGCGACGGGGCGACGCCGCACCGATGGCCCGGATCGAGCTCGTCGAGCACGGATAGCCGGGCGGCCCGTGGCCGTCGTCCGACTCCGGCTCGCGTACGACGGGACCGGATTCCGCGGGTGGGCCAGGCAGCGGGACCAGCGCACCGTCGAGGGCGTCCTCTCGGACGCTCTCGCGCGCGTGTTGGGCTCGGCACCGAAGCTCTCGGTGGCCGGCCGGACCGACGCGGGCGTGCATGCCCGCGGCCAGGTCGCCTCGTTCCGGTGGCCCGACGAGGTCGACGCCGCCCGGCTCCAGCGGGCGTTGAACGCCATGGTGGCGCCCGAGGTCGTCGTCACGGTCTCGGATCTCGTCCCCGAGCGGTTCGACGCCCGGTTCTCGGCCACCGCCCGCGAATACCGGTTCCGGATCCACCTGGGGCCGTGGCCGGATCCCTTCGAGGCGCGGTACGTGTGGCATCGGCCGGGCGACCTCAGCCTGCCCCGTATGCGCGCCGCGGCACACCACCTGGTGGGCGAGCACGACTTCGCGGCGTACTGCCGGCGGCCGCCGAACGACGCCTCGACCGTGCGGCGGCTCGATCGGCTCGCCGTGACCCGGACCGGCGAACGCGTGGAGATCACGGCTCGCGCGAATTCGTTCCTCCACCAGATGGTGCGGAGCCTCGTCGGGACGCTCGTCCGAGCCGGGGAGGGCGCCCTGGACCCAGACTCGGTACCGGAGGTGCTCGCGTCCGGCGATCGGGGTCGAGCCGGGCCCGTCGCCCCGCCCCACGGCCTCACGCTCGAACGCGTCATCTACGGTCGCCGCACGAAGTCCACGTAGTTGCGCGGGTGCGGCCGCTTCGTCGGGAGCGCGCCGGTGCGGTGGGCGAGTTCGATCGCCTCCTCGAGCCACGCGAGCCGCCGCGCGGGCGTCGCTGCCAGGCCGAGGGTCAGCTGTCTGCGGCATGTCCGTGCAGGACGACCGCGACCCCGCCGGCTGGTCAAGGACCGCCCGCGACCGGGCGCTCCCGAACATGAGGGGCGCCCCGGCCGGGGCCGCCGCACGCCCTCGGCGACGTCCGGATGGACGATCTTCTGGGCCGGGGCCCGCCTAGGCCCGGGCGCCGTTGGACCGGCGGGGGCAGGGACCTTCGGCGGTGATCGGCACGCCTCCTGCCCCGGAGCATCGGGGGGTCGATCGGATCGGACGGGAGGCAACGATGGAATCAACACCGCAGCGCCGGGTCGAGCTCGC
>DASUTU010000077.1:0-4139 GCA_036374435.1 Actinomycetota bacterium | reverse complement strand
ACGATCACCGCGCAGGAGCAGGTCAACAGCGGCGACACGGACCTCGGGCCGGTGCTTCGAGGCATCGCCGAGGGCAACCCCGGCGTGGTCTACGGGCCGAACTTCAACCCGGTGTGCGCGCTCACCTACAGCCAGGGCGCGGGCGTCTTCGCCGAGGGCACGGTCTTCTTGGGCGCCGACGGCTGCCTGGAGACCGGCTTCATCGACACGGCCGGGAGCCCGGACGCCGACTACTACGCCTCGTCGCCGGACGTTGAGGCGTTCCAGTCGGGTGAGTTCTACCGGGACCAGTTCCTGCCGGCCTACCGGGAGCAGTTCGGCGGGGCGCCGACGTCGGTGTTCCACGCGCACGCGTTCGACGCGGCGACCGTCCTGTTCCAGGCGATCGAGCAGGTGGCCGTGGACGACGGGAGCGGTGGCCTGCTGATCCCGCGGACGGCCCTGAAGGACGCGGTGTTCGCCACCAGCGGCCACGAGGGGCTGACGGGCATCATCACGTGCACGGAGCTCGGCGACTGCGCCACCGACGTGACGATCGGTATCTTCCAGTACCCGAACTGGCCGGTCGAAGGCGGCGAGGAGCCGTCCGACCCGGTCTACAGCGACACCAAGTCGCTCGCCGACGTCGCGTAAGCGGATCGACACGCGAGCTGCGGGTGGGCCTCCGGGCCCGCCCGCAGCGTCGTGTCCGAGGATGGGCTAGGGTCGCGCAGACATGAGCGCCGTCGAACAGGTCCCGGAGGTCCGGCTCGGCCTCCTGGAGCGGATCCCGTGGCGACTCATCATCCTCGTGACCCTGGCGGTGGCCATCGTCGCCGCCGGGGGGATTGGAATCCTGCGGACGCTCACGCTTCCGGAGGGTCGAGCGTATTCGGCGGGGGCGTGGCGGGACTTCCTGGTCCTCGGGGTCGCCCAGGGGGCGATCTACGCGTTGATCGCGCTCGGCTATTCGCTCGTCTACGGGATCCTTCGCATGATCAACTTCGCGCACGGCGAGGTGTTCATGTTCGGCGCGTTCATCTCGTACTTCTTCGCCAGCGCCTACGAGGACAGCGGCTTCCTCGAACGCCAGCCGGTCCTGGCGCTCGGGATCGTGTTCCTGGTCGCCATCGCTTCCTCGGTGGCGGTGGCGCTGCTCCTGGAGCGGATCGCCTACCGGCCGCTGCGGGGCGCCCCCCGGCTGGTGCCGCTGATCACGGCGATCGGCGCCTCCCTCTTCCTCCAGAACACGGCGCGTGGGTTCTTCGGCGCCCAGACCCGGGGGTACGCCAAGCCGTCGTTCCTCGAAGGTCAGTGGGTCATCTTCGGCCTGGGGTTCTCGAGAATCCGGGTCGTGGTGTTCGTGGTTGCGGCCGTCTCGGTGGTGTTGCTGACCCTCTTCGTCTCGAAGACGCGGACGGGCAAGTCGATGCGAGCCGTGGCCGAGGACAGCGAGATCGCCAGCCTCATGGGCATCAACGTCGACCGGGTGATCGCCGTCACGTTCGCGATCGGCGGCATCCTGGCCGGGGTGGCCGGCGTGTTGTTCGCCATGACGTTCGAGGCGGTCAACTTCGTCATTGGCTTCCGTCCGGGGATCGCGGCGTTCACGGCTGCCGTGTTGGGGGGGATCGGCAGCATCGGCGGGGCCGCGCTCGGCGGCCTCACCATCGGCCTGCTCGAATCCATGGGGCCCGCGCTGATCCTCACGGGCTACAACGTTCCGTCACCCTTCCAGCTCAAGCCCGCGTTCACGTTCCTGGTGTTGGTCCTGGTCCTGATCTTCCGGCCGGGCGGCATCCTGGGGACGGCGGGGGCGGAGAAGGTCTGATGCCGGCGTTCGGTCCGGTCCCGGTGCGATCGATCGTCCGCGCGGGGATCGGGGCCGTTCTCGTCCTCCTGTACCTGGCGCTGGTCGGGCTGCTCGACCGCTTCGCCGGCCTGAACCTGGTCGGAGAACACGTCACACTCGGCCGCATCATGCTCGTCCTGCCGCCCGCCGTTGCCGGGTTCGTCGTCACTCGAGCCCGCGTCACGGCCGGGGAACGCCGGGTGGCCGCCCCGTCCGCCGGCGCGGCGACCGGGGCGGCGACCGGGGTGCTGACGGGCGTGCTCTTCGGGGCGGCCGTCCTCTGGGCCGAGTGGTTCGACATCGGGCGCGTCCGTCAGGTGTTCGTCGCCGCGTCGCCGTCGCTGATCCAGACCGCCACCTTCGAGCAGGACAACGTGCTCGTGGGCGCGGCCATCCTGGCCGTGGTCGCCCTTGCGGCCGGGGCTCTGGGGGGGTTGGCCCGGACGGGTCGGCCCATCGTTTCGCGGGCGGTCCTGACCGCGCTCGGCACCGTCGTGCTGATGGGGCTCCTCCAACGCATCATCCCCGTGGCGATCCAGCAGCTCGGCTACGACCCCGGCTTCCTGTACGACTCGAGCACCCGGGCGTTGACCTACCCGGGCGCGATCGGGGCCGCCGTGATCGCCGGCGCCGCGAACCTCACGTGGCACCGGCGGGGGAGCCAGACCCGGCAACAGATCCGCGAGACGATGCGCGAACAACCGGTCGTGCGCGTGCTCATGATCGTCCTCGCGGTGGCGGCGGTGGCCTACCTGCCGCAGCTCGTCGGCTCGGTGATCTCGCAGGTCCTGGGGAGCGTGATGGTGTTCGTGCTACTCGGCCTGGGCCTCAACATCGTCGTCGGGTACGCCGGCCTGCTGGACCTGGGATACGTGGCGTTCTACGCGTTCGGCGCGTACATGCTCGCCCTCCTCACGGGCGCCTCGCTCAACACCACGACCGGCTCGGCCGCCCCCACCTTCTCGATGGGGCTGAACTTCTACCTGGCGGTGGTGATCGTGGCCGTCCTGGCCGCGGGCGTGGGCCTGTTGATCGGCGCACCCGTCCTGCGGTTGCGCGGCGACTACCTGGCCATCGTCACCCTCGGTCTCGGCGAGATCGTCAGCACGCTGACGCAGTCCCAGTGGCTCCAGCCGCTGGTCGGCGGTCCGCAGGGCATGCGGGGCGTGTCGAACGCCGCCATCGCCGGCTTCGGTTTCCGACAACCTCAGCGCTTCTACTACCTGGCGTTCGCGTTCGTCCTGTTGGCGATCTTCGTGTCGTGGCGGCTCCAGGCATCTCGTATCGGTCGGGCGTGGAACGCCATGCGCGAGGACGAACAGGTCGCCGACGCCATGGGGATCAGCACGATGAAATACAAGCTCCTCGCGTTCGCGATGGGCGGGTTCGTCGGCTCGCTCGGCGGAGCGCTGTTCGCCGTGCAGATCGGCTCTCTCACCCCGGCGAGCTTCGAGATCATCGTATCGATCACCGCGCTCGCGGTCGTGATCATGGGCGGGTTGGGAAGCATCCCTGGCGTCGTCGTGGGCGCCGCGGTCTTGATCGGCCTGCCCGGCCTTCTCCGCGAGTTCGAGGAGTTCCGGCTCCTCATCTACGGGGCGGCCCTCGTCGCGATCATGGTGCTACGCCCGCAGGGCCTGCTGCCCAACGTCCGGCGTATGCGCGAGCTCGAAACGGAGGAGGAGGCCCAGGACGAGTGGATGCAGCGGTTCGCGCCCGAAGAGGGGACCGTAAGCGCGGCCGTGCCCGGTGGGCGTCTCGGCGTCGAGGACGAGGAGCTGGAATGAGCGACGGCGCGCGGCACCTGCTCGAGCTCCGCGGGGTGGCCAAACACTTCGGGGGCGTCTACGCCTTGTCCGGACTCGACATGCACGTCGACCCGGGCGAGATCGTCTCGGTGATCGGCCCTAACGGCGCCGGCAAGAGCACGATGTTCAACGTCGTCACTGGTCTGTACCCGCCCGACGACGGCGGCGTGTCGTTCGGCGGCCGGAACATCGTGGGGCTCGCCCCGAACCACATCGTGCGCCTCGGCATCGGGCGGACCTTCCAGACCGTCCACCTGTTCCCGAACATGACCGTGCTCGAGAACGCAATGGTCGGGCAGCACGTCCGATCGCGGTCCGGGTTGTTCGGGGCCGTGTTTCGGCCGCCGGGTACCAACCGGGAGGAGGAGCGGATCCGCGCGCGGGCCAAGGAGGCCTTGGAATTCTTCGGCTCGCGCCTGGCCGGGTACCGCCAGCTGCAGACGGCGTTTTCGCTTTCGTACGCGAACCGGCGCCGGCTCGAGATGGCCAGGGCCCTGGCG
>DASUTU010000076.1:0-20325 GCA_036374435.1 Actinomycetota bacterium | reverse complement strand
TGTCGATCGTCGGCTCCCAAGTCGCCCCTTCGTCTCGCGTTCGCACGATGCCGCCGACATGGACGTTCACGTACACGGCGTTGTCGTCCTCGGCGATCGAACGCGCATCGGGCGGCCCGCCCCACGGCGTGTACCAACGATTTCGCCCGTCGACGCGATCGAAGGCCTCGACCGTCTCGAGCGGTGTCGGCGGCGGCACGATCCGGAACAGGTGCGCCTGCGAAGACCCGACAAGCCGCCCGGCTTGCGTATCGGCCAGGCACTGCAGCTCGAGGTTGAGGGCATTGACGACATGCGTCCAGTGGCCGCCTTCGGAACGCCAGATCTCGTAACGGTCGACGATCGCCCATTGCTCGGATCCGGCGCGCGCGAGCGCGGTCACCGCCCCCGGGTGCTCCCGATCCCAGCCGGCGGGCTCCACGGTCGACGTACCTTCTTCGAGCACGTACACACCGTCTGCCGCGCCGACCAGGATCGAGGTCACCTCACGAGGATGGCACGACTGGACTCGTCAGTCCTCGGAGAGCAGCGCGTAGATCTTCTTCCGTGCGTCCGAGAGCACTTCGGCCGTGCGCGCTCGTTGCGCCTCCGAACCGGCGCGCGCGACCTGGAGCGCCGCCGCCCCGAGCTGGAACACGGCCTCCCGGAGCTGCGCGAACCCTTCGCCGCTCGGACCGAACTCCCACGGCTCGCCGTCCCCGCGCTCGCGACGCTCCTCGAGCTCGGCGCGACCGGCGTCGGTGAGCGAGAAGACCCGCTTGCCGTCGCGCTCGTCGCCGGCCACGAGCCCCTCGTCCTCGAGCAGTTGGAGCGTCGGGTAGACCGAACCCGGGCTGGGCCGCCACCGCCCGCCGCTTCGCTCCTCGAGGTTGCGGATCAGGTCGTAGCCGTGCTTCGGCTCGTCGGCGAGCAGCGTCAGGATGCCGGCACGCACGTCGCCTCGGCGAGCTCGCCGCCCGCCGCCCCAGGGCCCGCCGAAGACGGCCCGCTCGAAGTGCCGGCCCCACGGGCCGAACCCTTCATGATGCATTCGCTCGTGCTGGCGCATCCGCCTCCCGTGCGTCGTGTGCCCCATCGAGGACTCCTTTCCGACTGCCCATAGGACTATCGCGATATATCGTAACCCATCGCGAGCGAACGTTAAGCCCCGGGAGCCTATCCGGTCTTCGAGCGTCGGCGCCGAGGAACTCGAGCGCCGAGCTCGGAGGCGGCGAGCCCCGTGAGCGCCTCGAGCGCCGAGGCACGGTCCAAGCCTCCGGCGGCGGTCACCACCTGGATGGACAGTCCGTTCATCGCCGCGTACAGGCGCCGGACGGTGGCCTCTTCGTCTCGGCACGTGAAGGCGCCCGCCTCGACGCCCGAGTGCACCACGTCGGCGAGCAGGCGAACCCACCGCGCCTCGAGTTCTGCGATCAGCGAGCGGATCGTCTCGTCGTGCGGAGCGAGCGTCCACGCCTCGAGCCACAACGTCCATCCCGGATCGGCCACGCCGTCGGGGACGTTGAGCTCGAACAGCCGGCGCAGCCGGTCCGGGCCGGGCGCGAGCGCGGCCAGCTCCACCGCGGCCTCGTCGTGCATCCGCTCCTCCACGCGCCGGAGCGCCTCCATCAACACGAGGTCCTTCGTACGGAAGTAGTAGAGGACGTGACCGGCGCTCATCCCCGCGCGTTGGGAGATGTCCGACATTCGCGTCTCGGACAGGCCCCGTTCGGCGATGACCTCGAGAGCAGCGTCCAGGACCCGCGCCCGGCGTTCGTCCCCGCGACCCGCCACGACGACCTCCGACTTGCTCGGGATTCGAACGCCATTCTAGAGTGCGGTACCAACGAGGCCCAGCTCAACGGGAGGGACGGCGTGAGACGAGGTATCGCGGTCGCGGCGGCCCTGCTGGTCCTGCTCGGGGCGTGCACCGCGGAGGAGGAGGGCGGCGGCGGCGCGACCGCCGGGGGCCCGACCGGCCAGACCGCGGGCCCGACCGGCGAGACGGCTTCCTCCCCCGCGCCGACCGAGCCGATCGAGCTCGAGATCTTCGTCTACAACGTCGAATACGGCGGAGACGAGACGACCGACGCGGTCATCGAGTCGATCGACGCCGACATCGTGGGCGTCCTCGAGTCCTACAACCGCCTCTCCGAGACGGCCGAACGGACCGGCTACCCGTACCACAACACCAGCCTCCAGATCCTCTCGAAGTACCCGATCCACGAGCCGTCGGGCGCCGGCGGCCGGTACGCGTTCGTGGAGGTGCGACCGGGCGAGGTCGTGGCGTTCTTCAACATCCACCTCGACTACGTCCGCTACGGCCCGAGGCGGCTGCGCAACGGCGCGCCCCTCGAGGACGTGCTCGCGACCGAGGACGAGGTCCGCACGTCGTCGCTCGAGCTCCCCCTCTCGCAGATGCGCGAGCTCATCAGCCAGGGGTACCCGGTGTTCTTCACGGGCGACCACAACGAACCGTCCCACCTCGACTACGGGGCCGAGACCGTGAGCACCCGCGAGGGCATCGACGAGCCGGTTCCCTGGCCGGTGAGCCTGGCCATCGCCGAAGCTGGGTTCCGCGACACGTACCGCGAGATCCATCCCGACCCGCTCGAGGCGCCGGCGATCAGCCACTTCGGCGCGAAGGACCGGATCGACTTCCTCTACGCGGCCGGCCCGAGCCTGACGCTCGACAGCCGGATGGTCGGCGAGGACGGCGGCCACGGCGTGGACGAGGGCTTCGACCCCTGGACCTCGGATCATCGGGCGTTCGTCTCGACGTTCGAGGTCACCCCGGCCCCGATGCCCCTCATGGTCTCGGTGCACGAGGGGTTTCTCGACCAAGGGGACCCGCTCGCGGTCGGCTACCACGCGCCCGATGGCGGCTCGGTGGCGATCGTCCCGGCATCCGCGTCCCCGGACTCGGCCGTCCTCACGGAGCCGGCCGCCGGCGTCGGCCGAGTGGAAGGCGTGGACACCTCGACGCTCCAGCCCGGCGCGTACGACGCGGTGCTCGTCGACGGCGGCGGCGGCGAGCTCGCTCGCGTCGGCTTCGTTCTGCGAGATCCGAGAGCCACGATCCGTGTCTCGACGAACCAACCGAGCTACGACCCGGGTGAGCCGATCGTCGTCTCGTGGGAGGCCGGCCCCGCCAACCGGTGGGACTGGCTCGGCGTCTACGAGGCGCGGCGCGCCGACCCCAAGGTCGACTACTACCTGATCTGGAACTACACCGGGCTCCACGGCTCGGGAACGGTTCCGCCGGTGGTGGACGGCTCGGTCACGTTCGACGAGACGACGATGGGCGGGCCGTGGCCGCTGCCACCCGGGCGGTACGTGGTGCACTACTTGGTGACCGACCGGTACCGCTCGATCGGGAGCGCGGAGTTCGAGGTAGGCGGCTAAGTACACGACTTCATAATTACACTAACGTGATTCACGGCTCCGAGTAAGATACGGTATCCCCCGACGAAGGGGGATGCCATGTCCAGGACCAGTCCACTTACCGTCGTCCTGAAGCCACAGGAGCGTGCCGAGCTGGAGGCGCGAGCCCGGCAGTACTCGTTACCGTATCGTGATGTGGTGCGGGCCCGCATCATCCTGTTGGCGGCCGATGGCGTCCCGGTCGATGAGATCGCTCTGCGCACGGACACGCGGCGGGAGGTGGTGTGGAAGTGGCGCAAGCGGTTCCTCGAGGAGGGCGTGGCCGGCCTGGAGGAGCGGCCCCGGCGAGGACGCCCAGGGGTCTTTTCCCCCGGAGGTGGTCGTTGAGGTCAAAGCGCTCGCCTGCGAGCTGCCGGCGACCTTGGGGGTGCCGCTGTCGCGCCTTCACGTCCCCGATATCCGCTCCGAGGCCATCGCCCGGGGGATCGTGGCCACGGTCTCGGACGCCACGGTGTGGCGGTGGCTTTCCGAGGACGCCATCCGGCCCTGGACCTTTCGCAGCTGGATCTTCCCCCGGGATCCGGACTTCGAAGCCAAGGCTTCGAGGGTCCTCGACCTATACGCCCGCCGGTTCCAGGGAAAGACCCTGCACCCTGCGGAGTTCGTGATCTCCGCCGACGAGAAGACCTCCATCCAGGCCCGGTGCCGGTGCCACCCCACCCTGCCGCCCTCCCGGGCCCGGGCCATGCGGGTGGAGCACGAGTATCGCCGAGGCGGAGCTCTCCAGTACCTGGCGGCCTGGGACTGCCACCGCGGGAAGGTGTTCGGGCGCTGCGAGCGCCGCACCGGCATCGAGCCGTTCGATCGCCTGGTCCGCCAGGTCATGACCTCCGAGCCCTACGCCTCGGCCCGCAGGGTGTTCTGGATCGTAGACAACGGCTCTTCCCACCGCGGCGAGCGATCGGTCCGGCGCCTGGAGCAGCGATGGCCAACCCTGCGGCTGATCCACCTCCCGGTGCACTCATCCTGGCTGAATCAGATCGAGATCTACTTCTCGATCATCCAGCGCAAGGTGCTCACCCCGAACGACTTCACCGACCTGGGCGAGGTGGAGCATCGACTCCTGGAGTTCGAACGACGCTACGAACTGACCGCCAAGCCGTTCGAGTGGAAGTTCACACGCAAGGACCTCGCTCGTCTGATGCGGCGACTCCGTGAGAAGGAGGAGGCGCTACCCGCCGCCGCCTGAGCTTCGCGATTCGTTAGCGAACTTACGAGCCAGAGGACTAAGCCGCCGAGAGCACCGCGAAGATCCGCTCGATGCCCCAGTCGAGCTCGTCTTGGGTGATCACGAGCGGCGGCGCGATCCGGATCGTGGCCTCGTGGGTGTCCTTGGCGAGGACGCCTTGCTCGAGGAGACGTTCCGCGACCGCCCGGGCGGGTCGGGCCTCCGGGACGAGCTGGACCCCGGCCCACAGGCCTCGGATCCGCGCCTCCTCGACCGCCGGGAGCGCCGCCTCCCGGAACCGCAGCGCGAGGTAGTCGCCGAGCCGCCGAGAGTTCTCCTGGAGCTCCCCGGTGCGCAGGAGCTGGATCACCCGGCGGCCGATGGCCGCGGCGATCGGATTGCCGCCGAACGTGCTGCCGTGTTGCCCCGGCTTGAACACGCCGAGCACCGGCTCATCCGCCACCACGGCCGAGACGGGGATGATCCCACCGCCGAGCGCCTTGCCGAGCAGGATCATGTCGGGGCGCACGCCTTCGTGCTCGACGGCGAACGTGGCGCCCGTGCGCCCGAGCCCGGTCTGGATCTCGTCGGCGATGAGCAACACG
Source organism: Actinomycetota bacterium (assembly GCA_036374435.1). Classification (GTDB taxonomy): domain Bacteria; phylum Actinomycetota; class UBA4738; order UBA4738; family HRBIN12; genus CALGFI01. The sequence goes on along the minus strand of DASUTU010000076.1, from coordinate 15,129 downwards.
TTGCGGTCGGTGCAGATCTCGCGCACGCGCCGCAGGTAACCATCCGGGGGGATGATCACGCCGGCCTCGCCCTGGATCGGCTCGACGAGGAAGGCCACGGTGTCGTCATCGATCGCGGCCTCGAGGGCGTCGGCGTCTCCGAACGGGACGCTGCGGAACCCGGACGTCAGCGGGCCGAAGTTCTCCCTCGAGCCCGGATCCGAGGAGAAGCTGATCAGGGTGATCGTCCGCCCGTGGAAGTTCCGGTCGCAGACGATGACGGTGGCGCGGTCGGGCGCGACACCCTTCACCTCGTACCCCCACTTGCGTGCGGTCTTCAGGGCGCTCTCGACCGCCTCGGCGCCCGAGTTCATCGGCAGGGCCAGGTCCATCTGGCACAGCTCGGCCAGGTCCCGCAGGAACGGACCGAGCTGGTCGTTGTGGAAGGCGCGGCTGGTCAGCGTCAGCCGGTCGAGCTGCTCCTTGGCCGCCGCCACCAGCGCCGGATGGCGGTGCCCGAAGTTCAGGGCCGAATACGCGGAGAGCAGGTCGAGGTAGCGCTTGCCCTCGACGTCGGTGACCCAGCATCCCTCGCCGTCGGCCACGACGACGGGGAGCGGGGCGTAGTTCCGGGACGAATACCGATCGACGAGGGCGATGTGCTCCTCGGTCGTTCTGGGCACGATGGTCTCGAGATGCTCCGCCTGCGTGGTCATCGCGACGCCCTCCTGCGCTCCGAAGCCCCCCGCCACCGCGAGTCTACAGACCCGACTATCCGGTGATCGCCGCGGCGAGCTCCTCGAAGTTGTCAACGTAGCGGGCGACGTCCTCGTCTAAATGCACGATGGAGCTCGTCCAGGACTCCCACTTGGATCCGGGGCTCTTGAACACGCCTCGGTTGAGCTGCCAGAGCCAGGCGAGCTGCGGCACGCGATCGTCGATCTCCCACAGGTCGCGGTACTCGTGGATCGGCTCCCCGCGCCAGTCGATCGACCCCTTGGCGCCGAACAGCTTCATCGAGGCCGGCAGCCGGTACTTGTCGATCACGTCGTTGCAGCGTTCGAACCCGGCGTTGATGCGATCGAACTCGCGGTAGGCCTCGGGTACGAGCACCTCGGTCAATGTGGCCTTCATGGCGGCCATCGTCAGCGGGTTGCCGTTGAACGTCCCGACCTGCTCGAGGTCGCCGGACACGATGGGCTCCATGGCCTCCTCGGTGCCGCCGATGGCCCCGCACGGCACGCCGCCGCCGATGGCCTTGGCCAGGCACACCAGATCCGGGACGACGCCGAACGCTTCCACCGCCCCGCCCCAGGCGAGCGTGGCGCCGGTCTTCACCTCGTCGAAGGCCAGCAGCGCCCCGTTCGCGTGGCAAATCTCCTTCAGCTCGGCGAGGTAGCCGGGTTCCGGGAGCACGAGCCCGCAGTTGGTCATGGCCGGCTCGACGATCATCCCGGCGATCCGTCCCGGGTGTTCCTCGAACGCGCGCCGGGCGGCTTCGGCGTCGTTGAACGGGACGTTGACGACCTGGTCGATGATCCCCGCCGGCAGCCCCGGCGTCTGCGGAACCGAGACCGGGTGATCGCGCGGACCGGCCTCCTCCTCCGAGGGGAACACGCTCACCATGAGCGAGTCGTGGTGGCCGTGGTAGGTGCCCTCGATCTTCACGATCAGCGATCGTTCGGTGACTGCGCGCATGATGCGCGTAGCGTCGAGCGTGGCCTCGGTCCCCGAGTTCCCGAACCGCCACAGCGGAAGGCCGAAGCGCTCGGCAAGGTTCTCGGCGCAGACGAGCGCGTCTTCGGTGGGCTGCGCGAAATGTGTTCCGAGCGCCACCCGCCGTTGCACCGCCTCGACGACCTTCGGGTGCGCGTGGCCCATGACCATGACGCCGTAGCCGTTGTGGTAGTCCACGTATTCGTTGCCGTCGAGGTCCCAGATCCTCGAGCCCTCGCCGCGGGTCACGTACACGGGGTGCGGCGGCCACGACTGCCACGACGAGCTCACGCCACCGGGCAGGCGCGTCTTGGCTCGCTCGCGATACGCCAGCGACTCGCGGTGGCGCTCGTTCAGGGCGGCGGTCTCCCGCCCCGTGAGGCGGTCGACCAGGTCGAGGTCGATCTGGACGTGTTCGGCGACGGTCATGACGGTCCCCTCGGTCGGTCGGTTTGAGTGGCCGTTCAGTCTACGTCCGGCGCCGGGACGTTACGCCGGGGCCGATCCGGGAAAGGGTGAAGGGACGCGAACGTGAGGAGGGATCGGCCATGACCAAAGAGCTCAAGGGGAAGACGATCGCCGTGTTCGCCGCGCCCGAGGGGACGGAGCAGATCGAGGTCACGGTGCCGTGGGACCGGCTCTCGGCGGCGGGCGCGCAGCTCGAGCTGGTGTCGCTCGAGAGCGGCGAGATCCAGATGTTCCGGCACCTGGACAAGGGCGACACGATGACCGTGGACAAGACCGTGGACGAGGTCACGGCCGACGACTACGACGGCCTGGTGCTGCCGGGCGGTGTGGCGAACCCGGACATGGCCAGGATGAGCCCGGAGGCAGTGGGGTTCGTCCGGTCGTTCTTCGACGCCGGCAAGCCGGTCGCCGCGATCTGCCACGCGCCGTGGCTGCTGGTCGAAGCCGACGTGGTGCGCGACCGCACCGTCACCTCGTATCCGAGCCTCCAGACGGACATCCGCAACGCGGGCGGCCGATGGGTGGACGAAGAGGTCGTCGTGGACACCGGCCTCGTCACGAGCCGCAAGCCGACCGACCTCGATCTGTTCTGCGACAAGGCCATCGAGGAGTTCGCCGAGGGCGTGCACGAACGGCAGCGCCGCTCGGCTTGAGCGGCTTCAACCGGTGACCGCGGCGGCGAACTCGGCGAAGTTCTCCACGTACCGCCGGGCGTCGTCTTCGGAATGAACGACGGACGTCGTCCAGGTCTCCTGCTTGCTCCACGGCGACTTGAAGACGCCGCGGTTCTGCTGGAACAGCCACGCCAGGTACGTGATGCGTTCGTCGATGCCGATCGTGTCGCGGTACTCGCGCACGGGCGTCGCGGAATAGATCACGGAGCCCTTCGCCCCGAGGCCGGTCACGTACGCCGGCAGCCGATGTTCTTCGATGGCCGCGCCGCAACCCTCGGCGAGGGTCCGGTGCACGGCGTTGAGGCCTTCGTAGACGTCCTTCGTGAGGACCTCGGTCAGGCACGCCTTGGTCGCGGCCATGGTCAACGGGTTGCCGTTGAAGGTGCCGGCCATGTCGTAGTCCCCACGAACCACCGGGCCGAGTAGGTCTTCGGTCGAGCCGATCGCGCCGCACGGCACGCCGCCTCCGATGGCCTTGGCCAGGCAGATCAAGTCGGGGGTGACGCCGAACGCCTCCACGGCCCCGCCGTAGGCGATCGTCGCGCCGGTCTTGACCTCGTCGAACGCGAGCAGCGCCCCGTGTCGGTGCAGGAGGTCCTTCAGGCCCTGGAGGTAGCCGGGCTCCGGGAGGATCACCCCGCAGTTCATCATGGCCGGCTCGACCATCATGCCGGCCACCCGCCCATCGAGCTCGTCCAGGGCGAGCTCGACCGCTGCCAAGTCGTTGAACGGGACAACGCGCACCAGCGACGCGAACGCGTGGGGGATCCCGAGCGCTTGGGGCACGGTCACGGGGTGTTCGCGCGGCCCGATACGCTCGGGGTCCGGGATCACCGAGAACATCAACGAGTCGTGATGGCCGTGGTAGGTCCCCTCGATCTTCAGGAGCAGGTCCCGGCCCGTCACGGCGCGCATCAGACGCGCCGCCTCCAGCGTGGCCTCGGTCCCCGAGTTGCAGAACCGCCACAGTGACAGCCCGAACCGGTCCACCAGGTTCTCCCCCACCGAATCCAGGTCCTTGGTCGGCTGCGCGAAGTGGGTGCCTCGCCGGGCCTGTCGCTGGATGGCCTCGACGATCGCCGGGTGGGCGTGGCCCGCCACCATCGCGCCGTAGCCGAGGTGGTAGTCCAGGTATTCGTTCCCGTCCACGTCCCAGATCCGGTTGCCCTGGCCGCGGTCGATGTAGATCGCGTGCGGTGGCGAGTCCTGCCACGAGGAGGCGACCCCGCCGGCCACGGTGCGCTCGGCCACGGCACGGTAGGCGATCGAGGCGCGATGTCGAGGCTCGAGCCGGGTCTCTTCTTCGGAGATCAGGTGGTCGATCCGCTCCAGGTCGAGCTCTATCGCAGCGATGGCCATGGGTGTCCACCTCGTTTGAATGGTCGTTCAAGTGTGCCCTTCCGGCGGCGGGGCGTCAACGGACGGCGTATCGCCCGCCCGGACGTTGCTACCCTGAGAGCGCACGTGGTGGCCGTAGCTCAAGTGGTCAGAGCGCCAGGTTGTGGTCCTGGAGGCTGGGGGTTCGAGTCCCCTCGGTCACCCCAAGTCCTCTCCTTGCCAGGGGCTATCGCCGCGCTCGCTCCTCGAGCCCCCGGACCCCCCCGCTCCCCGCCGCGTCTACGCTGCTGGCGTGAACGAACGCATCCTGCTGGTCGAGGACGACCCCTCGATCCGCGAGAGCACCACCATCGGGCTTGAGCGCGCCGGGTTCCGCGTCGAGGCCGCGGCGGACGGCGGCGAGGCCCTGGCCCGATTCCGCGCAGACGGCTTCGACCTCGTCGTGCTCGACGTGATGCTCCCGACGCTCGACGGCTTCGAGGTCTGCCGCGAGATCCGGCGGACCAGCGCCGTCCCCATCGTCATGATGACCGCCCGAGCGGACGCCACCGATGTCGTGGCCGGACTCGAGCTCGGCGCCGACGACTACGTGACGAAGCCGTTCGACCTGCCCGTCCTGGTGGCGAGGGCGCGCGCCGTCCTGCGCCGAGCCTCGGGTGCGGAACCGGACGCACCGTTGCGAGTGGGCGAGCTCGAGGTCGACGAACGCGCCTTCGTGGCCCGCCGCCGCGGGGAGAAGCTCTCGCTCACGTCCACCGAGTTCCGCCTGCTGGCCGAGCTGGCCCGGCGTCCCGGGCAGGTGTTCACGCGCGAGCTGCTCCTGTCGTCCGTCTGGGACTACGACTACCTGGGGGACTCGCGTCTGGTGGACGTCGCGGTGCAGCGGCTCCGGGCGAAGATCGAAGACGACCCCTCGCGTCCGCAGGTCATCACCACCGTCCGCGGCGTGGGCTATCGCCTCGAGAAGGCCTGAGCGTGCACCGCCCGGTGGCCCTGCCGACGAGGTTCCGGCGGCGGCTCACGGTGACCTTCGTCCTCGTCGCCGGGCTCTCGGCGGCGGCACTGGCGCTCGGGTCGTTCCTGCTCGTGCGAGAGGCACGGCTGCGCGACTCGCTCGACCGGGCCCGCGACGAGGCCGAGTTCATCCTCCGCCGGGCCGTGGACCTGACCCCCGAGGCTGATCTCGAGCAGTTCGTCGGCAACGTCCAGCGCCAGCGCCGGATCGCGGCGAAGGCCGTGGTCGGCGACGTCGAGGTGGCCTCGGCCCCGGACCTCGACCCATCGATCCCGGCGGGCCTGCGCGAGCTCGTCGGGCGGGGGCAGCTCGCCTACCAGCGGCTCGATGTGGCCGGCGAGCCGTACCTCATGGTCGGCGGGCGCCCGGCCGGCTCCCGGGTCGAGCTCTACTTCCTGTTCTCAGAGGAGGGGCTCCGGCGAGACCTCACCGAGCTCGGCACCGTTCTCGTGCTCGGCTGGCTGGTCGTGGTGGTCGTGGCCCTGCTTGTCGGACGGCTCGTGGCGAGGCGAACGCTCGCCCCGGTGGCCGAGGCGGCGCGGGCGGCGCGGTCGCTCGCCGGCGGCACCCTCTCGACCCGGCTCGAGGAGACCCGGGACGAGTTCGGCGCGTGGGCCGCCTCGTTCAACGACATGGCCGCCGCCCTGGAGGCGAAGATCTCCGAGCTTCAGGCGGCCGAGGCCCGCGAGCGGCGGTTCACCTCCGACGTCGCCCACGAGCTCCGCACGCCGCTCACGGCGCTCGTCGGAGAGGCCGCCATGTTGCGGGAGCACCTGGACCGGATGCCGACGGACGCCCGCCGGCCGGTCGAGCTGCTCGTGTCCGACGTCGAGCGGCTCCGGCGTCTGGTCGAGGACCTGCTGGAGATCTCGCGCCTGGACGCCGGACGGGAGACGGTGGAGTCGCGGCCGGTCGAGCTCGGCGCGCTGGTCGAGGCGACCGTCCGATCGCGCGGGTGGGCCGACCGCGTTCGCGTGGAACGCTCGGACGTGGAGGTGCGTTCGGATCCGCGGCGGCTCGAGCGGATCGTGGCCAACCTGCTCGGCAACGCCGTGGAGCATGGCGGGCCGAACGTCGCCGTGCATGTGACGCGCGCCGGCGGCGACGCGCTCGTCGAGGTCGCCGACGACGGACCGGGCATCCCGCCGGACCGCGTGCCGCACGTGTTCGAGCGCTTCTACAAGGCGGACCCGTCGCGTTCGGGTTCGGGGAGCGGGCTGGGGCTGTCGATCGCGCGCGACCAGGCGCGCCTGCTCGGCGGCGACGTCGAGGTATCGAGCGAGGCGGGGGCGGGGACCCGGTTCGCCCTCCGGCTTCCCGTTGCCGAATCGTTACCCGGTGGTGACGGCGCCGTTGCGCCCACCGACGACGATGGGGCTCGAACCCTCGACCGAGGAGGAGAGCCATGAAGCGTCTGCTCGTTCTCACCGCGGCGATCGGCCTGCTGGCCGCGGCCTGCGCCGAGTCCGGCCCGGGCGGGCTCGGGCCGGTCCCGACCACCGAACCGCCCGCGAGCCCCTCCCCCACCGCCAGCCCCACGGGGGACGAACCCGGAGAGCCCTCGCCCACCCCCACGCCGACCGAGGCCGAAACGATGACCTACGAGGTCTGGTTCGCCTCCGGCGACGGGTGGATGTTCCTGACGCACCGGACGGAGCCCTCGGACCCGGCGGTCGGCCGAGCCTCCCTGCTCGCCCTCCTGGCCGGCCCGAACGAGCTCGAACGGTCGGCCGGCGTCTCGTCCACCGTGCCCGACGGAACCGAGCTCCTCGGCCTGTCGATCGACGACGGCACGGCCACGGTGGACCTGTCGGGCGAGTTCGAGTCCGGAGGCGGGTCGCTGAGCGTGATGATGCGTCTCGGTCAGCTCGTCTACACGTTGACGCAGTTCCCGACGGTGGACGGCGTCCTGCTCGAGCTCGACGGCGAGCCCGTCGAGGTGTTCTCGGGCGAAGGCCTCGTCGTGGATCGTCCCATGACGCGCAGGAGCTTCGAGGACCTGCTCCCGCCGATCGTCGTCGAGAGCCCGACCATCGGGCAGGAGGTGTCGAGCCCCGTCACGATCTCCGGAACCGCCAACGTGTTCGAGGCCACGGTGTCGATCAGCATCTACGACGCCGAGGGCAACGAGATCGTCCGGACCTTCACCACCGCGACGTGTGGAACGGGTTGCCGCGGAACGTATTCGGAGGCCGTGCGGTTCGAGGTGGACGAGACCCAGCCCGGCGTGATCGAGGTCTACGAGTCCAGCGCCGAGGACGGCTCCAAGCTGCACGTCGTTCGCATCGACGTCGTCCTGGAGGCGTGATCCGGGATCGCTCCCGAGGCGCGAGCGGTAGACTGCGGTGGGCCTCTAGCTCAATCCGGCAGAGCAACGGACTCTTAATCCGCAGGTTCGGGGTTCGAATCCCCGGGGGCCCACCATGCGGAATTGTCTGGTTCCGCCTGACGCGTGACGGGGCTGCGTCGGTGATGCGTAGGTAAGGAGAGAGGGCGGCCCCCGTGACGGTGCGATGACGAGCCCCGCGTTGCCGAGCTTCCGTCACACGGTGATGACGACTTTTCCAACGGTCTGCCCCGACTCCAGGTAACGCATCGCCTCGGGAACCTCGCTCAGCGGAAATGTCCGGTCGATGACCGGTCTGACCCTCCCGGCCTCGATCAGCTCCTTCATGACGACCAAACGGTCCCCCGGGTCCTTCGCACCACGGAACGGATGGATCTGGCGCACGAAGGGGGAAACCACGATCAGCTTGGCGAAGCGCCCGAGGCTCCCGAACCAACGATGGCCCGACCCTCCGTAGTGATCGTGTCCGATCAGGACGTAGGTCCCATCGGATGTGAGCGCGCGCCGGACGTCCGGCCACGAATGGCTCCCCGCGATGTCGAGGACCACGTCGGAGCGCTCTCCGGTCTTGGTGAAGTCCTCCTGCGTGTAGTCGATGACCCGGTCCGCACCGATCGACCGGAGCATGTCGAGCTTTCCGGGAGCATCCACACCGGTCACGTGCGCCCCGTACGCCTTGGCGAGCTGAACGGCGAACGATCCCACCGCACCGCCCGCGCCGTTGATCACGACCCTCTGTCCCTCGCGGATCCTCCCCTCGTCGCGAACACCCTGCACCGCGAGCGAGCCGGACGTGGGGACGGCCGCGGCCTCTTCGAACGTGAGACCGGCCGGCTTTCGCTCGAACCTCGCCGCCGGCACAGCCGCGTATTCGGCAAAGGCGCCGCCGTGGCGCCACAGATTGGCCACGAGGGTCTGGCCGAAGACCTCGTCGCCCGGCCGGAACCGCGTCACGTCCTTCCCGACCGACTCGACGGTACCCGCCAGATCCGTACCCGGAACGAGGTTCTTCGGCGCGCGCAGCCCGGCGCCCATGATCCGGAGCACGTACGGCACGCCTCGCATCACGTGCCAGACGTCCGCGTGGACCGACGCCGCGCGGACGAGGATCATCATTTGATCGTCCCCGACGGTCGGCTGGTCGATCTCGCGAAGCTCCAGGACATCGGGTGAGCCGTACCCGTGTTGGACGATCGCCTTCATGATCGTGGCTTCCAGCAAGGTCCTTGCTTCATCGACTCGGGACATCGAGATCGTGCGGGTTGCACGTGAGGGCCCGGCACGTCGCCCAGCGGGTCCACCACCGCGGCGGTGACGAACCCCGCCTCCCTCCGTGGCGTGCCGTGCGGTCGGCGAGCTAGAACTCCATGTCCCCGGGCCCTCCCGGCATGGCCGGCGTCTTCTCGGGCTTCGTCGCCACGACCGCCTCGGTGGTCAGGAACAGCGCGGCGATCGACGCGGCGTTCTGGAGGCCGCAGCGAGTCACGCGTGCCGCGTCGACGATTCCCACCTTGAACATGTCGACGTATTCGCCCGAGATCGCGTCCAGGCCCCACCCTGGGTCGAGCGAGCGTGCCATCTCGATCACGACGCCGCCCTCGAAGCCGGCGTTTGCGGCGATCTGCTTCATCGGCTCCTCGAGCGCGCGGCGCACGATGTCGACGCCGGTGTGCTCATCGCCTTCGAGGTCGACCTTGTCCAGGGCCGACTGCGCCTGGAGGAGCGCGACTCCCCCACCCGCGACGATCCCCTCCTCGACGGCCGCCTTGGTCGCCGAGACGGCGTCCTCGATACGGTGCTTCTTCTCCTTCAGCTCCACCTCGGTCGCCGCGCCGACCTTGATCACGGCCACGCCGCCGGAGAGCTTGGCCAGACGTTCCTGCAGCTTCTCGCGGTCGTAGTCCGAATCCGTCCTGTCGATCTCGGCCTTGAGCTGGTTGACCCTGCCCCTGATCTCGTCGGGCTCGCCGCCGCCCTCGACGATCGTGGTGTCGTCCTTGGTCACGACGACCTTCCGGGCACCGCCGAGCAGGTCGAGCGTGACGTTCTCGAGCTTGAGCCCGACCTCGGGGGAGATGACCTGTCCACCCGTGAGAGTGGCCAGGTCCTGCAGCATGGACTTGCGGCGATCACCGAACCCAGGAACCTTGACCGCCACGGAGCTGAACATGCCGCGGATCTTGTTGACGACCAGGGTGGCGAGCGCCTGCCCCTCGACGTCCTCGGCGACGATCAGGAGCGGACGCGGGGCCGACAGGACCTTCTCGACGAGCGGGAGGAGGTCCTCCATCCTGGAGACCTTGCCCTCGACCAGCAGGACGTAGGGGTCGTCGTAGGAAACCTCCATACGTTCGGGATCGGTGACGAAGTAGGGAGAGATGTAACCCTTGTCGAACCGCATCCCCTCCACGAACTCGAGCTCCATACCGAACGTCTGGGACTCCTCGACGGTGATGACACCGTCTTTGCCCACCTTGTCCATAGCGTCGGCGATCTGTCCGCCGATCTCGGGGTCCGCGGCGGAGATGGAGGCGACGTGCTCGATGTCGGCCTTGGTCTCGATGTCGATCGCCTGATGCCCGATCGACTCCACCACCGCTTCAACGGCGGCTTCGATGCCGCGCTTGAGCGCCATCGGGCCGGCGCCGGCGGTGACGTTCCGAAGACCCTGCTTCACCATGGCCCGGGCCAAGACGGTGGCGGTGGTCGTCCCGTCGCCCGCCACGTCGTTGGTCTTCTTGGCGACCTCCTTGACGAGCTGGGCCCCGATGTTCTCCTGCGGGTCCTCCAGATCGATCTCGCTCGCGATGGAGACGCCGTCGTTGGTGATCGTGGGCACACCCCACGACCTGGCGAGCACGACGTTGCGGCCCCTGGGCCCGAGCGTGATCTTGACCGCTCCGGCGACCTTGTCGAGTCCTCGTTCCAGTGCTCGGCGGGCCTCCGTGTCGAACGTGATCAGCTTCGTCGTCATCTCGTCCCCTCCGTGGTCGGCTGGAGCTTCCCCATGGACCGCAAGGCGGACTGTGGTGCTCCCAGCCCGATGATGCCGTCCTGTTCATCTCCCGATTGGATCCACCCGGCGCCGCAGTAGTAGCAGGACGTGCGTCGAGGGCCCTGGACGTACACCAGTTGCGCCTTCGTGCAGACGGGGCACCTGACCATGGCGCCGCCTCCTTCCGGATCCTTGAGATTCGTGGAGGCGAGAGGCGGGTGGGCCGCTGGGCCACGGGTCGGTCGCTACGCGCGAACCGCAGGTCATGCACCTGCACATCGAGTGTACTCGGTCCCCCCGGCAGAACGCTTCCGTCGGCGATCGTGCGTCTTACGCTCGCGATAGCGCCGGATGGCGCCGCCGAGCAAAGGAGGACCCGTGGTCATCGCCGCGCCGAAGAAGCCCATCCACCCCGCCCTGGTGGCCCACGGGGAGGAGCGCGCCCGGAGCGTTCAGAACCGGGTCGCCGACTCGATCACGAGGTTCGCCGGGTCGACATGGTTCGCCTATCTCCACATCGCCTGGTTCGCGACCTGGATCGGCCTGGGGGTCGAGCCGTATCCGTACGGGTTGCTCACGATGATCGTGTCGCTCGAGGCGATCTTCCTGTCGACCTTCGTGATGATCAGTCAGAACCGCCAGGACGACGCCCGCAGACACCTAGCGGACCAGGAGTGGCGGATGGTGCAGCAAGAGGAACAACAGAACGTGCAGCTGATCGACCTCTCCAGCCAAATCCTCGATGTCGCCAGGGCGATCCACGAGCTGACGCTGGCGCACACGGCCGCCGTGGCTGGTCCGCCGTCCGACTCGAAGCGAGAGGGTTAGTTGCAGAGAGTCAGCGGGACCGCTCGCGAAGAGGCCGTGGTCCGCCCCCCGAATCGAGGGAGGGCACCATGTCCATCACGATGCCGGATCGGGCGGCTCGCCTGCTCGATCTTGCGCCCACGCCAATCGGACCGCCGCCTGCGGAGCCCCCCGGAGAGCCCCGGGATCATCAGGGAGAAGGGGGCTCCTACCGAAGCTACGCCAAGGCCGACTCCGCCGCGCGCTGGGTTGCGCAGGAGACCGGGGTCCGTCACCGTCGTGAACGAGGACACCGGCCGAAGCTGGACGTACCGGGTGGTTCATGGCTCCTCGCGCCCGCGCCGGAGCTGCTCCTCGTTGACGGCTGATGGTGACGTCGCGCCGGTCGACAAGAGACGGTGACTCTCCAGGATCGACGCCGCCACGTCGACCATCCTCCGATTGGTCCGGCGCGCGTGGTCGCGCAGCAGGTGAAAGGCCCGTTGCTCGTCGATCTGGTGGCGCTCCATGAGGATCCCCTTGGCACGCTCCGTCACGGCCCGCCGGCCGAACGCGCCTTCGAGCGCGTGGTACTCGGCGAAGCGTTGCAGCGAGATATCCATCGAGGTTTGCATCTCCTCGAGATCGCCCGCGCGTGCGATGACGGCGAAGATGCCGAGCCGGGCCGCCCGGTCGACGAGCGCTCGATCCTGCACCTCAAGGATCGCGATCACCGGGCACGCGGCCTCCTGCACGATCCGGCGGATCAGCTCGAGGGCCTTGTCCGAGTTGTCCCCGACGATCACGAGGGCAACGTCCGGCAGCTCGGCGGCGGTCGCCTGACCGATCGTGTCCAGGCTCGCCCCCGCCCCGACGACCTCGTGCCCGAGCGAGGTGACGGTCCTCGTGACCTCCTCGAGGCGCTCGGCCGTGCCGTCCGCGATCAGGACCCGGAGTCGTTTCGTCGCACCCGTCACGTCACACCCGCGACCCAGAGTAGCGGACCCCTCGGAGCGACGGAATCCGCTGTCACTTCTGTCAATCCCGTCGCCGGCCGGCCCTATCCGGGCCGGGCCGAGCGTGCTAGTGTTGCGACGCAGGGCAGCTCCAGCACCCGGCTGCCACCCGCGAACCCCAGCCCTCGGTCCGAGCACGAGACCGCGTCCGCATGGGCGTGGTCGAGACCCGAGAGGGGACAGGGTGCAGACGGCCACCGACGCTCCACAGGTCGACTTCGCAATCCTCGGCGACCGTCGGAACGGGGTCGACCGGCTGACGTTGATCGGCACGCTCGACCGCTCGAACGTCCCGCTGTTCGAGCATGAGGTCTCCGGGCTGTCCCATGCCGGCGGGGCGCTCGTCGTGGACCTCCACAACCTTGCCGCGATTGAGATCGATGCCGTGCGCGCCCTCCAGGCGATGGAACGGCGAGCGTACGACGGCGGTTGGTGGCTGTTCGTCGTCCACAGCCGCGAATCGGTCCGAAGAGCGTTCGAGGACGTCGGGGCCGCCGACCTCCTCAGCGCCGATGTCTCCACCGTCCTCGCGGCCGGCGCCGGCGACTGGGCGCCGATCTCGCTGCCCCCTCCCCCGGGCAAGGGGTGGACGTGAGGCGGCTCTGGATCGTGGAGAGGCAGCCGTGAGCGACTGGCGCGAGGAAGAGGTGATGAACGAGACACGCTCTCGTGAGATCAACGAGTGGATCGACGAGTCGAGGGAAAGCTCCGACGCGGCGACGGCGAGTTCCTACGTGTGCGAATGCAGCGACGGCGCGTGCACCTCGAGGATCCACCTCACCCGCCTGGAGTACGAGGAGGTCCGCGCGGACGGGACCCACTTCGCGATCGCGACCGACCACGAGAGTCCCGATCTGGACCTCATGGTGTCCGAGCGTGTCGGGTTCGCGATCATCGCCAAGCTCCCCGGCCTCCCCGCAAGGCTGGCGAACGCGTGCGATCCCCGGAGGTAGGCAGGAGGCGGCCATGCAGGAGGCGAGGACCACGACCCGAGTCGGAATCCCGGATCTCGGTGCGGTTCGTGCCGGCGCCATCGCCCGGCGCGTGGTGCCGGCCGGTTCCCAGATCAGGACATGCGCCCGGTGCGGTCGGAGCACGACCTTCGTGCCCGACGACCCGGCCGGGGGTTGGTACAAGTGCACGGGATGTGGCCGCTACGCGTGACGCTCCCAGGCCCGCCGAGCGGAGGCGGCCATCTGAGATCCACGAGGAGGCACGGACCTGCCGAGTGTCCGCCGCCGCGGTGCTCCGGGCACCGGTCCTCAAAGCTCTCTCTCGAGGCAGGTTGTGAAGGGACGCAAACCCGCAGCTCACAGACCGTCCAGTCTCTGACCTGCACGGTATCGATCAACTCTCGATCCGCAGGTTCGGGGTTCGAATCCCCCCAGGACCCACGCATTGTCCCGAGTCATCTGGTTGTCCCCGGCCGTTGCCAGGGACGTCCCTCGGAGATCATCGCGCTCCCGGTCGCCATCGCGACGCGTCTCCCGTCGGCGTCGTCGATCCGAGCGGTCGTGACGGCGATCGTCCGGCCGCGGTGCTCGACGCTCGCCCGGGCGACGAGCTCGCGCCCGTCGGGCGTCACCGTTCGCAGGAAGTTGACCTTCAGCCCCAGGGTGCCGAACGAGGATCCCGGGGGCAACGTCGTCGTGACAGCCGTGTTGATCGCGGCGTCCGCGAGCGCTGTGACGGCTCCTCCATAGAAGGTGCCGAAGCCGGTGCAGAACCACAACGACGCCGGCATCGCGAGCGTCGCGTTTCCCTCCGCGGCCTCCTCGAAGCGCAGGCCGAGCAGCGAGCAGTTCGGCGAGGCAGGGATGTCTCCCTTCTGCCAGAGGCGGACGAGGTCGAGGCCGGTCGTCCGGTCCCACACGGGCTGCGGCACGATCTCCCCTTCGACCGGGCGCAGATGGGGATCGGGCGTGTCGAAGGTCGGCTGTTCGACGACCGGGAGCTCCCTCGGCGGCTGGGATGGCTCGAACGGCAAGGGTTGGAGCACACATCGAGACGTCGCATGGGCCAGGAGCGTTCCGTGGGCGTCTTCGATCCTCGCTTCGGAGAGCCCCTGGCGCCGGCCGACGTCGATGACGGTTCCTCTCGCGACGAGACGTTCGCTCGATGGCGCGGCGAGCTCGAGGAAGCTCATCGACAGGTCGGAGGTGAGCAGCATCGAGCCCGTCTCGAGCCTGGTGAAGACGGCCCCGGCAAGAGCGGCGTCCGCCACGAAGGCGAGCGCCCCGCCCGCAAACGACGTCGCCGCCGTCTGCCACCACGGGCTCGCCGGCATGGACCACGTCGTGGCGCCGTCCGAGGCATCCTCGACCACCAGCCCGCACAGGTGGGTCAGCGGCGGCGCCGGCAGCCGCCGTTCGACGAACAGCCGCAGCTGATCGACCGCGGGCATCGCGAACAGCCCGGGTTGCTCGAGGTACGCGAAGGTCCCTCGGACGGGCTCATCGACGATCATCATGCCGGTCGCCTCCTTCCGATGCCCTGCGGCGTCGATCTCGCCGAGGACCTTACGTCGCACCGCCCTCGTGCGGGCATTCTCTCCCCGTTGCACGCATCGGCGGTCTCGGAAAGGATGGCGGCGACGTGGCCTTGTCCGTCGAGGAGCTCGCCTGGCGCGCCGGCACCTCCGCTGAGACGGTGCGCCGGTTTGCCGACCTGGGGATCCTTGGGCCAGGCGTCGGCGACGGGGCAACGGTCTCACCAGACGCGCCGGTTCGGGAGGACGACGCGGAGCTCTTACTGCTGCTCGAACGGTTCGTCCAGCAGGGCCTCGATCCGCTCGT
>DASUTU010000075.1:0-11099 GCA_036374435.1 Actinomycetota bacterium | reverse complement strand
GGTGAACGCGCCCGAGACCCGGTACGCGAAGGCGCCGGACGGCACGTCGATCGCCTACCAGGTCGTCGGGGACGGCCCGGTGGACCTCGTCTACTCGGGCGGGATCTGGTCGAACGTCGACCTGATGTGGGACGAGCCGGCCTGGGCGCACTACCTCGAGCGCCTCGCCGCCTGTTCGCGGCTGATCCTCTTCGACATGCGCAGCGTGGGGCTGTCCGATCGCGGTCCCGAGCCGCCCACGATCGAACTCCAGCGCGACGACATCGGGGCGGTCATGGACGCGGCCGGCATCGACCAGGCGGTCGTGTTCGGCGGTGCGCGGGCATCCGCCATGGCGATGCTGTTCGCCGCCACCCACCCAGAGCGGACCTCGTCGCTGATCCTCTACGCGCCCGTCCCCAAGACCGTCGCGACGCCCGACTTCCCACACGGGAAGACCGCCGAGGAGCAGCGGGCCTTCTTCGAGCGGTTCCTGGCCGAGATGGGCACCGGCCGGAACCTCGCGATCCAGGCACCTTCCGTGGCGGGCGACGAGCGCTTCGTGGCGTGGTGGGCGCGGTTCGAGCGCTCGGTGGCCAGCCCGAGCGGGTACGAGGAGCTCGCGCGGATCTTCACCGACCTCGACGTGCGCGAGGTGCTCCCCGTGATCCACGTGCCCACCCTCGTGATCCACCGTTCGGGCGACCGCATCGTCCCGTCGGCGCAGGCGCGGTACGTGGCCGACACGATCGAGGGGTCACGGCTCGTCGAGCTGCCCGGCGACGACCACGTCCCGTTCGTCGGCGACGCCGACGCGATCGCAGACGAGGTCGAGGAATTCCTGACCGGAGCGCGCCCGGCACACGACCCGGACCGCATCTTCGCGACGGTGCTGTTCACGGACATCGTCGGGTCCACCGAGCGCCAGGCCGCCCTCGGCGACCGCGGCTGGAAGGCGCTCGTCGAACAGCATCACGCCGTCGTCCGGCGAGCGCTGACCCGCCACGGCGGGTTCGAGCAGGACACGGCCGGGGACGGCTTCTACGTCCGGTTCGACGGACCCGGCCGCGCGATCCGGTGCGCGCGGGAGATCGTCGACGCCGTGCGTCCGCTCGGGATCGAGGTCCGCGCCGGCCTGCACACCGGCGAGTGCGAGATCGTCGAGGACAAGTGCAGCGGCCTGTCCGTCTCGATCGGTGCCCGCGTGATGGCCCACGCCGGAGCCTCGGAGATCATGGTCTCCCAGACCGTGAAGGACCTCACCGCGGGGTCGGGCCTCGCGTTCGAGGACGCCGGCGAGCGGGAGTTGAAGGGCGTCCCCGACCGTTGGCACCTGTACCGCGTGGCGGGCGAGCCCCGCTAGCACCTCGCGCGTCGCCTCGGAACCCCTTTCACGACGAGGTAGATGCCGAGGCCCTGCTGCAGTCGAGGCGACGGTCGTCGCCTCTTTTCAGCGTCGAGCGAGCTCGGGCTCGCTGGCGTGATCCGCCCGCGACAGGTCCGGCCGCACGGAGACCGCCAGTTTGCCGCGGACGTGACCGGTCTCGACCTGACGGATCGCCTCAGGGGTCTCGCTCAGCGAGTAGGTCCGCTCCATCACGGGCCTGAGCCCGCCCGTCTCGATCATCATGCGGATCGTGTCGAGGTCCTCGGCGCTCGCCTTCGCGGTGAAGGGCCCGAGCTTCTGGCTGACGAACGGCGACAGCAGCATCGACGCGCCGATCCGCCCCATCGGGCCGAACCAGCGTCCACCGCCGTCGCCGCTGCTCAGGACGAGGACGCCGTTGCGCTTCAGCGCTCGCCGGCACGCCCTCGCCGACGTCGTCCCGCCGATCTGGAGGATCACGTCGTATCTCGGCCCGAAGGCCGTGAAGTCCTCTCGGGTGTAGTCGACGACCTCGTCCGCGCCGAGCGAGCGGACGAGGTCGACGTTCCCGGTGCTGCACACGCCGGTGACGTGCGCTCCGAGCGCCCTCGCGATCTGCACCGCGAAGCTCCCGACGCCGCCGGACGCGCCGACGATCAGGACCTGGTGGCCCGCCCGGAGGCCGCCGCGACGCAGCCCCTGGAGCGCGGTCGTCGCGGCGAGCGGCACGACCGCCGCCTCCTCGAACGTGAGGTTCGCCGGCTTGCGGGCCAGGACCCCCTCGGGCGCGCAAACGAACTCCGAGAACCCGCCCGACTCCACGTGCCCGAACACCTCGTCACCCGGCGCGAACCGCGTGACGCCGTCGCCGAGCGCCTCGACCACGCCGGCGATGTCGCTCCCCGGGAAGCGGAACTTCGGCTTGCGCAGCCCGATCTGCGGTCGCGCGATGTACGGCAGCCCCCGCATGAAGTGCCAGTCCCGCGGGTTCGCCGAACCGGCCGCGACCCGCACCAGGACCTCTCCTTCGCCCGGGATCGGTCGCTCGACGTCCTCGAGCTCGAGGACCTCCGGCGGCCCGTAGCGGTCGATCGTGATCGCTCGCATCGCTACCTGCTTCTCGGTCATTGGCGTCTCCTTGCTCTCGTCGTGGTGTGACTTCCCGGCGGGTCGCTTCCGGTCCCTCCCCCCGGATCGCTCGTGACGGGTCAAAGCATCAGCGTGATCCCCATGGCGAGTCGCCATGGGGATCACGCGATGGAGAGGGCGGACCCGACGACCGGCCCGGCGCCCGAGCGGACGCCGCGACGATCGGTACGGTCGGATCAGACCTTGGCGAGCGTGCCCTCGTAGAAGGCGAGGTCGCCGACCTGGTTCGTCTTCAGCTCGACCCGGTCCTCGAGGTTCTCGCGGACCCAGTTGGCGGCCACGGGGATCGCCGACTCGGCGTCCCTTCGCGTCTCCCAGAGGCTGAGGGACAGGCACTTCTTGTCGCCGAGGTCGGCGAGTCCGTACCGGATGAACCCGGGCTGGTCGCGGAACGTACGCAGCATGCCGTCCTCCGCAACCTTGGCGATGTCCTCGAACGTGCCGGTCTTGATCTCGTAGGTCGCGATGCGCAGGTGCTTCATGATGTGTCCCTTCTTGTCGGTTCGGTGCCCCTGACCAACCGGGCCAACTCGAGCCAGATCCGGAGCAGCATGCTCTCGGGTCATCGAGCCTTCGCTGGGACCAGCGATGAGAGGATCGGAGGAGGCGATCCCCGTAGCTTCGGCTTCTCCTCCCTCGTACGGGGATCGCGTCTACCTCGAGTGTACGTCTTTGCCGCAAGCCCACGACGACGAGCCAACGCCGGGCAGGAATCGAACGACGTCGGGGGGCGTTGACACCACCAACGGGCCGTCAGGCGTCGCGCGCGGCGGCCGTGCTCGAGGAGGACATCGCGATGACGGAGTGGAACGAGCAGATCATCCAGGAGTTCCGCGCGAACGAGGGACGGGTCGGCGGCTACTTCGAGGGTGCGACGCTGCTCCTCCTCCACACGGTCGGGCGGAAGACCGGACGGCCGCGGGTCACCCCGCTCGTGTACCTGCCGGACGGCGAGCGGTACATCGTCTGCGCCACGAACAACGGCTCGACGACCCATCCCGACTGGTACCACAACCTCATGGCGAACCCGGACGTCGAGATCGTGGTCGGAACCGAGACGCTCCCCGTCCGCGCCACCGAGATCCAGGACGACGGCGAGCGCGATGCGCTCTACGCCCGCCAGGTCGAGCGCCGGCCCGGGTTCGCCGACTATCCGGCCAAGGCGAAGCGCCGGATCCCGGTGATCGCGCTCGAACGCCGCTGACCGTCCTCCAGATCTGACGCGGGCATCGAGAGGATGGCAGCGGCACGCGCGTGAGCGAACGGGAACCGGGCGGGTCGTCGTCAGGCCACCGCGAGCGGCGGGGCTCCGATCCGAGCGAGGTGCCGATGATGGGCGTCGCACCACCCAGGTGGCCATCGCACTCCCCACCCCGAACAGGATCAGTGCGCCGAGCACCAGGATCATGCCGAAGATCGGAACCAGGCCCGACGGGATCAGCCCGCCGAACAGGGCGGTCTCGACGAGCGGCGTGACGAACACAAGCCCGAAGAGCAGCGTGATCGCCGGCCGGAGCAGATGCGGGCGCGCAGCGATCGCGAACAGCGCCACGGGCGCCGCCGCGATGAGCCCGAGGTTCACCACGCCGACCCACGCATACCCGGCACTGAGGTCGGACACGACCGTCGGGATCGTCAGCACCGAGGTGATCACGACGCCGGCGATGACGACGCGTCGACCACCTCGGTCGGCCTCCGACTCGCCGGGACGTGTACCGATCGCCAGGAGGGGTTCGAGACGCACTCTCAACCGGAACGGCAGACGCATGCCCGGTACCGTACTGTGGCCGGACCGGACACGCTGGACGAGGTCGGACACCCGACGTTCGGCATCCGGTCATCCGCGCATCGACGGCGCGGTTGCTCAGGCGTTCGGGTCCTGTCAACACCCGTCACCCCGATTCGGTTACTCCCGGGGGCAACTTCCGCCTCGTCCAGTTCGCCTCGTACCGTCGAGGTCATTCCTCGTTTGGAAGGGAGCGATGGGATGAGGCGACACACGGCCATCTGGATGGTCGGCGCGCTGCTCACCGGCGGGCTCTTGGGGGTCGCGCCCGCGACCGCGGGAGGCAGCTGCACGCAGGTCGGCACGAACGAGGCCGACGCCCTCCGCGGCACGAACGGACCCGACATCCTCTGCGGGAGGGACGGAAGCGATCGATTGACCGGCGGACGAAGCGACGACCGGCTCCGCGGAGAAGGCGGACGCGACCTCCTGATCGGCGGCCCCGGCGGCGACGTCCTCAAAGGCGGTGCCGAGGGCGACACGCTCATCGGTGGACCGGGCGAGGATCGGTTGTCCGGTGGGGTCGGGGCGGACGTCATCGACGCCAAGGGCGGCGGCGCGGACATCGTCCGAGGAGGTGGCGGACGGGACGTCTGTTACGCGGACCGCCGGGACCTGGTTCGCGGTTGCGAAGAGACCGCCTAGGAGAGGCTGCTCCTCGGTGGACCAGATGCACCACGCCCGAGCAGCGGGCGACGGGCGTCACCGGTTCGACCGGCGGAGGATCTCGAGGAACACCGACTGTGTCTCGGGCGACGGCTCGGCGCCGAGCTCGTCGCCGAGCCGCATCCGGAGTCGCTCGTAGACCGCGAGGGCGTGCGCCGCGTTTCCGGCCGCAACATGCGCCCGCATGAGGAGGACGTGCCCGGTCTCTCGGTAGGGCTCGAGCTCGACGACGAGCTCAGCGTCGATCACGGCGCTGACCGGATCCCCTCTCGAGAGGGCGGCCCCCCCGCGTGCCTCGAGGGCTCGGACCCGCACCTGGCGGAGATGCTCCCGGCGAACCTCGACCCACGTCCCGGCGTCGCCGGCGAGGAAGGGGCGCCGGCTGATCGCGTTCGCGACGAGCGCGGCCCCGGTCGCCACCTGGAGGTCCCCGGCGCGAAGGGCAGCCTCGGCCTCGTGGACGGCGGCGTCCGCGGCCTCGACGTCGACCCATGCGTCCGGGGGCAGGCGGAGCTGGTAACAGCCGAATGCGTGCTCGATGCCGGCGTCCGGCCCGGCGCCGTCGAGCGCCCCGCGGAGCTTGCTGACGAGCGCCCGGAGCGCCGTCTGCCAGGCCCCGGGCGGGGCGCCGTCCCACACGATCTCGGCGAGCTCGTCGGTCGAGATGGCCCGGGCGCGCTCCCACCCCAGGACGGCCAGCGTGAGCCGGCCCTGCCGGCCCGGAAGGCGCTTCTCGGTCACCAGCACGTCGCCGCGCTCGATCGCGAGATTGCCCGTCAGGTAGACCCGCAGCGTCACGCTTCCTCCAACGTTCCGCCAACCGACCGTCCGTAGTATCCGGCAGTCGAAGGAGGTGGGCGGATGATCAAGGAAGTGCAGTGCGAGTGCGGCTTCTACGCCCGCGGGACCGAGGAGGACCTCGTGCCCGTGGTGCAGGCCCACGGCAAGGCCAAACACGGGATGGACGTCACCACCGAGCAGGTGATCGCCCAGCTCAAGCCATACGAGGCCTGAAGGCCGGCACTCGGCCGAGGCGAACCGGGCACGAGGGGGGCACCTCCGAACGCGGTACGAGGATGGTTCCGCTCGCTCCGTGCCTGCGGGCGACTCGCGTTCGGAGGTGCCCTCTTCCCGGCGATCGGCGGTCGTCGAGCGGACCTGATACCCCTCCCCCGGTACGCGAGCTCAGACCGTCACGACGATCTTGCCGGCGGAATGGCCGCCCTCGAGGTACCGGATCGCGTCGGCCGCCTCGACCAGGGGGTAGGTCCGACCGACCAGCGGCGTGACGTCGCCGCGTTCGATCAGCTCGGCGAGCGCACGCAGGTCCTCGCCGTTCTCCGTCGACACCACCGGGCGCAGCCGCTGCCTTGTCACGAGCGAGAGGATCGGCGCCCGCAGGATCTGGCGAAAGAACCCGCCCGTCCACTTCCCGCCGCCGTCGCCGCCGACGATCCCGAGCGTGCCGGTCGGCGTCAGGAGCTTGCGGAGCACGCGGAGCGGCCGCCGGCCCGCCGTGTCGACGATCGCGTCCCACCGGCCGGCGAGCTCCTCGCGCGTGTAGTCGATCACCTCGTCGGCGCCGAGGGAACGCACGAGGTCGAGCTTGGACGTGCTCGCCACCCCGGTGACGTGGGCGCCGAACGCCCTCGCGACCTGAACGGTCAGCGTGCCCACGCCGCCGCCCGCCCCGATCACGAGGACGCGCTGCCCCGTCTTCACCTTCGCGACGTCGACCTTCGCGACGTCGCGGATCGCCTGGAGCGCCGTGAGCCCCGAGATCGGCGCGGCGGCGGCCTGCTCGAACGAGAGCCTCGCCGGCTTCGCCACCACGAGCTCGGCCTTGCCCACCGCGAGCTCGGCGAACGACCCCTCGACGATGCCCATCACCTCGTCGCCCGGCGCGATATGGGTGACGTTCACGCCGACGGCATCGACGACGCCGGCGACGTCCCGGCCGCGGGGATGGCCCCAGATCTTTCGAAACCCCGGCATGAGCCGCGCGAACATCGGCAGCCCCGTCATCAGGTGCCACACGTCCGGCCCGGCGCCCGCGGCCCGCACCCGGATGCGGACCTCGTCCTCGCCCACGGCCGGCTCCGGCACGTCCCGGAACTCGAGCACGTCCGCCGTCCCGTACCGGTCCTGCACGATCGCCTTCATCGCCCGCTCCCTTCATACGTGAGTGTACGGTGTACACCAACGCCGTACACTAGGGTGTACGTCGTACACTTGTCAAGCCCAGACCCCAGAGAAGGAGCATTGAGCACGCACGCCACGAGGACACCATGTCGATAGAACCCTCGTCCGTTCGCAAACGCGCGACGTTCGCTCGGGGAGGGGATGGAGCCGTCGCGGCGGCCCATCCGATCGCGGTCGAGGCGGGCCTGGAGTCGTTCCGGCGAGGCGGCAACGCCGTCGACGCCGCCGTGAGCGCCCAGGCGGCGCTGACCGTCGTGCTGCCCCACGCGTGCAGTCTCGGCGGCGACGCGCTGGCGCTCGTGCGGCTCCCGGACGGAACGATCGACGCGATCCACGGCGCTGGTGCCGCCCCGGCGATCGTCCCCGCTCCCGATCGGCCAGGGGCCACCGTGACGGTGCCCGGCCTGGTCGAGGCATGGAGCGCGCTCGTCGCGCGGCACGGACGCCTCGGCCTGGTGGACGATCTCGCCGAGGCGCTGCGTCTCGCCGCGGAGGGGATCGCGGTGCCCGTATCCACGGCCGCGGCGGTCGAGCGGCACCGCGCGCGGCTCGTCGACGGCGGAGCGGGCGGGTGGGAGCTGTTGTCGCTCGGGGCGGGCGAGCGATGGGTCCAACCGGCGCTCGCACCGACCCTGGAGGCGATCGCGAGTGACCCCCGGGTCTTCTATGAGGGCCCGCTCGCGGCGGCGATGGTCCGAGCCGTCGGAGATCACGGCGGCACGCTCGGCACCGACCACCTCGCGCGTCACACGGCGACCTGGCCGGAGGCCATCGGGACGCCGTGGGACGACGGCACCCTCGTCGTGCAGCCACCGATGAGCCAAGGGATCCTGCTCGCGTTGGCGGCTCGATGGATCGAGCGGCACGGCCCGGGGGACGCCCGGGACCACACGGCTGCCGAGGCGATCGCGGCGGCGTTCGCGCACCGGAACCGGATCGGGGAAGGCACCGCCCTGCTGGACGAGCCGCTCGACGTCGACCCCGGCCGCGCGACCACGCGGTGGGCCGCCCGGAGCTATCTCCACACGGCCGGAGTCGCCACCGCAGACCGGGCGGGCATGGTCGTCTCGTCGCTCGTGAGCGTCTTCGACGAGTTCGGCTCCGGCGTCTTCGTGCCCGCTGGTGGGTTCGTGCTGAACAACCGAGCCGAGGGGTTCACCGAGGCGCCGAACGACCTCCGTCCGGGTGCCTTGCCGGTCCACACGCTTGCGCCGGCACTGCACGTTCGCCACGACGGGCGGGTGACGGCGCTCGCGACGCCGGGGGCCGACGGCCAGGTGCAGACGCTCCTCCAGGTTCTCCTCGCGATGCGGTTCGACGGCCCCGACGTGCTCGCCGCGCTCGAGCGACCGCGCTGGCGGGGCGAGGGCGACCGTCTCCTCATCGAACGGGGCCACCCCGCCGTCGAAGATCTCGAGCGCCGGGGTCACCGGCTGGAAGTCGCGGACCACGGCGACGACCGCTTCGGAGCCGTCGTGGAAGCGGGGATCGACGACGATGGGCCATGGGCTGCCGGGGACGAGCGGCGGGAGGTCGCAGCCGGCGCGTGAGCTCGAGACGGTGTACGTCGTACACTCGGCCCGGCGGTTGCCCTCGGGGGGTGAGATGAGCGCGAAGGCCGAGGTCGAGGCCCGTTCCCGCGAGCCGCTGAGCCGCGACCGGATCCTCCGGACGGCGGTGGCCCTGGCCGACGAGGGCGGCGTCGAGTCGATCAGCATGCGGCGCATCGCCCAGGAGCTCGGCGTCGTGCCGATGGCGCTCTACAAACACGTCGCGAACAAAGACGAGCTCCTCGACGGGATGGTCGACGTCGTCGTCGGCGAGATCGACCTGCCGATCGAGGGTACGGACTGGAAGAACACGATGCGCGAGCGCATCCTGTCGGCCCGCCGGGCGCTCCTGCGCCACCCGTGGGCCTCTCGCGTGCTCGAGTCGCGCGGCGAGCCGACCCCGGCCGTCATCGCCTACATGGATTCGATGATGGGAGTCTTCGTCGCCGGCGGCTTCTCGGTCGACCTGATGCACCACGCGATGCACGTGATGGGCAGCCGCATCCTGGGCTTCTCGCAGGAGCTGTTCGACGACACCTCGAGCATGCCCGCCGAGGAGGCCGCCGAGATGTGGACGCAGATGGCCGACCTCTACCCGAACATCGCCAAGCTCATCCCGGTGGCGACCACCACACACGACGGCCCAGTAGTCGGCACCGGGTGCGACGACCAGTTCGAGTTCGAGTTCGCCCTCGACCTGATCCTCGACGGCCTCGAGCGTCTCCGCGCGTCGCGCTGAATCGACCACCCGGCCGCGAGCCTCAGAGCCCTGTGGAAGGTCAGGCCACCGCGAGGGCGGGCTCCGGTCCTGGAGCGGGGTGCCATCCGGTCGTCGAAACACGGGCAGGCCGTCGACCATCGCCACGCCGAACCCTCGATGGATCACGCGATGGTGGGGCCGGCACAACAGCACCAGGTTGGACAGACCCGTCTCCCCGCCGTCGGCCCAGTGCTTCACGTGGTGGGCGTCGCACCACCCCGGTGGCCGCTCGCAGCCGGGAAACGCGCACCCTCCGTCGCGAATCGCCAGGGCCCGCCGCAGGGCCGGCGAGACGACCTTGGTCGCCCTTCCCACCTCGAGCGGCACGGAGCGGGCGTCGGTGATCACCCTGGTGATCGAGGCATCGCAGGCGAGCCGGCGGGCGGTCTCGGCGGAGATCGGACCGACGTCCTGGAGCCCCGCCCGGCCCCCGGAACGCGAGCGCAGCGACTCGAGATCCATCGTCACGACGACGTGTGGACCTTCGCCGCCGAGCGTGGGCCGCTCGGCGAGATCGAGCCACTCGCGGCAGATCTCCCCGAGCGTGTCCGCCCGGCGCTGGGCCGGCGTGCGCTCGTCCTCGGCGAGCGTCCGCGCCCAGGCGTCGACCTTGGCCCGAAGCGCCGCGATCACGTACTGCCCGTTCTCCGGATCGAGCTCGCCCTCGGCTCGAACCATCCCGTCGGCGCCCACCACCGCCGTGAACCGCCGGCGGGCCTGACGCGCGGCCTCGTCGCGCGCGGCCGCCTCGGCGTCAACCTGATGCCGCCACCGATCCAGCGAGGCCCGGAGCCCCCGGTGCGGGAGCGAGCGGGCCGACTCGACCAGGGCCTCCTCGGAACGGGCGAACGCCTCCGGTCCCGTCTCCCGAGCTCGCACCAACGCGTCGGCCGCCGCGGTCGAGATCTCACCGCGGGACAGCGCCTCGGCCACCCGCGGCATCTCCTCGAGCGCCCGAGCCATGCGCACCCGCCCCTCGGCGGCAGCCTGCGCCATCCCATGTCGAGCGGCCAGCCACGCCGCCGCCGAGAGCTGGCCGTCGCGCGCGTGCAGACCTCGACGCTCCACCTCGGCGAGACACCGAGCGCGCTCGGCCTCGGTGGCGCGGATCGTCCGTTCGAGCTCGTCGAGCCGCTCGCACAGCGACGCGTCCGACAAGGAGCGAACATCCGATTCAGGCGAACACCTGTTCGAAACGCTAACACCCGGGTCTGACATGCAACCGCTCACGGGCGCCGACTGGGGCCGGCGGGGACTCGCCGCGGAGGCGGCCTGGGAAGGCAACCTGTCGGTCCTGCCGCGAAGCCGTGGGGAACGTGTCGTGATCCCGTGACGTCCCTTGCGTCCCAGGGCACGCGGGCGCCAGGCTCGCCGGAGTGGACACGCAACTGACCATCGCGCTCGTCCTCGTCGGCCCTCGCCGCCGTCGCGGCGGGCTCCGTCGTGGTCCTCCTGCCGCCGGGAGAGCGCATCGCGGCGGCGCTGCCACTCGTCGTCGGTGCGGGCGTCGGCCTCGTGACGCTGGCCGTCGGCGCGAACGGCGCCGAGACGGACGCCGAGCTCGAGGCGGTGTTCCTCACCGGCGCGGCGCTCGGGTTCGTCGCGACCTGCGCGGCGCTCGTCCTCCTGTGGTTCCGCACG
>DASUTU010000074.1:0-2736 GCA_036374435.1 Actinomycetota bacterium | reverse complement strand
GACCTTCTCGCAAGCATCCACGAATCGCGCCGCGCCGTAGACCGCGTCGCGGTCGGTGAGCGCGACGGCCGGCATCCCCAGCTCGGCGGCCGCCGCGGCCAGCGCCTCGGGCAGGAACGCGCCGTCCTTCAGCGAGAAGGCAGATCGGCAGTGGAGATGGACGAACCCCATGCGCACCCCCGGGGACTCGAACACATGTTCGATTCGCCTACGGTACCCCTCCCCTCCCGGGACGGCAAGTCCATGCAATTTGCTCTGCGCGTGACGGCAGGCTGGTCCCGAAGGGTGTTGAGCTCATCGACGACACGCTGACGCTGATGTCGGTCGATCATCACCTTCGAGCGAAGGGACCTTGAACAGGGCAATCAGGTGCCGGCGAGGCAGCCGCGGACTTCTCTGGGGAGGCCCTCCACCCGGATGTCGGGCTCCCGCGCGCCCCGCACGAAGTCGAAGGGCTCGCCCCGCCACTCCCCCGGGAGCCCCTCGAACGACCGGTAGTCGAGCCCCTCCCGGTACTCGAAGCCCACCCAGTCGGGTGACCGGAACCCGTCGGTGTCGTACGACGCCACGGCCACGACCCCCGAGCCGAACTCGCGCGACTCCACGAGCCAGCGGCCGCGGAACCCCGGGTCGGTCTTCAGGTGCCCCTTGTAGTACCAGCGCCTCACCACGAGCAGGTAGCCCTTGTCGCTGGGCGGCGACTCGGGGCCCTCGAAGTACCGGAAGTCCTGGAGCGAGAAACCCCCCTGCACGCCCATGTGCCGGCGCATGATCCGCAAGCCCTCGAGCACGATCGGGTCGTCGCGGAGGGGCCGGTTCCAGCCGTTCACGCAGGTGTCGCCGGCCTCGCCGGACTCGGGCTCGAACCCGTCGGGCTCGCGCGGCGGCGGCGCGGTGTCCTGAGGCGTGCTCACCTCGACGGGAAGGGAGGGCTGCTCCTGCGGCGTGTCGGACGCCTGGTCGCCCCCGCACGCGACGACCACAAAGGTGGCCGCGAGCAAGCCGACCCACCGCTTCGACACGTGCGAGACCCCCATCATCACCGGGAACGCAGGCTAGGATACAGGCTCCGGCTCGCAACCCTGGAGGGACGACTGCTCGACATGGATGACTTGACCGCGCACCGACGCTTCTCGCGCCGCGACTTCCTTCGGCTCTCGGCCACCTCGGCCGCAGGGGCCCTGCTCGCCTCGTGCACGTCGGGTGTGCGCCCAACCTTCGGGCAGAACCTCGAGGACGTGGACACGCGCTGGCCGATCAAGCGGGTGGTCTACATCATGCTCGAGAACCGGAGCTTCGACCACATGTTCGGCCAGTTCCCGGGCGTGAACGGCGTGACGGTCGGCGTGGAGCTGGGACGCGAGCGGCCGCTCACCCCGGCCCCCGAGTGGCTGGCCGGCGACATCCCCCACGACCGCGCGGCGGCGATCAACTGCGTGAACGGGGGGTCCATGGACAACTTCGCGCTCGGGGAGTTCGGGCCGTACTTCGCTTACACGCAGTTTTCTGCCCAGGACCTCCCGATCTACTGGAACTGGGCGAAGGACTACGTGCTGTGCGACAACTTCTTCGCCTCGGTGAACGGGCCGTCGTACCCGAACCACCTCTTCTTCGTCACGGGGACGAACGGCGGCGCGATCGACAACCCCGAGAACATCCGGGTGTTCAAGGACGGCGACAAGTGGATCAAGTCCTGGGGCATCGACGCCTACGGCGACGACGTCTTCGTCCTGGTGGAGGACCCCACGGGGAGCGTGACGAAGCACAGCACGACGTTCCACCTCCCCACGATGGGCGAGCAGCTGACCGAGCGGGACATCGACTGGGCGTACTACTCGCCCGAGCCGCACCAGGCCGGGTACATGTGGAACGCCTACGCCGCGATCCCCAACGTCTTCCACACCGAGCTGTGGGATGAGCACATCTGGCCTGTGGACGAGATCCTCGTGGACATCGAGGCCAACGCGCTCCCGCCGGTGACCTGGGTGGTGCCGCGGTTCCAGCTCTCCGACCACCCCCCGTTCAGCACGTGCCACGCGATGAACTGGGTGAACGACATCGTCAGCGGGATCATGCGGACCGACATGTGGGAGCACACAGCGATCTTCGTCACCTGGGACGAGTGGGGAGGTTTCTACGACCACGTGGTCCCCCCGGTGATCCGAGAGCGTGAACTCGGCGTCCGCGTCCCGACGTTCGTGATCTCGCCGTACGCGAAGAAGGGCTACATCGACGACGCGGAGGGCGAGTTCACGTCTCCCCTGAAGTTCATCGCCGACAACTGGGACCTGCCCTACCTGACCGACGCGATCGCGGACACGCACAACTTCGAGCACGTCTTCGACTTCGACCAGCCGCCGCGGAGGCCGACGCCCCAGCCCGCGGCGGGCCACTGCCACGGTGAGCCGCTGGAGTACATCGGGGACTTCGACGAGTGGCCGCCGGGGATCGAGGGCCGCTCCCCGGGCGACATCAGGTCGTAGCGTCGGGATCCAGCGACGCCAGCGCGTCGACGTACTCGGACCCGAGGCCGCGTTCGATCGCCTCGTCCCCCGCGCCGACGTCGCTGAGGGCGGCCGCCCACCGGGCCACGGCGGGTCGGGCCGGGTCGCGGACGATCCGGAGGGTCTCCTCGATCGCCCGGGCGTAGCCCTCGGCGGTGGCGTCCTCGCGGTCGAGGCGCTCGGCGTGCTCCCGAGCCCGCTCCCCGATCGCTCGGCGGCGCGCGGGGTCGGC
>DASUTU010000073.1:0-9455 GCA_036374435.1 Actinomycetota bacterium | reverse complement strand
GCCCGCGAGAGACAACAGCGAGGGCCCGGTCGCCCGGACCCTCGCTCGAGGCGCGCCAGCGCCAGCCGATCCCCATCCTCTAGTGCATCTGGCCGTACTCTCCGGCGCCCTGACCGTCCTCGACCGCCTGCTCGGCGATGGCGCACTCCGTGGTCAGCACGAGCGCCGCGATCGACGCAGCGTTCTGCAGCGCGGAGCGGGTGACCTTAGCGGGGTCGATGATCCCGGCCACCCTGAGGTCTTCCCACCGGCCAGTGGCCGCATTGAAGCCCATGGCGTCCGACGCCCCGCGGATGCGCTCCACCACGACGGCGCCCTCGAAGCCGGCGTTACCGGCGATCAGGCTCGCCGGCTCCTGCAGGGACCGGCGAACGATCAGCGCGCCGGTCGCCTCGTCGCCGAACAGACCGAGGCTGTCGACGTCGACCGCTTCCTCGGCCCGGATCAGGGCTACTCCGCCGCCGGCCACCGTGCCTTCCTCGATGGCCGCCCGCGTTGCGGACACGGCGTCCTCGGTGCGGTGCTTCTTCTCCTTGAGCTCGACCTCGGTGGCCGCTCCGACCTTGATCAGCGCCACCCCCCCGGCGAGTTTTGCCAGGCGCTCCTGCAGCTTCTCCCGGTCGTAGTCGGAGTCCGTCTTCTCGATCTCGGCCTTGAGCTGGCCGACTCGGCCCTTGATCCGTTCCGGGTCGCCCTGGCCCTCGACGATGGTGGTGTCGTCCTTGGTCACGATGACCCTGCGGGCCCGCCCCAGCAGCTCGAGCGTCGCGTTCTCGAGCTTGAGCCCCACCTCATCGGAGATGACCTGGCCACCGGTCAGGATCGCCATGTCCTCGAGCATGGCCTTGCGACGGTCGCCGAACCCCGGGGCCTTCACCGCCACGGCCGTGAACGTGCCGCGGAGCTTGTTGACGACGAGCGTGGCGAGGGCCTCGCCCTCCACATCCTCGGCGACGATGAGGAGCGGCTTGCCGCCCTCGACCAGCTTCTCCAGCACGGGCAGCAGGTCCTGGATCCTCGAGACCTTCCTGCCGGCCAGCAGGATGTACGGATCGTCGAGGCGTGCCTCCATGGCCTCCGGATCGGTGACGAAGTACGGCGAGATATAGCCCTTGTCGAACTGCATCCCCTCGACGAACTCGAGCTCGATGCCGAATGTCTGCGACTCCTCCACCGTGATGACCCCGTCCTTACCGACCTTCTCGAACGCCTCGGCGATCGAGTCGCCGATCGAGCCGTCGGCGGCCGATAGGCCGGCCACGTGGGCGATGTCATCTCTGCCTTCGACGTCGTGCGCGTGCTTGCCGAGGTGCTCGACCGTCGCCGCCACGGCCCGCTCGATGCCCCGCTTCAGGGCCATCGGGTTGGCTCCCGCGGCGACGTTGCGCATCCCGTTGTGGACCATGGCTCGGGCGAGCACCGTGGCGGTGGTCGTTCCGTCACCGGCCACGTCGTTGGTCTTAGTGGCGACCTCCTTGGCGAACTGGGCACCCATGTTCTCGAAGGGGTCCTCCAGCTCGATCTCCTTGGCGATGGTCACCCCGTCGTTGGTGATGGTGGGGGAACCCCACTTCTTGTCGAGCACGACGTTCCGGCCCTTCGGGCCGAGCGTTACCGACACGACGTCGGCGAGCTTGTCGACGCCGGCCTCGAGCGCCCGCCTGGCTTCCTCGTCGAACTTCAATACCTTCGCTGTCATGGCGCCTTCCTCGCTGAGCTGATGACGGCGAGCACGTCGCGGGCGGAGAGGATCAGGTACTCCTCCTCTTCCACCTTGACTTCGGTGCCGCCGTACTTCGAGTAGATGACGGTGTCCCCGACCTTCACGTCCATCGGGATACGTTGCCCGTCCTCGAATCGCCCCGGGCCCACCGCCATGACCTTGCCCTCCTGGGGCTTCTCCTTGGCGGTATCCGGGATCACGATGCCCGAGACTGTGGTCTGCTCCTCCTCGCTGGGGAGCACCGCGATGCGGTCCTCCAGCGGCTTCAGTCCGAACGTCTTTGCCATGTCGCCTTCCTTCCCGGTGCTTCGGTGGTGCCGGCCAGTCTCTGGGTGGTTCTTGGCACCTCGCCGTGGCGATGATCGACCACGGACCTACGCTGCGTGCCCCTGCAACCTCCGGTATTCCTTGGCCAGGCGCTCGCCCTCCCTCGTCAGCCGAATGGGGTCGGTGTCCCGGGGCCGCTGTCCGGCGGGGCCCTTCCGGTACAGGATGGCCCCGCTGTCCTTGGTCCCGAACAGGTTCGCCGTCGATCGGACCCTCGGGCCCCAGTGGTGCCGGCGGATCTCTCGCGACTGTCCGAGCGTGAGGTGCCCGCCGCCGTCCTCGAGGGCCTTCAGGTGGAGATGGGCGATCCGGCCGAGCTTCGCCACCCGGGGGGACATGACCATGCTGTCCACGGGTTCGCCCTTGCTGCTCTTCTCCAGGATCGCCAGTCCCTGACGGATGAGCGCCAGCCCGTGCTCGAACTTGGCGTCCACAGCTCTCTCCTTCCTTCTCTTCGTTCGCTCGTAACTACACGTAAGTATACGTGCTTCTACGATCGAACGCATGCCGAGCCCCCCGCCAGGCGAAATGGGGCCGTCGGCCGAATCCGACCGGTTCGACCAAACCCGCGCGGGACGCCTCCGTCTAGTCAGCAGCTTGCGCAACTCGTTCGCCCACGGCACGGTGCTCGCCATGGCGGTGCAGAGCGCCCAGTCCACCGCGCCCCCCGCAAGACCGCCGGCTCCGAGTCGAGCGCCTGGCGTCCGGGCGTTTCGTCGCTGGTTCCGTCCAGGCGCCGCCGGGCCGCTGGACAGGGGTGGCCGATTAGTCGATGAGCCGGCTGCGCAGCGCGATCGCGACGGCCTGGGCTCGGTCGGCCGCCCCGAGCTTCTCGTAGGCCTGGCGGAGGTGGCTCTTCACTGTGGTCTCGGAGAGACCGAGCTGCGCGGCGATCTGCTTGTCGGCGAGTCCCTCCGCAAGGAGCGCGACGATCTCCAGCTCTCGGGGCGAGAGCGGCGTCGTCTCCCCGCTCGAACGGGTCGCCGTCGAGAACCGCTGCAGCAGGGGCCGGGTCACCTCCGCCTGGATGTAGGCGTCGCCGCCGGCCGCAGCCTCGATGGCGCGGATCAGCTCGGCGCGAGGCGCGCTCTTCAGCAGGTAGCCGACGGCACCGGCCCGGACCGCCTCCTCCACATACGTGGGCTCGTCGGACATCGTCAGCATCACGACCGGAAGTCCCGGGAACCGCGACCGGATCGTGGCCAACAGGTCGAGGCCACTGCCGTCCGGCAGGTGGATGTCGAGCAGGACGACGTCGGGACGATCGGCCTCGATCGCCTCGAGCGCCCTCGCCCCCGTCTCCGCCTCAGCCGCGATCTCGATCCCGCTGTCCGGGCCCAGCATCCACCGAAGACCCTCCCGGACGACCAGGTGGTCATCGACGACCAGGATCCGCACCGTCGGTTCCTCCGGTCTCGAACGGCAACGTCGCCGTCAGCGTCGTACCCCCCTTTCGGCTGCTCCTGACCTCGACCGTCCCACCGAGCGAGGTCACCCGGTCGCGCAGATGCGAGAGCCCGGTTCCCTCGTGCAGATGGTCGTTGCCCGTTCCGTCGTCGTGGACGGTCAACACGACACGGCCGTCCGATTGCGAGAGTCCGATCCAGACGCGATTCGGCCGAGCGTACTTGCGCGCGTTCATCACGGCCTCCTGGGCCGCCCGGTACAGCGTGACGCCCACCGCGGGGTCGAGCTCGGGGCTCGCCTCGACCTGCACGTCGATGGGAACGGCCCACTCCGCCTCGTGCTCGCGGGCCAGGGCCTCGAGCGCCGCCGGCAGCCCGAAATCCTCGAGCACCGCGGGCCGGATCCGCGCCATGAACCGGCGGATCGACCGCGACTGCTCCTCGGCGAGGTCCTCGAGCCTGCCGAGCTCCTCCGCCACCTCGGGCTGTCCGGTGAGCCGGGCCCGGGAGCCGCGCAGGCCGAACAGGATCCTCGTGAGCGCCTGGCCCAGGCCGTCGTGCAGGTCGCCCACGAGATGGCGACGCTCCTTCTCCTGCGCCTCGACCTGCCGGCGGAGCAGGCGCCCGCGCTCCTCGGTCATCTCGCGCAAGCCCTCGAACCGCCGAGCGCTCTCGACCGCCACGCTCAGCTGGTGCGCCACCCCGGTGACCAGCAGGCGTTCGCGTTCGCCGAAGACCCTTTGGCCACACCCCGCCAGGACCCCGGTGGCGTCCGTTCCGACCGGAAACGCAACGGCCAGGACGGCGCAGTCGGTGCCCTCCGAACGCACGAACGACGCCTCTACCCACCCGGAGACCGGCAGCGGATGCTCGGCTAGCGCAGACTGCGCGGCCGAAACGAGGGTCGGGCACAGGTCCTCCTGGTGCGACGAGAACGACATCAGCGGCGTCGGGTCGCCCACCCACAGCGCCGCGCACCGAAGCCTCAGATGCGCGGTCACGGCCGCGAGCACCTCCCGCCCGGCGCCGTCGAGCGAGGGCTCGCCCGACAGCAGCCGCGACGTCTCGAGGAGCAGGGAGAGGTCCTCGGCCTGCTCGACGGTTTCGCGATGTTCACGGGCCATGGAGCGTCCAGTCGCCGCGAACAGCAGGATCAGGAACACGAGCAGGATGGAAAGGCCCGACCCCACGGCGATCCACACCGCGGTTCGAAGCCTCGCCAAGTGCGCCGCGAGCGGCTCGAACCGCTGGTAGATCTCGAACGCGCCGAAGACCCTCGGGCCATCGTGGACCGGGACGTAGATCTCCAGCAGCGGGGCGCCGATGGACGCGTCGAACTCGTTCTCCTCACGCGACATGTCGGAGACGTGGGCGGCCGTGGTTCCCGCGAGCGCGCTGGCGAGCTCCTGTTCCATCGGGTACTGACGGCCGATCTCACGCGGCTCGTCCGAGTACACGACCTGGCCCGATCGGTTCCACAGCTTGACGCGCACGTTCTCGCCGCCGAGCAGGCCGTCGCGGACCATCCGGTCGAAGGCGTGGTACTCGGCTCCGCTCAGTGGCTCATCGATCGTGGGGATGAGGTCGCTCGATCGCAGCGAGTGCACGAGGGAGTGCGCGGCCTCGGCCCGCGCGTCGATCGACTGGCTCTCCGCGATGCGCGGGATGGCGATGCCAAGGGCGATGGCGAGGGCGGCCGAGGCCGCGACACCGGCGATCGACAGGCGGCCGGTCCGGGACAGGGCCGCCCAGGGCAGACCGCCGGTCTCCCGAACCGTGCCCAGAAGGCCGCGTCGGCCCAAATCGCCTGCTCCCCATCAGCTCTCGGTCACATCCACTGTGTGGCAGCGGGCCTCGGCCCGACCTGGGCCGGTCGGGCCGTCCGGAGAAGGCCGAACGGACCGGGACCCCCCCTTCGAACGAAGGAGGCCGGGAGGGTGCCCCGGGAGGGCACCTCGGCACCCGGCCTGGGCGCGGCCGGGGCCTACGGTTTCTCCCGATACCCGATCGAGGGAGAAGGAGGTCGCCGAGATGCCACGTCGAACGTTCGACGCGATCGTCTCGTCCGTCGGAGTCCTGCTGACGGCGGTTCTGGTCATCGCGGGCGGGCTGCTGTTCTGGGGTTACAGCTTCGCGAACGGCCAGGTCTACGAGAACCTGAAGGCGCAGAACATCTACTTCCCCGAGGCGGGCAGCGAGACGCTGGCTTCGGCCGAGATCGGGCCGTACCTGAACCAGTACGCCGGCCAGCAGCTCCTGGACGGCGAGCAGGCCAGGGCGTACGCAAACCACTACATCTGGGTCCACCTGCAGGACGTCGCCGACGGGAAGACATACTCGGAGGTCAGCTCGCTCGCCAGGCAGAACCCGGACGACCCGGAGCTGGCCGCTCAGGTGGAATCGCTGTTCCGCGGGACCACGCTGCGGGGCATGCTGCTCGACGCCTACGCGTTCTGGAAGTTCGGCCAGCTCGCCATGATCGGATCCCTGACGGCGTTCGGGCTCGCAGCGATCATGGCCGTGCTGACCGTCCTCGGGTTCCGGCACCTTCGCAGGGTCTCGCCGAACGCGCAGATCTTCCGGGCCGCCGCCGGGCCCCTGTCGATCCAGGACGAGAAGCTCGTCGACACCTCCGCGTAGGCCGACCCGACCACACGAACGAGCCGCTGGGCTCGTCCGAACCCATCGGACGAGCCCCGGCGCCATGCTCGAGCCGGAGCGCCGTGGAGGCCCGAACCGGCGAGCCGGCGCCCCTCAGCGCGCGGCGGGCGACGCCTCGGCAAACCACCCTCCCGAAGCGGGCCCCTCGGCCTGGATCGTCGCGGCGGCCGCGATGCACGATGTGGGCATGGGCACGATCCTCGTGGCCTACGCGACGAAGCACGGGTCGACCGAGGAGGTGGCCGAGGAGATCGCGTTCACCCTGTGCGATCTCGGCTGGCGGGTCGACCTGCGGTCGGCGCGTGAGGTCCGCAAACAGATCAAGGATGACGGTCTGGTCGTGCTCGGGGGCGCGATCTACTCGGGACGTCTGCATCCCGACGCTCGTCGGTTCCTGAAGCGGCACCGCAGGGAGCTCCTGAAAGTCCCCGTCGCGGTCTTCGGGATGGGGCCCCTTGGGCTCGAGAAGGAGGCGTGGGAGCGGTCGCGCGCCCAGCTCGCCCGCAACCTCGCCAAACGAGCGTGGCTGCGGCCGGCGCGGATGACGGTCTTCGGCGGCGTCGATCCCCGGAAGCCCCGGTGGGATGTTGATCGAGACCTCCGCGACTGGGAAGCCATCAGGTCCTGGGCCAGGGAGCTCCCGAAGATCGTCGCGAAACCGGGCTCGGCGATCTGAACGGACGGCCCCCGCCAATGGTGCCCGATACGGGCCCACCACAACTCCAGCGGCCCGTGAAACCGTAGGGAGATGGCGGGAGGACTCGGATTCGAACCCGGGAGCCTGTCGGGCTCCAAAACGTTGTCGACGACGCCTGAAAACCGACCCCTCAGCGGGACGGTGGCGGAACGTCGCGCGACGACGCGCTGGGCGAGCCTCGAAGCCCCCACCCCCGGGCCCTGCGCGCGCGACCGATGCACCGCGCGCCAGCACACGCCGCGACACGCGTCGCACCCCGCATCGGACCTGGCAGCGGCCGCACGCGCGCTCCGATGACGGAGTCGATCCGGTGCCCATCGTGGCGTAGTGTGCGGCGTCAGGTCCTGCCGATCATCGAGGAGTACGACTCAGGCGGAGCGATCAGGCATTGGCGGTGGCCGTCGCCTTGCTAACTCACTCCGAAGGACGGCACGCGCAATCCAGACGAGTCTTGCCACGATAGGGACGAGGACCGCGAGCCGGAACACGCCGATGAGGACGTACGTAGGCCCGTCGCACGACGCTCTGCAGTCGATGTCGAACAGCGAGAATGCGATCCACGGGACGACGAAGGCGAGCGCGACGACGGACCATACGCCCCAGACGAATGGTTTGGAAGTCGACTCCCCGATCTGGACGTCGTCACGACGCCACCCGCTCCCAGAGACAGCCGGATCCCATATGAGGGTACCGGCACACGTGTAACAAAGGGTGAAGCTCGCTCTCGCAGACACCGCGAAGACGCGCTGTCCGTGCACGCGTGGTGGCCTCCTGCTCCGGGTTGTGCTGGTCGCCCTCGCGCTCATCGTGACGAGCTTCCTCGTGCTGATCGCGACGATCCGCCCCGCCCGCTCGCACACCCGGACCCGAGGTGGTGCGGGGCGCTGCGCCCTCCGCCGTACGTGAGCGGGGCGTCGTCCACATGCCGCTCGCGCGCGCGTTCCTGGTCGCGGCCGGCCCGTCCCGCGTGCTTGCCCTGTACGATCGGAGCCCGCAGATGGGCGAACCGATCCACTACTGTCCGACGTCGGGTTGGTCGCCTGATCCGACGACGGCATCGGATCTGCCCGGTATCCGGCTCTGCGTTCCCGCCGGGGACCGCGCGGCCGGCCGAGCGAACCGGTCAGCTGAGCCCGCGGGAGTCCTGCTTGAGCGCCAGGTCGACGCCGGCCGCCGAGGCCAGGATCAGACGGCGCATCGTGGTCGACAGATCCGGACCGCTCACGTCGAGCAGGTAGTCATCGGCCGTCGTGAACAGCGTCTTGGCGAGACCCTCCCAGGTCTTGGTGATGCGGGCGTCCTCGGTCCCGGCAGCGTCCATGATCGAGAAGTTCCAGGCGGATCCGGCCGACCTCTCCCCGTTCTCGTCGCGGATCGCGAAATCGATGTTCATCTCGATCAGCTTCGCCTTCTGGTTGAAGATCAGGCGCTGGCGGTTCAGCAGGTCGCTCACGGGTACCTCCGGGACGGATCGGTCCGATCGATATCGGTCGCCAGGTAGGTGTACCTGAGGATGTCGTCGGGAGACCAGGGAGGATCCGCATCCGGGTAGGGTTGCCGAGGATGTCGTCCCCACTGTCTCCGGAAGACCAGCGGACGCATGCCTCGCGCGGCACGCTCGCCTCCGTCGTGCGCCGGCTCCGTCGCCAGAGCGCGCGGATCGTGCCGCATCCCGGCCCGGCGACGGGAGAGCAGCGGCCCGCGGGCGGTCGCTCGGGCGCGCTGCGGGCGGCGATCTTCGGCGTGAACGACGGCCTGGTCTCGAACCTGGCGCTGATCTTCGGCGTTGCGGGCGCCGGCGTCTCGAGCGAGGTGATCTTGGTCACGGGCATCGCCGGGTTGCTCGCCGGCGCGTTCTCGATGGCGGCCGGCGAGTACATCTCGATGAAGGTCCAGCGCGAGGTCTTCGAGCGGTTGATCCATCTTGAAGCGCACGAGATCGGATCGCTGCCGCAGCAGGAGCACGACGAGCTCGTCGTGATCTACGAGCGCAAGGGCGTCCCGCACGAGCTCGCCTCGCAGCTCGCCGACGTGTTGATGGCCGATCCGGAGGTCGCCCTGGAGACGCACGCCCGAGAGGAGCTCGGCCTCGACGTCGACGAGGGGCTCGGGTCCCCGTGGGCGGCGGCCGGCTCCTCGTTCGTCACGTTCTCCTTCGGCGCGCTCGTTCCGCTCGCCCCCTTCCTGGTCACCGAGGGAACCCCGGCCGTAGTTGCATCCGGCGTCGTTTCGGCGATCACCCTGCTCGGCGTCGGAGCCGCCACGTCGTTCCTCACCGGCCGCTCGGCCGAACTGTCGGCGATCCGCATGCTGTCGATCGGGGGGTCCGCCGCGGCGATCACGTACGGCGTCGGGAAGCTCCTCGACGTCGCCGTGACCTGAGGTCTACTCCTCGGCGATCTCGCCCTGGCGCTCGATCAGCCTGCCGATCGAATCGCGGAGCGACTCGTAGCGACGTTCCCCAAGCTCGCGACGCGCCCGCGCCTCGATCGCGACGCCGCGTCGGGTGCAAGAACTCAACCATCACGCCGCCGCTACGTACTCGTTGATGAGTCCGCCGAGGATCGGACGTCTCCGGATCGCGCTCGGACGTTGTGCTTCCAGGTGTGGCCCCCCTTCGCGATCGTCAGGAGGAAGCAGC
>DASUTU010000072.1:0-12807 GCA_036374435.1 Actinomycetota bacterium | reverse complement strand
GCCGAGCCCGACGCTCGCGAAGTTGAAGAAGGACAACAGCGCGATGGCGAGCACGATGTCCGGGATCACGGCGGGCAGGAACAACACCGAATCGAGGGTGCGGCTGCGCACCGTTCGGTGCAGCCCGACGGCGAGCAACGTGCCGAGCACCGTGGCGATGGCGGTGACGGCAACGGCCACGATTAGCGTGGTGCGGACCGAGGCCAGGATGGGCGCGTTCGAGATCACCGAGCGGTACCAGCGAAGCGAGAGCCCGCCCCAGGCCGTCGGCAGGCCGGCGTCGTTGAACGACAGGACCACCAGAACGGCGATCGGCAGGTACAGGAAGCCGTAGACGACGCCGAGGTGCGCTCGGAGATACCGGCGCCTCGTGTGCACCTCGCGCGCGGGCGACCGTTCGGCGGTCCCCTGTTCTCGCCGGAGCACGAGCGCCTGGCCCGCCAGCAACACCAGCATGATGGCGATCAGGCCGACCGCGATCGCGGCGCCGAACGGCCAGTCGCGCGCCGAGAGGAACTGCTGCTGGATCAGGTTGCCGACCATGATCTCGCGCCCGCCGCCGAGCAGCTCGGGCACGATGAAGTTCCCCATGCTCGGGACGAACACGAAGATGGAGCCCGCCGCGACCCCCGGCATCGTCAGCGGCAGCAACACCGTCCGGAACGTGGTCCACGGCGACGCGTACAGGTCCGAGGCCGCCTCGCGCGGCTCACCCCCCAGGCGTTCGATCGAGGAGTAGATCGGCAGGATCATCAGGGGCAGGTACGCGTACGCCAGGCCGATCACGATCGCGAACTCGTTGTAGAGCAACGAAAACGGCCCCGCTCCGGCCGCCCCGAGCAGCCGGTTGATCAACCCGGCCGGATTGAGCAGCACGATCCACGCATACGTGCGGATCAGGAAGCTCGTCCAGAATGGCAGCACCACCAGGAACAGCAGCGGCACGCGCCACCGCCGCGGCGCCGTCGCGATGGCGTAGGCGGCCGGGTAGCCGAGCAGCAGCGCCAGGGCCGTCGACAGCAGCGCGATGCGCAACGAGTTCAGCAGCACGCGCGTGTACAGCGGATCGATCAGCCGTTCGTAGTTCTCGAACGTGAACGTGCGGACCACGCCGCCGAACGGGCCCCGCTCGTAGACGCTGTACAGCAGCAGCAGCCCGATCGGGACCACGAAGAACGCGACCCAGTAGCCGACGCCCGGGCCGAGCAGGACCCCCCGTCGGAGCCAGACCCCACGGGCGCGGCGCGGCGCGGGTTCGGCGCCGGCCACGCTCATCGAGCTACCCGGCCCGGATCTGCGTGACCGCGTCCGTCCAGAGCCGGATGCCGTCGGTGCCGACGTCCCGGACCGGCTCCTGCGCCAGAAGCTCGGCCGGCTCGAGCGCGAGCGTCGGGAACGACTCGATCACCGTCGGGTCCACCTGCTCCATCCCGGCCTGGTTCGGGACCTTGTACAGGACCAGCTCCGAGATGGCCTTGCCGTTCGACGCCTCCAGGACGAAGTCGATGAACGCGTGCGCCGCGTCCTTGTTCTGGCTCGACTCGAGGATGACCATCGTGTCGGTCCACAGGTCCCCGCCCTCGTCCGGGATCACGAACTCGATGTTGGGCTCCTCGGCGCGCCCATATTCGCACCAGCCGTCCCAGGCGTGCACGGCGAGCGCCTCGCCGGAGACGAGCTTGGAGTAGAAGGTGGTGTCGTCGAAGCCGAGGAGGTGCTGCTTGGCCTCGAGCGTCCACTGAGTGGCGGCCTCGATCTCGGCGGGGTCGGTGGTGTTGATCGAGTAGCCGAGCGAGAGCAGGGCCGGCTGGAGCAGCCACCGGTCGGTTCCGAGCATCGTCATCTTGCCGTCGAGCTCGGCCGGAGGGTCGTGGAAGATGGACCACGACGTCGGCGGCTCGGAGACGAGGTCGGTCCGGTAGCAGATGCCGGTCGTCCCCCAGGCGTAGGGGGCCGAGTGGGTGTTGCCCGGGTCGTACCCGAGCTCGTTCGCCTCGGGATACAGGTTCGCCAGGTTCGGGAGCGCGGAGTGGTCGAGCTCGGCGGCCCATCCCTGCTCGACCAGCGGCTGGACGAACTGGCCGGACACGAACACCACGTCGAACCCCCCACCGTTCTGGGCGGTGATCTTGCCCATGATGTCTTCGTTCGTGGTGTGGATGGCGAGCTCGACGTCGACGCCGGTCGCCTCCTCGAACGAGGGGATCAGGTCCTCGGGCATGTAGGCGTCCCAGTTCGAGACGACGATCGATCCCCCGAGCTCCTCACCGCCGGTCGCGCCGGTGGTGGCCGTGGTCGGTCCCTGTCCGCCGGTGTCACCCCCGTCGCCCGTCTCGCCGCCGTCGTCGCCGCACGCCGCCGCGAAGACCGCCAACGCGGCGACCACGGCGAGCAGCGGCCGCCAGGAACGCAGCCGCATGAGAGTCCCCCTCCTTCGCTGCCCCGAGTCGTGGCATCGTATAGGCTCGCTCGCGCGCTGCGCAAGCGCTTTTGCACGAGGCGTGAGGAACAGAGGAAGGAGACGGAACGGATCGATGGGCGATGACCGGCTGACCATCGTGTTCATGCCCGAAAGCGCGTACGGGCCGA
This sequence comes from Actinomycetota bacterium, assembly GCA_036374435.1. Lineage (GTDB taxonomy): Bacteria > Actinomycetota > UBA4738 > UBA4738 > HRBIN12 > CALGFI01. Next base: position 10,218 of record DASUTU010000072.1, on the reverse strand, counting down.
CCAACAACTGCATCGGCATCGGCAAGGTGCTGGAGCGGCGGGGCCACCGAGTGGTGTTCGCGGCCGAGGCGTCGTGGAAGGGCAAGCTCGAGCCACTCGGGTTCGAGGAGGACCTGGTCGACCTCGCACCACCCCCCGAGGGGGAGCAGGACGCCGGACAGTTCTGGACGGACTTCATCACCGAGACCGCTCCCGAATTCCGCAAGCCCACCGTCGAACAGCTCGAGACCTTCATCGAGCCCGTGTGGCGATCGCTCATCGACGGGGCGCGGTACTGCGAAGATCAGCTCCAGGGCATCCTGGACCGCGCGCAGCCGGACGTCGTGGTCGAGGACAACGTGAACTGCTTCCCCGCCCTGCTCACCCGCGGCGCGCCCTGGGTTCGAGTCATGAGCTGCAACCCGCTGGAGATGAAGGATCCAGCGCTCCCCCCGACGTTCAGCGGCTACCCAATCGACGACGCCGACGGTTGGGAGGGGTTCCGCGCCGAATACGAACGCACCCACCGGGACCCGTGGGGCTCCTACAACGACTGGGTGGTCGAACGGGGGACGCCGCCCCTGCCCGACCTCGAGTTCATCCACGAGTCGCCGGATCTCAACCTGTACGTGTTCCCCGAGGTCGCCGACTACCCGCGCTCGCGGCCGCTCGCCCCGACGTGGCGCCGGCTCGACTCGAGCGTCCGCGAGACCGAGGAGCCGTTCGAAGTACCCGAGTCGTTGCGCGACGGCGACGGCGGGCTCGTGTACCTCTCGCTCGGGTCGCTCGGCTCGGCCGACGTCGAGCTGATGCGTCGCCTGGTCGAGGTGCTCGCGGATACGCCGCACCGGTACCTCGTGTCGAAGGGCCCGCGGGCCGACGAGATCGACCTGCCGGACAACATGTGGGGCGAAGGGCGCGTCCCGCAGACGTCGATCATCCCGCTGGTCGACCTCGTCATCACCCACGGCGGCAACAACACGACTACCGAAGCCCTGCACTTCGGCAAGCCCATGATCGTGTTGCCATTGTTCTGGGACCAGTACGACAACGCCCAGCGGGTGCACGAGCTCGGCTTCGGGGTCCGTCTCGACACGTACACGTTCGAGGACCGGGAGCTCCGGCGGGCCGTGGACCGGCTGCTCGCCGATCGGGAGCTCCGCGACCGCCTGGCCGCCCACGGCGAGCGGATCCGGCGCCGCGAAGGCAAGACGCTGGCCGCGGACCTGATCGAGGCGCTCGGCCGCCGGTAAGCGCCGGGAGCGGGCGTCAACGCGCGGTCGAGTCGCGGGGCACGAGGCGCGTCGGCAGGTCCCGAACGGAGCTCGCCGGCTCCCCCTCGACCAGATCCATCAGCAGCTCGGCCGCCGTCGCGCCGAGGGCCGCCTGGTCGAGCTCCAGCGTGGTGAGCGTGGGGATGGTCGTCTCGGCCAGACCCATCTCGGCGATCGCCGCGACCATGAGGTCGCCCGGCACCGACACGCCGCGGTCGGCCGCGAGCGCCAGCACCTCGGCGCCCAGCCCTTCGTAGAGACAGAACACCGCGTCCGGGCGTTCGGTCTCCGGCAGGTCGAACACGACCCGAGCCCCCCGTCGGAACGCCTCGGCGCCGGCCGTCGGATCGGCCGTGGCCGCCAGCACGACCGGCACCTGGCGGCGTCGCGAGCACCACGCGCGGTATTCGTCCACCGCGTCCTCGCTGAAGGACTCGTACGTCTCGAACGTCAACACGCCGACGCGCCGAGCGCCTCGCCGCGCCAGATGGTCGAGGACGGTCCGGGTGCCCGCCGCGCGGTCGTTCTGGACGACGACGTCGTCCGGGCTGCCGTGCAGGTCGCGTCCGATCAGCACCAACGCGAGGTGGCGCTCGCGGAGGGCGGCCAGGCTCGGGTCACCTTCGGCCGGATCGATCACGACGGCGCCGTCGAGCGGCAGCCGGCTCCACGTCTCGTCGCCCGCGGTGGTCGGGGCGACGACCAGCGCGTACCCGCGCTCGATCGCCGCCGCCGTGGCGGCGTTGATCACGTCCACGTAGTACTCGATCTCGGTGAAGGCGAGCGGGGCGTTGCCGGGGAGCGACACGTACGTCGCGAGCAGGCCCGTCCGCCCGCCGGCCAGGCTCCGGGCGGCGGCGTTCGGCGTGTAGCCGAGCTCCGCCGCCACGCGCCGGACCCGCAACCGGGTCTCCTCCGGCAACCGGCCTTTGCCGGACAACGCGTGCGAGACGGTGGTGATGGAGACGCCGGCCTCACGGGCGACGTCTTTGATCCCCACCGCCTTCTGGCGCGCCATGGCCCGTCATCCTAGGCCGCCAGGTTGTCGAGCATGATCTGCACGATGCGACGCGCCCGTGCCGGCCGTTGCGGCCGTCGGGCCCCTGGCCACCTGGCCGGCGCCTTCCGGCTCGTCCCCGCCGCGGGCCGTCAGGGGCAGCGTCGAAGCGCACAACATCGCAAGCACGGTTCGCTGGTGATCCTCCGGTCGGTCGATCGTATGTTCTCCACGCTCCCAAACCGTCGCGCCGAGGGTCAACGAGGCCGACGAGCGGGTCCGCCGCCCGGCGGACCCGCTCGTCGCGGCGGGGGACCCCGAGGGGAGCCCAGGGGCTACATCGTTGCGCCGTAGAGAACCGCCATATGCAGCCGTACCGTCGCCCCATGCGGTCCTCGCGTGCGCCCGCGCGCGCTATCGCGCTCCTGACGGTCGGCGTCCTCCTGCTCGGCGGCGTGCCCGGCCCCGCCGCTGCCGTGGACAACGAGCTCCGCGAGGCTCGGCTGGAGCTTCGAGCGACCAAGGCCAAGATCCGCGCGAAATCCAAGCGGATGAACGCGCTCCAGCGAGAGCTGAACAAGCTCGCCACGCAGATCTCCCGCAACCACGACCAGGTCCTGCATGCCGAGAAGAACATGGACAAGCTCCAGGGCAAGCTCGACGCGCTCGAGGTGAACCTGGCCCAGCTGCAGCAGAACCTGGACGACCGCAACCGCGAGGCGTTCATCGAGGGACCGGGGGCGCCCGTCCTGTACCTGCTGACGGCGACCTCAGCGGCGGAGGCAGCGGCCCGCATCTCGATCATCACCGAGATGAACCGCCGGGACGACCTGCTAGCCCATCGCGTCCAGAACAACGCCGAGCGGCTCTCCCGCGGCCGCGCGCAGATGTTGCGACTGCAACGAGCTCGTCAGCTCGCGATCCAGCAGCTCCAGGTGCAGCAGGCCCAGCTCGATCGCAAGCTCGAGCTTTCGCGGAAGTTGTTCGCGCAGCTGAAGGACCACAAAGACGACGCGATAGACGCCGTGCTCGAGGTCCTGCTGAAGGTTCGGCCGTTCGCGGTTTGCCCCGTGCAGGGGCCGCACGCCATCGCCAACGACTTCGGCATTTGGGTCCACCGCTCCCCCGAGCGCGGCGGCGACCACGTCCATCAGGGGAACGACATCATGGCGCCCGGCGGCACGCCGATCGTGGCGCCCTTCCCCGGAACCGCCGTCGCCGTCCCGAACAACCTGGGCGGCAACGCGGTCAAGGTGTACGGGAGATACGGGTACGTGTACAACGCGCACCTGTCGGCCTACGGGACGCTCGGCCCTGTGGAGATCGGCGACGTGATCGGCTACGTCGGCGCCACCGGGAACACGAGCGCCAACCACGACCACTTCGAGTGGCACCCGAACAACGGGCCGGCCGCCGACCCGTATCCCTTCCTCCTCAAGGTCTGCTAGCGCGGCTCGGCGTCCTCCCCCTGAGCCGGGTCCGCGACGGTGATCGCCCCCATCCGGGCGATCACCGCGCGCTCGACCTGGTCGGGGATCTGCTCGCGAACACGTTCGAACTCGGCCGCGGTGGCCTCGCGCACCTTGTCCAGCTCGTCCGGAAGCACGTCGCGCAGGGCCTCGGGGATCCCGGAGCGGATCCGGTCGAGCTCGGCGCTCGAGGCGACCCTCATGATTCGGTGTCTCGGGGCCTCCGGCTCGGGTACGGTGCCGAGAGACAGGCCGAGACCGATCAGAGGAGGGGAACATGGCCGTTCGAACCGCCGATGCGCACTGGACCGGCACGCTGACCGAGGGCCGCGGCACGATGCGCCTGGGAGGCGGCGCGTACGAAGGCGCCTATTCGTTCGCCTCGCGCTTCGAGGAGGGCGAAGGCACGAACCCGGAGGAGCTCATCGCGGCCGCGCATGCCGGGTGCTTCTCGATGAAGTTCGCGGGCGACCTCGGGAAGGCGGGGTTCGACCCCCAAGAGGTCTCGACCACGGCGAAGGTCCACCTGACGAAGGGCGACGCCGGGTTCTCGGTGACGCGCATCGACCTCGAAACCCAGGTCCGCGTGGGCGGCGGGATCGACCAGGACACGTTCCGCTCGATCGCCGAGCAGTCGAAGAAGGACTGCCCGGTATCCCGGGCGCTCGCCGCCGTCCCGGAGATCACGGTGAGCGCCACGCTGCTGTAGCGACCGGAGCCACCGGGCCGGCCTGCGCCGTGGCGCGTTTGGCCGCGCGAGGAGTCGGGAAGCGTCGGGAAGAGGGCCGGGAGCGTCTCGGTCCCGAATCGGGAGGGATCTCCGATGCGTCTGCGCACCTTGGCCTTCGGCGTGGCGGCAGGGGCCGCCATCGCGTATTTCTTCGACCCGGTGTCCGGCCGCGGCCGGCGAACGCGAACCCGGGACCAGGCGGCGGCCAAGGCCCGCCGCGCCCGCGAGACGGCGGAACGGCGGGGCCGCTACCTGTCGCACATGGCGGAGGGCCGCCTCTCCGAGTTGCGATCGCCGGGGCCCGACCGGCTCGACGTCGACGACGTCACGCTGGCGCAGCGCGTCCAGAGTGACGTGCTCGGCTCGGCGGACGTCCCGAAGGACCGCATCACGCTCGAGGTGACCGGCGGCATCGCCGTGCTGCGAGGCGAGCTCGACTCCCGGTCCGAGATCGACGAGATCGTGGAGCGGGTCCGCGGCGTCGCCGGCGTCCGGACCGTCGAGAACCTCCTCCACCTGCCGGGCGAGCCGGCCCCGAACAAGGAGGCCGCGATCCGGGCCAGCGAGACGGGAGGCCCGGCCGGCCGCTCCGCCGGGTAGGGTTCGGCAACGCCGCCTCGGACCGCCGCACCGGAACTCGCCGCGCGAAGATCCGGCCTACGAAGCAGTCGCACCCGCGTGGATCGCGCGGACGGTGGTCACCGTGTCGGCGTCGTCGGGACGTTTGTCGGGCCGGTAGCCCTTGACGCGAGCGAATCGCAGGGCCATGCCGCCCGGGTACCGCGGGCTGGCCTGGATGCCGTCGAACGCCACTTCGACCACGACCTCGGGCCGGACGAACACCGTGATGCCCTCGCGCGAGGTCTCCAGCTCCAGCAGGCGTTCGGTCTGCCACTCCAACATGCGGTCGGTCAGGCCCTTGAACGTCTTGCCGAGCATCACGAACGACCCCGTGACCGGATCCCGCGCCCCGAGATGGAGGTTGCTCAGCCAGCCGCGGCGGCGACCGTGCCCCCATTCGGCCGCCAGGATCACCAGGTCGAGGGTGTGGGCGCGCTTCACCTTGAGCCAGCTCGCGCCGCGACGGCCGGCTTCGTACGGAGCGTCCAGCGACTTCACCATCACCCCCTCGTGGCCGGCGGCGAGCGCGGACTCGAACACCCGCCCCGCCGCCTCGGCATCGCCGACGACCTCCCGGACGACCCGGATCGTCTCGGGAAGGGCCGCCTCGAGCGCCTCCGAACGTTCGGACGCGGGACGATCGATCAGGTCGTCCCCCTCCAGGTGGAGGCAGTCGAAGAAGAACGGAGACAGCGGCGTCGACTGGCGGTGGCGCGCGACGTCCAGGCGGCTACCGAACCGGCTCATGGTGGTCTGGAAGGGGTGCGGGCGGCCGTCCTCCCGGAGCGCGATCGCCTCGCCGTCGAGGATCAGCGACGTGACCGGCAGCGCCGCGACGGCCTCGACCACCTCGGGCACCCGATCGGTGACGTCCGCCAGGTTCCTGGTGAAGGCTCGGACCTCGCCGCCCAGCCGGTGCACCTGGAGGCGTGCCCCGTCGAGCTTCCACTCGACCGCCGCGCGGCCGAGACGCCGTATGGCGTCCTCCACGTCTTCGGCCGTCTGGGCCAACATCGGCTGGAGCGGCCGCAGGACCGTCGGCCGGAAGTCGTCGAGCGACGCGCCGCCGAGCGCGGCGACGGCCACCGGCCCGAGCTCCCCGGCGACCATGAGGGCGCGTCGCACCTCGACCGCCGGGCGGCCCGCCGCGCGGGCCACGGCCTCCACCATCAGCCCCTCGAGCGCGCCCTGGCGAAGGTCGCCCAGGAGGAGCCCGGTCAAGAACGTGCGCTCGGGTTCGGTGGCCAGGGCGAACAGCCGGGCGAGGTCGCCTCGCCGGGCCGCCTGGCTGCCTTTGCCCGTCGCGGCCTTGATGCGCTCGAGCACGTCGTGCACGTCCAGCACCTCGAGGGAGGGCACGGCCGGCGTGGCGCCCGCCGCGTCCCGAAGCGACGCCCACCCCACGCCGACCGTGCCCTGCGGCAACGAGCCGGACAGGTACGCCACCGCGACGGCGACCTCGTCGGGACGGAGCCGGCGAAGGCACGATGCCAGCAGCTCGACCTTCGCCAGCCGTCCCGGCGTCTTCGCGAGCTCGGCCGACGTTCGGGCGATCTCCTCCAGGAGCACCGGCCGATGGTACGTGCGGCCGGCGACAGGGAGCGGGGCGGGCGAGCCGCCCGGATCACGGGCCGCGGCGTTTCGGTTCGAGCATCAAGCCGAGCCCGGCCGCGAACAGCAACAGCCCGGCCGGGATCAGGAACACCGTCATGATCAGCGTCCACCCGGTGATGAACAGGATCGATCCGAACAAGACGCCGCCCAGGCTGGGCAGGTCCGGGCCGGTCGAGCTCGAGCGCGGGCCGGCGCTGGTGGTTCGAGGCTGGTCCGACATCGTGGTCTCCTTCCGTTGGATCGGGCCGTTCGATCGGGCCGTTCGATCGGGCCGCTCGATCGGGCCGCTCGATCGGGACCCTCACGAGTGGAGACAGGGGGCCGGCGGCGTCTGTGACACCCCACCGGTGTCACAGACGGGACGTCTGAAGCGTCTGTGATCGATGATGAAGCGGAACGTTCGACCGGAGGCGCCGGTGACCGAGGTCCACGAGGAGCTCCGCCCTCTGCTGTTCTCGATCGCCTACCGGATGGTGGGCAGCGTGAGCGAGGCCGAGGACATCGTCCAGGAGGCGTTCCTCCGCCTGCATCGTGAGCAGAGCGAAGGCGTCGTGATCGACTCCCCAAAGGCCTGGTTGTCCACCGTCACCACGCGACTGTCGATCAACCACATCCGCTCGGCGCGCGTGCGCCGCGAGACCTACGTCGGCACGTGGCTCCCCGAACCGCTGCTGACCGACGCCGCTCCCGATGCCTCCCAACACGCCGAGACGGCCGACTCCCTGTCGATGGCCTTCCTGGTCCTCCTGGAGAGCCTCAGCCCGGTCGAGCGGGCCGTGTTCCTGTTGCGCGAGGTGTTCGACTACCCCTACGACGAGATCGCGTCGGTGGTCGGCAAGAGCGAGGACAACTGCCGGCAGATCCTCACGCGGGCCCGGCGGCAGGTCGACGCGAAACGTCCCAGGTTCGAGGCGGATCGAGCCCGCCGAGAGGAGCTGGCGCGCCGGTTCTTCCAGGCCGCCACCAACGGCGACACGGAGGGACTGCTCGACCTGCTCGCCGCCGACGTGGTCGCCTACGGCGACGGCGGCGGGGTGGCCCAGGCGTTCCCGCGCCCGGTCCACGGGAAGGAGCGAGTGGCCAGGCTCCTCCAGGGGGTGGCCGAACGCGGCCTGAGGCTCATCTCGCAGGTGGACTTCGTCGAGATCAACGGGCAACCCGGCGCGTTGTTCTTCGACTCCGAGGGTCTGCCGTTCGGGGTCGTAGTGCTGGACATCGCCGACGGCTTCGTGCAGTCGATCCGGGCCGTCGCGAACCCGGAGAAGCTTCGCCACCTCGGCTCGGCGGACCGGCCCCGGCCTTCGATCCGATAACGCGTCCGGCGTTCGGACGAACGGTGCCCGGGGCCGCGCACTGTCTATCTAGGACGCGTCTTCGAATCGCCCGAGCTCGTGTTCGTTCGATCACTGGAGGTGGACGCCTGATCCGCTTTGGTTTGTGCACCGGCCGACCGGCTATGGCCCGTCCACCCCTCAGGTCTCTCCGATTTCTCCTCAACACCTCAGCGGGCCTCCCCCATCGCTCCCCGACCGTGGGGAACCACGTTTCGGTCTTCAAACCCAAGAGTCGCGGCTGCGACCGCCCCGACGCCCTAGGCGCGTCGGATTGCGGTCGGTCCAAGGTCACAGTGCGCTTGTCGGATTAGCGTGCCGCGGCTGGAAGAGCTCGACCACATTGCCGGATGGATCCTGGAGCAGGATCTGCTTCCCGCCGGGCCCAGTCACGATGTCGTTGCGGAAGGTTGCCCCGGCGTCGCGCCGGCGTGCGACTTCAGCGTCGATGTCGTCGACGACGAAGTGGATCCGATTCCACCCTCCGGGACCTGGTGTGCGGCCGTCGGGCATGGGACGCCCTGCCGAACTTTGGGACCCGGCGAGGAGCAGCCTCAGGTTCCCCCGCTTGATGTCCGCGAAGGCGGGCGATGCGCTCGTCAAGAGTTCGAACCCGAGGTACTTGGTGTAGAAGGCAATCGACTCGTCGACGTCGTCGACCATGTAGCGGACATTGACCATCTCATCGTTGGCCATGAGCAGACCTCTTAATCGTCGGTTCATCGATGGCAGACAGCGAGAAGTGGATACGCGTCTCGAGACAATAGCCCTCCAGGCGGTCAGCCAAAGCGATGCCCCAGAACCGGCGACGCCGATCGCCCATCAACCATCGACGCCCCGTGACGGAGCATCCGGCTCGTGGCTGGCGATCGAGACTCGGTACGCCTCGAGACGGTCCGCCAGTTCCTTCGGGCGGCTGAGGACCGGGGTGTGCCGCCGTCGATCTCATCCGGGGTGATGCCGAGGCGCTCGTGGGAGACGCGGCGAAGGAAGGGTGACGGGAACAGCCGTCGTCGCCGCTCCCGCTAGGTACTCTGCAGAGCCCGGCGGACCGAGGTCTCCACGTCCTCCCAGGAGAACAGGCGGCCCGGCCGGACCCATACCCTGCCAGCCTCGAGGATGACCTCGGCCACCCCGGGGACCCGGAACAGAGCCACGAGGGTTGGGTCGAGACCGGCCATCTCCGGGCTCTCGGCCACGATCCTGGGTCCTTCGTAGTCGACATCGAACGCTCGTGGAGCAGGCTCGCCGGGAAGGGGAGCGGGAGCCCCCCACGCTTGCTCGATGGCCCGCGCTACCCCATCCCACGCCGGCTTGGCGTCGCAACCGGGACTTAGGTTCAGCCGCGCCCGGTACCGGTGCAGGTCGACGGAGCGGACCCCGTCCACTGTGAGCAAGGAGCGGAGCCCTTCGGGTGGGCTCGCCGGCGGGCACTTCTCGATGGTGGCCCGAGTGAGCTCGACCCTCGTGTGGACACGGATCACCCGGGGGTTAGCCGCTCTTTCCAGGGCCCACGTCACGGCCGGCCGAACCTCGGGCTGAGGCTGCCTATCCCTCTAGGTCCAGGACCTCGTTGATCCAGCCGAAGGCAGCCATGGCGGCCGGGTAGCCCGCGGTGGAGATAGCGAGCAGCGCCACATGCCGGATAGCCTCGCGCTCGATGCCTCCGGCGAGGGCCTTCCGGGCGTGAGACCGGACGCCCCCCTCGGATTCCCTGCCGATCGCGATCCCGAGCTTCGCCAGCCTGCGCTCCCTCGCCGAGAGGGGCCCGGCTTCGTGCAGGCGTTCCGCGAGGCCCCGGAAGGCCTCCATCACGGCGGGGTAGTCGGAGCCGAACCGCTCGAAGACCTGAGGTAGATATCCGCCCATCGTCTCCTCCTTCGGTCACGTCGACCGGGCCCGGAACGGCATCTCGACGCTGCACGAGCACCGCCCGCCAAGACCCGGAAACAAGACAATCGCGACGGAACCCTGGAGCTCCCTCAACTTTCTGTCTGCGGACAGCCTGTGGTTCGATAGTGGCCGTGGAGAGCGTCGGCTATGTGATCCTCTGCGTCCGCGATGTGGATGTGTCGGCGGCGTTCTATCGGGACGTGGTGAGGCTCCCCTTCAAGCTCCGCGATGCGGGGTACGCAGAGTTCGTCACCAGCGGAACGAGGTTCGGGCTCCTCGAGCGCACACGCGCCTCTAACCTGATCCACCG
>DASUTU010000071.1:0-10864 GCA_036374435.1 Actinomycetota bacterium | reverse complement strand
CGGTAGTAGTCCTCGAACACCCCTTCGTACTTGTTGCCCGGCTCGTGCAGCGGGTGCATGGGGTCCCAGTGTTGCCAGAAGACGTGGTGCAGCCGGTCGGGGGCGATCTCGCACAACATGAAGAAGTCCCACGACTTTTCGGTCGCGAGCCGCCGGCCGACCCGGAACCGGCGCTCGGTCATCTTGAAGACCTGGTCGAGCACCTCGTCGTAGCCGGCGCGGCGGAAGTCGGGAATGTCGAAGACGTAGTCGTCGCCGGGGCCGAGCTCGGCGACGATCTCGGTCTCGAGCTCCGCCGGATAGGCCCACGACTTCGCGGAGGGGGGCGTGAGGAAACACCCGACTCGCCAGCCGGGGAACTCCTTCGGTGGAGGGAAGCTCGGAGGCACCCCGATCAGGAGCGAGCGTAGGTCTTTGGCACCGAGCGCGTCCCACACCGCCGTGTCCGTGATGGCGTTCGCGGTGGCGATCGAAAGTCCCTCGTACGTGGTGTCCTTGCGGTTGCGGAACCCGTAGATCCCGAGCTGACCGGGGGTCTTTCCCGTCATGGCGCAGGCCCAGGCGGGCACGGTGATCGGCGGGGTGATGCTCTCGAGATCGCCCCACATCCCACGCTCCATCAGAGAATGGATGTTGGGTGTCACTTCGGCGAAGTCGCGGAACAGGAGCTGGGGAGTGGCGCAGTCCAGCCCGATGACCGCGACCCGCGGCGTGTCCGTCATTTCGGTCCTTTGAGGTCGGGTGGTCACGAAACGGAGCCGGTCCCCCGTCTGCGGCGCTCATGCTACCAACGGCCCAACTTCCCGACCTGCGAGGATGGCGTGCGTGAAGGTCCTTCGATTGGTCTTGTACTGGGAAGCGGGGATCTGGTCCGCCTCCGGGGTCGTCCTGGCCTTGTTCCCGGCCGTGGTGCTCGAGGACCTGTTCGGCCAACCCGCCCTGCGGGAGTACGCCTGGGTTCGGATGGTGGGGATCCTGATCGTGGGCATGGCGCTGCTCATGATCCTCGTCGCTCAGCGGATCGAGGAGTTGTGGTGGTGGTCGTGGGCCTTCGTTCTGACGGGTGCCGCCATCGCGGTTCTCTCCGGCCTGAACGCGGCGATCGGTACGCCTTCGGGGTCGCCGACCCTGCTCTGGTGGCTGGTCGCCGGGGTTGAGGGGCTCTTCACCACCGGCCTGATCGTCGGCCTGGCCAAGGCCGGCACCGAGCGCTCCCCCATCTGACTATCGAGTGGCCTTCGTTCGGAACCACTCCACGGTTCTGCGCAGTCCCTCTTCGATGCCGACATGAGGTTTGTAGCCGATCAGCTCGTGCGCGAGGGAGATGTCCGCTTCGGTCCGACGGACGTCGCCCTCCCGCGGTGGGGTGCGGACGGGATCGGAGTCCCAGCCGGTGAGCTCGGCCACGATCCGAAGGATCCGGTTGACCGAGGTGGGGTCGGCACCGCCGCCGACGTTCAGGACGCGCCCGAAGGCGCGCTCGGGCGCGCGGGACGCGAGCAGGTTGGCCTCGACGACGTCGTCAATGAAGGTGAAGTCCCTGGACTGTTCCCCGTCCCCGTGCACCTCGGGGCGTGCGCCGTCCAGGCAGGCTTGGATGAAGCGCGGGATCACGGCCGCGTACTCGTTCGCGGGGTCCTGGCCCGGCCCGTACACGTTGAAGTAGCGAAGGGAGATCGTGGGGAGGGAGAAGGAGAGCCACCAGGCTCGGCAATAGGCCTCCCCGGCCAGCTTGCTGGCGGCGTAGGGAGAACGCGGGAGGGGTGCGAGGTCCTCGCGGAGCGGGAACGTCGACTGGTCGCCGTAGACCGAGGAGGACGAGGCGAACACAACCGCCGCGGATGCGTCCCGGGCCGCGAGGAGCACGTTGAGCGTCCCGCGGACGTTCACGTCGGTGGTGCGCTCGGGCATGGCGATCGAGCGTGGCACCGAGCGCATCGCACCCTGGTGGAAGACGACATCGCACCCACGCGCGGCCGAGCGCACGGCCTCCTCGTCTCGCACGTCGGCCCGCTCGAAGCGAACCTCGGGCGCCTCGGCGAGGTTCTCGAGCCTGCCATCGGACAGGTCGTCGAGCGCTACCACCTCGTGGCCCTCAGCGACCAGGCTCCGGGAAAGGTGCGAGCCGACGAACCCGGCGGCGCCGGTCACCAGGGAGCGCATCGCGGGGCAGCTTACGGTGCCCGGGCCGACCTCCAAGGTCGGTGATCCGGCTGGAGCGCCGGGATCGCATCGTTTCCAGGGCTCCGATCCCCCGATCGGAGGGCCTCAGCCGTCGACACTGCTGCCGGGAACCGAATCTAGGAGCCAGGAGATCGCGGAGCGCAGCGTGGCCAGGCCTCCTCCGGTCTCCCGACGAGCTCCTCCAGAACGCCCATGCGATCCGGGCCGCCTTTCCCTACGTCCGGGTTGCGTAAGAAATCCACGCTGTTCCGCTCATCCGCACTGCTGCTATCGGCCGATACGGTCCGTTCAACGGTCCGGCTAACTGCCGTGCGTGGCTGCCCACAGAGGGGGGCGGAACGTGAGCGAAGAGCCCGAGGATACGCGAGACGGCATCACCAGACGGCAGGCGCTGAAGCGCATGGCGGCCGCAGGAGCCGTCGCCTGGGCAGCCCCCGCCGTGCAGACGATGAACATGCGGCGCGCGTGGGCCCAGAACGAGTCGCCACAGCTGATCTGCTACCGCATCAAGATCGAGACCGGAGGCAAGTGCGAGACGGGGTTCGGTGCCCGGGACTGCTTGGACCCCACGAGCCCCGACGTTCTCGAGACCGAGGGCGGGTGCGACTTCTTCGTGACCGTCACGAAGGATCCCGCGTTGCCCGACTGCATCTGGAGCGTCACGGTCGCCGACACGTGCCGGATCGATCGCGCGACCGCGAAGACCGGGCCTGATTGCCACGAGTTCGAGGGCAGCGGGACCAACACCATCACCATCAATACCTGCAACGTCCAGCAGGCGATCTCGCACGTCGAGCTGATGATCTGCTGCGAGGAGACGGCCCCGTAGTCGCTCCAGACGGCCTCGGGCCGACGGGCCCCTCCGGTGCCAGCGGCCCGGGGGCGGCAGCAGTCAGGCGATTAGCGAGGCCGCGACGGCATCCCGCTCGCTCGGACGACCGACTCGATGGACCGAACGGCCGTCGGGAGATCACCGATCGTCAGCGTGAAGCACGCGGCCCGACGCACGAGTTCGCCGAGCGCCTCGAACCCCTTCGGCCCCCACGCGGGCAGGTTGAACGCGGCGCGCACCAGCCCCTCGAGGGCCTCTGCCCGCGGCAGTCGCTCGATGCTTGTCTCGGCGTCCTCGACGTAGCGGGGGAATACGATCGTATCGACGGCGCAGCGCCGTCCAGTGGCACGCGGCCGCAGATCGTCGGGAACCACATGGACGTTCGCGCCCCGCCGCCGTCCCGATCCTCGCGCCCCGAGCACCATCCGTGCCGACCTCCCCGACAGCGTCAGCGGCCTCGGATACGGGTGCACCTCGAGCGCCTCGGGATCGATCAACGCCGCCTCGTCGGTCAGATAGTCGAAGCCCGCGCGGACGAGCCCCGCCACGGTCGTCGTCTTCCCGGCGTCGGGGCCCCCGGGGAGCAGCAGGGCACGGCCCCCGCGTGAGGCCGCAGCCGCGTGCAGCACGATGCGGTCCTCGACGGACGCGATCGCTCTCCTGTTGAGGTCCCAGAGGAGAAGCTCGAGGAGCAGGTCGGGCGAGTGCGACCGCCGGATGCATCGGTCGGCCTCGAACAGACCGAACGCCGATGGGCCATCGGGGAGACCGAGGAGGGAGTAGGTGGCTCCGGGAGTTCTCAGGTGGTCGACCCGGAACGGCTCCAGGAGACGATCGAGCGTCTCCCCCGTCCAACGGTCTTCGCACCTCACGATGCACCCGAACGAGAGGACCTGGAACGCGCGCACAGCGAGCCGGTCGGTCGCAGCCCGTTGGTCCGGAGACATCGCCTCCAGTTCCACGGGTGTCATCGGGTCCCCTCCGAGCGGAGGAGATCGGCGACATGCGCGATCGCGTCGCCGAGGTCACCGATCGCCAGGCGGTAGCCACGGGAGTCCCGAGCCACCCGCGCGAGCGCGTCAAACCCCGGACGACCGAGCCGTTCCAGGTTGAACGCCGTGTTCGCGAGGTGCATCAGCGTGTCGGCCCGGCTCATGGGCTCCACGGTCGTCGCCACTCCGCCGCGGTAGGCGGGGACAACGACCAGTCCGATCCTGCTTATGCCGCCGAGCGCTCCCGGGCGCAGATCGTCGGGCGCGAGGTGGTAGCGGCTCCGCCGGAAGGCCTCGTAGGCAGGGGGGAGCTGATCGCCGAGCCCGTCGAGCAGGTCCACCGAGGACGGATCCATCAGGACGGGGCGCGGGAACGGATGAACGAGGCAGGTTTCTGTATCGATCGCCGCGACCTCGTCGGACAGGAACTCGAAACCGACACGCGTGAGCCCGGCGGTCAGCGTGGTCTTGCCGGCGTCGGGTGGGGCGGGGAATACGGCGGCCACGCCGTCGACGGAAACGACGCCGGCGTGGATAGCCAGGAGCTCGGTCGACTCGATGGCCCGCCGACAGAAGTCGGCGATGAGCCCCTCCAGCATCGAGCCCGGGGACACGACCTCCTGGATCTTCGAACGGCCCAGATGCAACACGAAGCGGCGCGTGAAGCCCTCGCCGCGGTCCCGGAGCGTGTAGGTGGGCAGCGCACCGCGACCGTTGGCTCGAAGCGGGCCCAGGAGGCGCGAGAACACCTCGTCGGCGTACGCGACGTTGCTGCGGACGCGAAACCCGTACGAGAGCACCCTGAAACGGTCGACGAACCATCCGGTGGGCACGAATCGATCACCCCTCGTTCCGTTCCGAAGCCCGTTCTGCCACCGCGAGCTCACTCCGCGTGCTCTCCGATCCGGGCAATCGCCCGCCTCACCCGTTCGACCTGCTCGTTCGTCATCCCCACCCACAGGGGGAGCGCCAGGGCACGGGCCGAGGCCGCATCGGTGCAGGTCAGGGGCACCGTGCCGTTCGAGCCCAGGTAGGCGTGCATCCGGTGGACTGGAGGTGAGTAATAGCGCCTCGTCTCGATGCCTTCGGCCGAAAGGGCGACGGCGAGCCCGTCCGCGTCGATACCGAACGGGCCCGCGTCGACGAGAATCGTCATGTCCTTGAAGGTGCTCCGATCTCCGGACTGCACCAGGGGGAAGCCGACACCCGGTACATCGGACAGAGCGTTCCTGTAGAGCTGAGCGAGCCGGTTCCGCTCGTCGACGCGCTCCTCGATCGCGCTCAGCGAATCGAGCGCCACGGCCGCGTGGAGTTCCGACATCCGGGCGTTCAGGCCGACGAAGCGGCAATCGTAGTCGCCCGGATTCCCGTAGTCGCGCCCGATCCGGCAGCGCTCCGCCAGCAGGTCGTCGTTCGTGGCGATGAGGCCGCCCTCGGCGGCGATGAGGATCTTCGTGGGAGAGAGGCTGAACACCTCGGCGTCGCCGAAGCCCCCGACGTTGGTACCCCGGTACTTCGAGCCGAACGCGTGCGCCGCGTCGAAGAACAGGCGGATGCCGTTCCTCCGAGCGAGCGCCTGCAGCCCCTCGACGTCGCAGGGCGTCCCGTAGACGTGGGTGGCAAGGATCGCGCCGGTCCGGACCCCGATCGCGCGGGACACCGAATCCGGGTCGAGGGTCAGCGTCTCGGGGTCCACGTCCGCGAAGACCGGGTGCAGCCCGTTCCAGGCCACGGCGTG
This sequence comes from Actinomycetota bacterium, assembly GCA_036374435.1. Taxonomy (GTDB): domain Bacteria; phylum Actinomycetota; class UBA4738; order UBA4738; family HRBIN12; genus CALGFI01. Next base: position 5,118 of record DASUTU010000071.1, on the reverse strand, counting down.
CGCCGTCGCCGCGAACGTGAACGAGGGCACGACGACGTCCCCGGCCAGGTCCGCCGCGCGGAGCACGAGCATCAGGCCCGCGGTGCAGGAGGCGACCGCGACGCAGTGCCGCACCCCCAGGTACTCAGCGGCCCGCCGCTCGAGCTCGCGGACCAGGGAGCCGTTCGTCATCACGCCGCTCGCCAAGATCCGCTCGACGTGACGGCCCACCGCCGCGGGATCAGGGACCGACGGCCGCGCCAGCGACAGCCCGTCGGGGAACATCGGGACGCCGCCGAGCACGGCGGGCAGATCGCTCTCAGCGGGCCGGCTCATCGGAGACCTTCCTCGTGAAGCTGCGCGGTCGTCTCAGGACCACGTCCCCCAGCACCAGCGCACCCGCGTAGGCCGCCGTCACGACGAGCGCAACCGCGGGGGCGCCACGGGACACCCCGACGGCGACCGGGATCGAGGCGGCGCCGAGGAAGAGGAACAACACCGTCGAGCGCGTGCGCCCGCCGAGCCGCTCGGCGGCCACGTCGTAGGCGTGCCCGCGGTCTCCGATCGCGAGCGACCGACCGCGAGCGACCCGTCGGACGACCGTGGAGGCCAGCTCGTAGGCGAACGGGCCGAGGCAGACGGCCGCCGCGAGCAGTCCGGTCCACCCCGCCCGCCCGGCCGGCGCCGTGAGCACGGCGAGCACCACGCCCACCGCGTAGGCGCCGCCGTTGCCGAGGAACACGCGGGCCGGAGGGCGGTTCCAGAACAGGAAGGCGACGAGCGACCCGCAGAGGGCCACGGCGAGGATTCCGCCGTCTCCACCATCCGGCATCGTAAGGAGCAGGCCGGCCGCGGCGATGGCCGACAGCCCACCGGCCAGCCCGTCCTGGCCGTCCATGAGGTTGACGGCGTTCGCGCAGGCCAACGTGGCCAGCACCACGGCCGCGGCCGCCATGATCCCGAGCGCCTCGAAGCGGACCCCGCCGATCACCAGCACGGCGCCGGCGGCACCCTGGACCGCGATCCGGATCCACGGCGACAGAGGCCGGGCGTCGTCCGCGGCGCCGACGATGAGTGCGAGCCCGACGGCCGTCGGCAGCCACCACGGAACCGGTTCGGCGACGGCGAGCCCGACCACGGCCCCTGCCGCTACCGCCACCCCACCGGTGAGCGGCACCGGCCGGACGTGGATCTTCAGCCCGTCGTCGGACGGGCGGTCGACCAGCCCGAGGGCGGTTCCGGCGACGATACACAGGGGCATCGCCACCAGCGTCACGAGGAACGCGATCACGAACGCCACGACATCACCAGCACGTCGCTCGGGCTGCCCCGGTGAACCTCGATGCGGGCGGTCGGCTCGAATCCGATCCGGCGGTAGAACCGGTTCGCGACGGCGTTGTCGGCGCCTACGACGACCTTGACGCGGTCGACGCCGCGCGCAGCGAGATCGTCCACTGCGCGCCGGGCGAGGTCGCGCCCGAGCCCTCGCGCCCGATAGGGACCGTCGACCACGATCGCGAGCAGCTCCGCGTCCGGCAGCCCCTGCACCCCGGCCGGGTACCTCGCCGTCTCCAGCACACGGCGGATCACGTGCGGCGACAGCACATGGGGCAGGGCGACGAGCGCAGCCAGCGGTCCGCGCGTTCGGTAGAAGCGCCGGTAGAACGCCCGGACCGACGGCACCGCGGCGGCGAACCCCACCACCCGTCCCTCCTCTTCGGCCACCAGGGCCACGGCGTGCCGGTCCGAAACGATCGCGCGGTAGAGCTGACGCAGGAACGACTTCCCGAGCATCGGCAGGAAGGCGTCCGGCATCTCCGAGCGGTGGAGACGGGCCAGCGCGCGGGCGTCCGAGGAGCGGGCCGCGCGGACGACGCGTGTGGCGCCGGGCAGGGGCCGTGCCTTGCGGGCCAGCAGGTTCCGGGTCTGTTCGACGACGGTCTCCGCGACCCTCCGCTCGTCGAACCGGCGGAGCGCCGCCTCGCGTGCCTCCCGTCCGAGCCGCGTTCGAAGCTCGTCGTCCCCGGTCAGGCGGAGGATCGCGTCGGTCAGCCGGTCCGCCCGGCGGGGCGGGACCACGAGGCCGCCCATCCCACCACGGACCACTTCGCGACACCCGCGGATGTCGGTGACCACGAGCGGTCGTCCCATCGCGGCAGCTTCGATCGCGGAGCGGGGCAGACCTTCGCGCCAGGAGGCCAGCACGAAGACGTCCATGATGGACAGGAGATCTCGCACGTCAGGCCGCCAGCCCGTGAAGATCACGTCGTCCATCGAGGCCCCGACCTCCTCGTCGGTCAATCGATCACCTTTCTCGGTGTCGATCTCGCCGACCGCGAGGAACCGCACGCCTCGGACCTTGGTCCGGACCTCGCGCGCCGCCGCGAACAGCTCGCGGTACCCCTTCTCCGCGACCATCCGGCCCACCGTCCCGACGACCAGATCGTCGGGCTCGATGCCGAGCTCGCGTCGCAGCTCCAACCGGCGACGATCGGGGACCGCGCCGGGATCGAACACGGACAGGTCCGTCCCGTTCCCGAGGTGGACCGCCTTGGACGGCCGGACGATCCGCCGCCTGAACGCCCAGTGCAGGTCCTCCAGGCTCTGGAAGAGCTCGACATCGCTAAAGCGCGCGGCGACCCATTCGGCGCCGAGCACCGACACACGTTTGGCGATTCGGTCCTCGGGGGTCGCCCAGTACCCGTGAACGGTGTTCATGACGCACGGGATGCCCGCGATCCGCGCGGCGATCCGGCCGATCACGCCGGGCTTCGGGTTGTGGGTGTGGACCAGGTCGAACCGCTCGCGGCGGAAGATCCTCACGAGCTCGGCAAAGGCCCTGGCGTCCGCCCTGGGGTCCCAGGCACGGGTGGCGTTGGTCCAGGGGATGTGCCGGATCCCCTCCGCCTCGAGCTCGGCCACCCACGGCCCGGGCGCGCTGATCCCCACGACCTCGAACCCCTCCTCGCGCAGCCGGCGTAGCTGTCCGAGGATCAGGAACCGGAGCGTCAGGTCGACGGTCGTGACGTGCGCGATCTTGACCCCCATCACTCCCTCCCCCAAGGCCCTCGTCCGAGCGCCCGGTACAGCCACGCCTCGGTGTCGAGCTGACCGCGGACCTTGCGCCGGAAGAAGAACCGGCCGTCGCTGCGCAAGATGGGAACGCGCCCCAGCCGGTAGGGGTCGATCTCGCCGGCGCGGTTGGTCCGCCAGGCGTGGAGCGCGGCGCTGCGGAACAGCCGCCGGACGGCCCGGTCCGCGGCCGGCGAGCCGACGGCCCACGGGTAGGCGAAGTGATCGCAGGGGGTACCGAGCCGGTCCTCGATCAGCTCCTTGCTCCTCCGCATCTCCTCCTCCGCGTCGCGCTCGTTCGCCCGGGACAGGTCCGCATGCGAGTGCGTGTGCGACCCCACCGCGACCAGACCGGTCGAGACCGCCTCCGACAGCTGGGACCACGTGAGCCCGTCGCCCGCGTCGTTGGCGACGAGGCCGGTCGCCAGGTACAGGTGGACCGGCACCCGGTGCTCGACAAGCAGCGGAAGCACCGTCCCGTGGAAGTCCGGCGTCCCGTCGTCGAACGTGACCACGACGCCGCCGTGGCCGTCCGCCACCGCGTCCTCGAGCGTCAGGACGCGCTCGCGAGTGGCGAGCTCGTGGAGCTGCTGACCTAAGGCCTCGGCGGGCAGCTCGATCTCCGACCGGGACGGACCCACCCGGTGGTACAGGAGGACGACGACGTCACCGGGCCGGCGGCGATCCGCCAACCCGAACGGGAGCAGCGCCGCCTTCGATGCCCTCCTCGCGATCCCGTTCACGTCGATCATCGAGCCTCCGACGCGGAGCGGCCTGCGCCGCCCCGACGAGCGCGGCCGCCGCCAGCGGCACGGCCGGGAAGTGCAGGACGTAGTCCACGCTCGCGTGGATCCCGAGCGCCGCCAGCGCCGCCGCCCCCAGGGCGACGACGGCGTCGGAGTGCGGATGGGCCCACAGGCGAGCGAACCCCCACAGGAACAGGAGCACCGTGACCCCGAGCCCGATCCATCCCAGCTCCGCGCCCTGCTGGAGGAACGCGTTGTGGGCCCACCGCGCATCGCGGTCCGCGAGCGCCGTCGGCGCGACCTCGGCGAACCGACCGGGCCCGATGCCACCGGGGTGGTCCAGGAGGATCTCAAGCGACTCGTGCCACAGGACGACCCGCCGCTCGGTAAGCACCGACCGGAGCGCGCCACCCCCTTCCCCTGCCCGGTAGCCCGCGCCCAGGACCAGGGTCGTGGCAAGAACAGCGAGGAACAGGGCACCCGCGGCGAGCACCGCCGGGCGTGCCCAGCGCGGACGGAACAGCGCCGGGATCGCCACGAGCCCGAGGCCGAGCGTGACCCAGGCGGCGACGGAGGCCTGCACCGCCACCGCACCCAACGCCGCTGCCACGAGGAGTCCGAGGGCCACGAGGGGCGCGCTCCGCGTGGCCGCGGCCACCACCGCACCGGCGAACGCGGCCTGGACGAAGAACGCTCCGGTCGCGTTCTCGTAGCCGAACGGCCCTCCGAGTGGACCGGTCCCGATCAGATCGGGCCACCATCTGATCACGATCCCGCCTGCGGTCCCGGCGACCAGAGCCGCAGGCACCGCTCGATGGATCGAAGCCAGGAGCCGTCCGCCGATCAGCGTCGCCGATGCCGCAGCCAGGAGCTGGAGCTGCGGACCGGCATCGCCGACGGGTCTCGTCACCGAGATCGTCGCCAGCGCCCCGACCAGTACGACCCCCGCCGCGTCCAGCACGGACCGGCCGGTCGGCTGGGAAACGGAGGAGGCCTCCCTACGTCCCTCCATCGCCATGTGCGGACCGTGCATCGATCACCGACAGGCTCAAGAGCACGAAGAACAGCGGGTAGAGCTGCACGCGTTGCCTCGCGAGGATGCCGAAGTTGGCGATGCTGGAGAACCCCACGATGAACATCGCAACGTACGCGAGCACGAAGGCGACGTACGGTTGTCGGCGGAAACCTCGCAGCGACGCCACGAGCGATCGCCAGTGGTAGAGGACGATGGCGATGAGGACGCTCCCTTCGACCGCGGCCACCAGCGCCTGCGTGTTGTGAGCCTCGAAGATGAACGGTCGGAACAACACCGTGACGAGGG
>DASUTU010000070.1:0-17968 GCA_036374435.1 Actinomycetota bacterium | reverse complement strand
GCGTGGGACTGCTCGTGGGGACGATCGCCGGACGCGCGCGATGGCTCATCGCCCCGGCGCTCCTGCTCGTGCCGGTCACGTTGCTGGCGAGCGTGATCCGGCTGCCGCTCGAGGGCGGTTCGGGGACGTGTTCGCCGAACGCCTGCCGGAGGAGGCCGGCCAGGTCGCCGTTCATCGAGTGGTCGGACAGATCTGGTACGACACCACGCCACTCGTGGGCTCGCGAACGCGGCTCGAGCTCGAGGCGACCACGGGCCTCGGGCAGATCTCCGTCACCGTGCCGTTCGACGCGCACGTCGTCGCGAGGGGACGGACCGGGCTCGGGCGCGTGTGGATCGAGAACGAGGGCACGCCGCATGGTCTGGACCGTGTCTTCGAGCGCCGATGGGAGCCGCGTCGGGGCGACGGAGCGACGATCGTGCTCGATCTCGAGGTCGGGATCGGCGACGTGTCCGTGTACCGCACGTCGGCGACGAGGCGGCAGCTCCGCGAGCTCGAGCGGGAGGAGTCGAGATCGTGAAGCGCCACGCCTTCGACGCCATCTCGTTCGTGTTCGGGCTGGCGTTCCTGGCGACGGGGCTGGCGTTCTTGGTCGGGGGGGTCCGCCTCCGCGACCTGGACCCGTCGCTGGGATGGATCGTGCCGACGCTGCTGCTGGGCGTGACGGCGCTGATCGTCGGGATCGGTCGGCTGCGGTCGGGGTCCATCTCCCCCGTCGACGGCGGCGGCGCCCGGCCGGATGACGATCTCGACCCGCCGGGGATCACCCGGACGGGGACCCCGAGAACGCCTGAGCCATCGAACCCCTTGCGCCCTTGCGTTTCCCTTGCGCTTGCGTCTTCCTTGCGCTACGCTGGTGGCGTCATGCAGTCCGCCTTGGTGACCGCCGACCCCGACGTCGCTGTGCGCCGGGCCGCGGCCCTCGCCCCGGCCATCGTGCGCGAGATCGACCGCGTCCTGCCCGCCGCGGTCGACGGCTCGGATGGGGCCGCCCGCGCGTACGCTCGTGCGTGGCGCGATCTCGTCGAGGCCTACCTCCACGCGATCCGCGACGAGCGGGCGGATGTCATCGCCGGCACGGAGGATGGCGGCCTCGTGGTCATCGACGCGACCGGCTCGGCGTCCCCGGCCTCGGAGCGTGTGCTCGACCTGCTCGCGCTCCAGGCGCCGTTTTCGCCGTGGGTCGCCCGGTACGGGCCGGGCCGCGGAGCCGCCGCGTATCTACTGAACGAGCTGCGCGCCGCCGTGACCGGCCTCGAGCCCCTCGCGCCGCCCGACGGCTCCGGTCTCCCCCACTGGAGGGCCGACGGCCGTCGATTCTCCCACCTGGTGTGGTCGGCCCTGGCGGAGGCGGCCGAACCCGAGCTCCGGCGCGTGCTCCGCGTCTTCGGCCTCAGCCTGACCGAGGCGGCCGAGCTCTTCGGCGTCCGTCGCCAGGCGGTCTCCCAGTGGCTCGACCGCGGCGTCCCCGCCGTCCGGGCCGCCAAGGTCACCGCGGTGGCCCGGGTGGCCGACGTGCTCGACCGGATGTTGATCTCCGACCGCATCCCGGGCATCGCGCGAACGCCGGCAACGGCGTACGGCGGCAAGACGATGCTTGGGATGATCGCCGCCGACCGGCACGACGAGCTCCTCGCGATCGTCCGCGACTCATTCGACTGGGCGTCCACGGGGTGACGGCTCGCGCACCGGCGTTCCGGCACGTCCGGCGGGGCGGACGCTACCTCCGCGTCGCCGACCCGAGCTGGGTCCGGCCGCTCGACCCCCGCTACGCGCGCGAGCGCGGCGGCCGGTGGAACCCACCCGGGTCGTTCCCGGTCGTCTACCTGTTCAGCGCGCTCGACGTGGCCCGCTCGTTCGTGCTCGGGCGGTTCGAGGGCCACCCCTACGACGCGTTCGACCTCGTCCCCGAGACCGGACCCGACCTCGTCGAGACCGAGGTGCCGCCCGAACGGTTCGTGGACGTCGTCACCGCCGAGGGATGCCTGGCCGCCGGGCTGCCGATCACGTACCCCCGCGACGAAGACGGCTCGCCCATCCCGCACGAACGCTGTCGCCCCATCGGTGAACGGGCGTGGGATCGCGGCGAACCCGGCATCGCCTGCCGGAGCGCAACGGCGCGCCGCAACGACTCGGGCGAGGAGCTGGCGTGGTTCGCTCGCGGACCGAGAGGGTTGCGAACCCGGCGCCGCCGCGCCTTCGCCGAGTGGTGGGTTCCGCTACCGGCGAAGGCGCGCACGGGCGCGGCGCCAAGCGAAGACCGGGACGAACTCCCGGATCCGAGCGGCGGATAGGTCCTCGATCGCCTCCCGGGCCGCCACGTCGATCAGGTCCTCCGGCACCGAGTCACCGTATTCGCGGGCAAGCCGTGCCCGGAGCCCGGGGAACGGGTCGGTTGGGTTGCGCCGATGTGCCACGCCATCTCCCGGTCGTCGCCGCCGAGATGCTGGCCGAGCCCAGCGCCGCAAGGCGAGGCCGAGCGGCCCGTTGCGCCCGGGACCTATAGCTAATCGTCGTCATCGTCGTCATCGTCGTCCCCACCGCCGGCGCTCACGCCGATGACGTCGAGCACGTCCTCCAGAGCCGCCCGAATCCCCCTCGCCTCGGCCTGGCCGATCTTGCCGTCCTCCTCCAGCTTCCCGAGCTCCTCGAGGAGCTTGCCGGCCTCCTCGGCCGCTTTATCGGGTTCGCCCTCCCGGTCCTTCTCGTTGACCCGCTGCGCGTGGTCGCGCAGCTTGGACACGTCGTCCGGCTCCGCCGACGCGGAGGCGAGATCGATCGCCTCCATCAGGGCACCGAAAGCCGCCGCGTCGTCGAGCCCGGCATCGTTCGGCGCCCCGCCTCTCGGGCCGGTCGCCGCGGGCGACTGCTGAGGCGGGGACGTGTCGGCGCGCCTCCCTCCGACTGTCGGCGTGTCCGCGAGCTGCGACAGCACCAACGCCGCAAGCGCCAGAACGCCAACGAAGACCGCAAGGAACAGCGCCGGCCGTGGCCCGTCGACTCGGCGACGAGGCGCCCCACCGCCAGCCGAGGCCTCCGCAGCAACACCCGCCCGCACATCCGCTCGCTCGAGCGGCACCGTCGATTCCTTCGCGACCGCGGGCAACGGCGCGGTGGCCGGCGGCACCGTCGCCCGGTCCGCGGCCGGAAGGGGCTCGGTGGCGCCTCGCTCGAGCGCCTCCTCCACGGCCGCGGCCGACTCGAACCGGCGCCCCGGGTCTTTCTCCAGGCAGCGCAGGACCACCGTCTCCACGCCCGCCGGCACCTCGGCGACGGCGCCGGGCGGCAGCGGCGAGGCGTGAACGTGGAGGTAGAGCGTCGCCAGGGAGGTCTCGCCGGCGAACGGTGGCCGGCCAGTCAACATCTCGTACAGCACACACCCCAGCCCGTACAGGTCCGAGCGCGGTTCACCCGGCTCCCCTCGCGCCTGCTCCGGCGACAGGTACGGCGCGCTCCCCAGCACGAGGCCGCTTCGCGTCACGGCCTCGGACCCGGCCGCTCGCGCGATGCCGAAGTCCACGACCTTGACGCGGCCATCTTCGGTCAACATCACGTTGCCCGGCTTGACGTCCCGATGCACGACGCCTTCGGCGTGGGCCGCGGACAACGCGCGGCAGACCTGACTGGCGATCTCCACGGCGCGGGTCGGCGGCAGTGGCCCCTCGCGCGCCAGCAGCGACGACAACGACTCGCCCGTGACGAGCTCGGTCACGATGAAGTGGCGGTCTCCGTCGGAGCCGGTGTCGTAGACGGCGACGACGTTGGGATGGTTCAAACGGGCGGCCGCCCTGGCCTCACGCCGGAAACGCCGAACGAAGTCCCGATCGCGGTCGTACGGCGAGACGAGCAGCTTGATCGCGACCGGCCGGTCGAGCTCGAGATCCCGCCCGGCGTGGACGTCGGCCATTCCGCCGCGGCCGACCAGCGGCCCGAGCTCGTACCGTCCGGCCAGGACGAAGAGGGTCCTCTCGGCCACGGCCTTTACCGTACCCGCGACCGTGCCGGGCAAAGCCCTAATATCCAGGCCCGATGGCCCGCCCCGCACCCCCTCGCGACCGGCCCACCCGTGCCCGATCGACCCTCGCCACCTGGCTGGCGGTCCTGGCCGGCCTGACCATCGCGCTCGGCGTGTCGGGCGTGTGGGCCCAGCGCACGCTCGGCGACCCCGAGACCTTCGCCGCCCTCGCCGGCGACATGCTCGAGGAGCCCAGCATCCGGACCGAGCTCGCCGTGGTCATCGTCGACCCGCTGCTCGACGGAGCGGTGGACGGCGTCGGGCGCACGTTCATCGTCACGACCACGGCGACCGTCTTGGGAGACGAACGATTCATCCCCGTGTTCGAGGACGTGCTCCGCCGCTCCGCGGTTCAGCTCGTCGAGGGCGAAGGTCCGGTCACCCTGGAGCTCGATCGCCCGCTCGACGTGATCGTGCAGGAGGTCGAGCCGGTCTCTCCGGAGGTCGCCGAGATGCTCGCCGAGATCGACGCGCCCGAACCCGTCGTCGTTGGGTCGCGCCAGGCTGATCAGCTCCGCGGCATCGTGGCGTTCGAGCGCGCGGTGAGCCTCGCGCTGTTGATCGTCGGGCTCGCGCTCGTGGTCGTGGCGGTGATCCTGGCCGGGCCGTTCTCGCTCTTGCCGTTCGGGGCCACGCTCGCCGGGGCTTGCCTCGTGCTCTTCGCGGTGCTCCTGGCCGGCCGCTCGCTCCTGTTGTCGGGGATCGAGCCCGACTCCCGGGCCGAGGCTGCCGCGGCCGCGTGGGACGTCGTGATCTCCGATCTCACGATCGCGCTCCTCGTCTCGGCCGGGGCGGGGGCGATCGCCGTCGTGGCCGGCGGCGTCCTGGGGCGCCGCCGCTAGCTCGGATCGCGCACCGACGGCGACAAGCGCAGCAACGCCTCGAGCACGCCGTCCACGTCCGACGGCGTGGACAGGTAGTTCACGACTCCCGCCCGCAGGTACGTCGCCCCGCGCAACCGGGTGGTGGAGACCCACCCCGACCCGTCGACCTCGAGCGCTCGCTGGAGCCGGTCCTGGTACGCGTCGAGCTCCTCTCCCTCGAGCCCGGCCGGCACATGCCGAAAACACACCACCGACAGCTCCGGCGACGCCGGCGCGACCTCGAACGACCCGAGCTCCCGACACCGCCGAACCAGGTGGGCCGCGAGGTCGTTCGTTCGTTCGACCAGCCGGCCGAGCCCCTCGGTGCCGAGGTGTTTCCACGACAGCCAGAGCTTCAGCGCGCGGAACCGCCGCGTGCCCTCGAGCGAATACTGATACCAGTTGAGCGGGGCTTCTTTCGGCGACCGGTAATACTCGGGCGAACGATGGAACGTCCGCAGGAGATCCTCGCGCCGGCGGACCATCAACCCTCCGATGTCGTAGGCCTGGAAGAACCACTTGTGCGGATCGATCGTCACACTGTCGGCGCGCTCGAGGTCGGGGACCCGTCCCGCGTCGCGGTCCGACAGGCGCGCCGCCCCGCCGTAGGCGGCGTCCACGTGCAGCCACAACCCGTGGCGTTCCGCGACAGCGGCGAGTTCGCCCACCAGGTCGACCGATCCCGTGTTCGTCGAGCCCGCCACGGCCGAGATGGCCAGCGGCACGAGCCCGTTCGCCCGGTCGCGCTCGACGGCCTCTTCGACCGGCGCGCCGTGCAGGCGGAATGCGGCGTCCGAGCCGACGATCGAGAGCGTCCCGCGCGGGAACCCCAGGACCTCCAGCGCCCGTTCGATCGAGAAGTGCGTCTGGTCGCTCGCGTACACACGGACGCTCTCGAGCGCCCCCCCGCGCGGCGGCTCGTCCACGCCGAGCAACCCCGCCAGGTGCACGTCGCGGGCCACCGTCATCGCCATGACGTTCGCCATGACGCCGCCCGAGGTGAGCACGCCCCAGCTCCCGTCGCCGAACCCGACCAGGTCGCGCAGCCAGGTCACCACCTCCTCCTCGACCAGCGCCCCCATCGGCCCGGCGGCCCACACGTCGATCCCCTGGTGCAACCACTGGGAGAGGACCTCCCCGGCGATCGAGGCCGGCAGCGGCGGGGCCGTGAAGTAGCTAAACGCCCCGGGGTGGTGCGCGTTGAAGACGAACGGCGCCACCCGCGAGCGGAACTCCTTCAGCACCTGGTCGGAGGGGGACGGCGACCTCGGCGCCGGAGCGGGGTCGCCGGAGGGACCGAAGAACGCCCGGCGCATCTCCGGGTAGGTCTCGGGGGCGACCGGACGGCGCATCCCCTCGTCGTAGACGTAGTCGAGGCTCGCCTGCCACACCGCCCGGCCGAACGCCTCCAGGGCGGCGCGAGCTCGCCCGGGGTCCCGGATGCCGATCAGCTCGGGTTCGGGATGCCAGGAGAAGGGATCGCCGCCCGACCCACCGCCGGCGGTCACAACGGGGCGCCGATCTGCTCGAGGAACGGCCGCGCCCCGAGCGGCTCCAGCAGCGCACGCGCGCGCTCGAGCTCGGCCCGCGCGTCGTCGTTTCGCCCCAACGCGTGGAGACACCGGGCGAATTCGATCCGAGAACGCGCCTCCTCCAACGCGAAGCCGAGCTGGGCCCATCCGGCCACGGCTTCGGCGTACCGGGCCGCCGCCCCCTCGTGGTCGCCCCGCGCCTCGGCGACGAGGGCGGCCGAGGTCAACATCGACAGGCGCACCCGCAGCGGCCCGGCCGGCTCCTCGACGTACCGGGCCGCCTCGTCGACCTTTCCGACCGCGAGCAGGGTCCGAACCGCGAGCGGCCCGTACATGCGCAGGTACTCGGTGCTGTTGGCGACGGTGTCCTCGAGCTCCCGGAGGAACGCCATGGCGGCGTCGGGGTCCCCTCGCGCCAGCGCCACCTCCGTCGCGATCATCAACGAGGGCGCGATGTATTCGGCGTAGGCGATCTCGCGCGCCATCGGCAACAGCTCCTGCACGTCCTCGGCCGCGGCGTCGAGGTCCCCCCGGCGAAGGTGAACCCACGCGTGGTACGCGAGGGCTTCGATGTCGATCCGGGTGGGCTGGCGCTCCCGCACCCACGCGCGGAGCCGGTTCGAGACCTCCAGGACCTCGTCCCACCGGCCGGCGTCGAACAACGACTCGATCCGACCGGCCTCGGCCCACATCGCCATGGTGTCGAACCCGCGCACCCGGCAGAAGGCCGACATCTCCTCCCACACAGGCAGCGAGGCCGACGAACCCTCCCAGAACCACAGCAGGTAGGCCAGGTTGTTGTAGGTCGTGGCCACCTCGTTGCCGAGGCCGAGCTCGAGCCCGCGCCGGAGCGCCGCCCGAAGGTCGTCCAGTCCCTCGCGGTCGCCCGTCTGCGCCCGGGCGGCCCCGCGGTACTGGAGCGCCAGCACCACCTCGTCCTCGATGCCGAGATCCTCGGCGAGCGCGAGCGCGCGTTCGGCCCAGCCCACGGCGCCGGCGTTGTCGCCGGCCACGAACAGGTGTCCGGCCATCCGCGTGGTCGCGCGGACCAGCTCCGGGCCCGGCGGTTCGGTCTCCAGGATCGAGACCGCCTCCTCCAGCAGCGCCCGGGCCGCCCCCCCGTGCCGCTGGATCGACCGCGCCCGGCGAGCCAGCGCCTCGCCGAGCCCGAGCCGGTCGCCCGAAGCGCGGTACTCCTCGATCGCCTGGTCGAAATCGGTCTCGGCCTCGGCCAGGCGCCCGGCCTCCTCTGCCGCCTCCGCCGACTCGAGCACGGCTCGTCGGCACTCGGGATCATCGGGCGCGAGCACGAGCCGCGCCCGTCGGTAGAACACCACGGCCCGGGTGGCGTCGAGGCGTTTGGCGCGGTCGCCCGACATCATGAGCGCCGCCCCGGTGGCCGCCTCGAGCCCGGCCACGTTCTTGGTCGGATCCGTCGCCTTCGTGTTCGCCAGGGCCTCGCCGTAGTGGTGGGCGAGCAGCTCGGCGACGTCGTAGACGCGATCCCCGGCGGCGGCCCGGATCCACCTCGCCACGGCGACGTGACGGCTGGCGCGGCCGGCCCGCGGGATCTGCCCGTACGCCACCTCCTGGACGAGCAGGTGGTTGAACGCGTATTCCTCCTGCCCCTCGAACGACCCCGGGCGAACGCGCCGGACGAACTCCCGCTTCACCGACTCGCGCAGGGCCCGGACGACGACGTCCTCCGGCAGGCCGCTCACCGCCTCGACGGCGCCGGACCAGAACACCTTCCCCACGACGGCGGCGTCCTGGAGCACGTCCTTCTCCGTGGGAGGCAACGTGTCGATCCGGGCCCCGATGAGCTGATGGACCGACGGCGGCATCTCGACCGCCACCACCGTGCCCTGCTCGATCGCGCCGCGGTCGCGCACCATGCGCACGTATTCCTCGGCGTACAAGGGGTTGCCGCCGCTGCGGTCCAGGAGCTCGGCCTGCGTGGCCGGCGGCAGGACCACCGTCTCCAGCAACCCGCCGAGCAACATGGCGGTCTCCTGCCGCGTCAGGGGGGGCAACGCGATCGAGGTCGAGTTCTGCCGCCCCCCGCCCCAGGCCGGGTGCCGCTCGTAGAGCTCGGGGCGGGCGGCGCAGACCACCATCAGCGGCAACCCGACCGCCCAGTCCACGAGGTGCTCCACGAACTCGAGCAGGACGTCGTCGGCCCAGTGCAGGTCCTCGAAGACGACCACGAAGGGGGAGTCCGCGGCCAACGCCTCGAACCACCGCCGCCACGCGTTGAACAGCTCCTGCCGGTCGGCGTCGGGAAGGGCGCGTTCGGCTCGGGCCAGCGGCGCAAGGCGGGCACGGAGCCACTCGCGCTCCGCCGCGGGAACGTACGGCTCGATCGACTGCCGGAGCTTTGCATCGGCCTCCTCGGGCAAGTCGGACTCGAGGATGCCGGCGTCGGCCCGCACCATCTCTCCGAGCGGCCAGAACCCCAGGCCCTCGCCGTAGGGCAGGGACCGCCCCTGGCGCCACCGCACCAGGTTCGGCCACTCCTCGGCGATGTCCGACAGCTCCTGGATCAGGCGGCTCTTCCCGATGCCCGCTTCACCGGTGATCGTGACGAGCTGGACCGTGGACTCGGCCACGGCGCGCTGGAACACGAACCGAAGCTGCCCGAGCTGGTCCTTGCGCCCGATGAACGGCGAGGTCGAACCGATCCGGACGTCGAACCCGAACCGGCTACGGGGCGCCACGGCGAGCCACACGATCTGCGGCTCCGTCTTGCCTTTCACCAGCACCGGCTCGTGGTCGGCCCAGTCGAAGACCAACGCGGTGGCGGCGTGGGTGGCCGAGCCGACCAGCACCTCGCCCGGCCCCGCGGCCGTCTGGAGGCGGGACGCGGTGTTGACCACGTCGCCGGTGACCGCCTCGCCGATCTGCGGGCCGCTCCCGGGCAAGGCCACGACCGCTTCTCCCGTGTTGACGCCGAGGCGCACCGACAGGCCGAGCTCGGCCACGGCGTCGCGGATCCGAAGCGCCGAGCGGACGCCGCGTTCGGGATCGTCTTCGTGCGCGACCGGCGCCCCGAACACGCACAGGACGGTCGAGCCCATGTACTTGTCGATCGTCCCGCCGTGGTTGGCGACGATCCGGCCCACCCGCGCGTGGTAGGGGTCGAGGACCCGCCGCAGGTCCTCGGGGTCGCCGGCCTCCTCGAGATCCAGCAGCTCGGCGAACACGACCGTCACGAGCTTGCGCTCCTCGTCCGGGGCCCGCCCGGAGATCTCCAGCGGCGAGCCGCACGAGACGCAGAACCGCGCGTTGTCCGGGTTCGTATCCGAGCAGGAGGGGCAGACGATCACGCGCGAAGTGTAGGTCGCTCGAGGGAGGATGAAGGAGCCGTCCGGACACGCCCGGCCCAGGGAGCCCGTCCCGCCGCCGGACCGGCGGTCAGCCGGTGGCCCGTCGCCGTTGGAGATGCCGGGCCACCCTCGCCCGGTTTCCGCAGGCGTCGGTGCACCACCGACGGCCGGGCCGGGACGACACGAAGAACCTGCCGCACCGGGGCGCCGGACACACGCGGAGCCGGTCGCGGTCGGGCCCGCCCACGATCTCGACGGCCGAACGGGCGATCGCCGCCAGGAGCGCGGCCGTACGGCCTTTGGTCGCGCCGGCGACGGTAGCCACGGAGGGGCGGGACGGATCTCGGACGTCCAGGACCGGATACGTCGGCACGGCGGCGCTCGCGGCGTTTAGGTCGTCGACCGGCCCGTCGGGGATCGGCTCACCGGCGACCACCGCGCCGAACAGGTCGCGGATCGCCCCGCGCAGCCCGCGGAAGTCGGGCAGTCGCAACGCCGCCTCCTCCGCCGCGGGCCCGAGCCACGGCTCCTCCACCCGGAGCCAGTGGGCCAGGTCGTTCGGCGACGTGAGGAGGTCGATCTCGCGCCCCGGCGACAGCACGACCACGGTGCCGGCGAGGTCCACGGCGAGTCCCCGCCCCGGCCACTCGAACGTCAGGCTTGTCATGCCGGGAGAAATGCTATCGCACTTGATTTCCCATTACGCGTGACACGGTTGATTAACGGCTTCTCGGCTTGCTAACCGTTTCTCGGCCTTACGAACGTCGACCCGACGTCCCACCCAGCCACCCGGCGATCTCCGCCTCCACCTCCGCCTTCAGCTCCTCCGGCGCGAACGACGTCCGGACCCCGCTCGTGGCCAGCCGGGCGATCCGCTCGTCGTCGAACCCGAACACGCGGCGGCTCAGTTCGTATTCGTCGGTCAGGAACGAGTGGAACATCGAGGGATCGTCGCTCGCCAGCGAACATCGGATGCCGGCGTCGAGCATGGCCGGGAGGGGGTGCTCCTCCAGGCTGGGCACCGACCTGGTCATGAGGTTCGACGTCGGGCAGACGTCGAAGCCGATCCCCCGCGCCACCACCTCCTCGACCAGCACCGGGTCCTCGAGCACCCGGATCCCGTGGCCGATCCGCTCGGCGCCCAGGTGGCCGATCGCGCCGCGGATCGACTCGGGGCCGTGCGTCTCTCCGGCGTGCGGGATCGACCGAAGGCCGCGCTCGATCCCCTCGCGGAAGATCGACTCGTACGGTTCGGGCGGGAACCGTTCCTCCCCGCCCAGGCCGATGCCGATCACCCCGTCCTCGAGGTGGTCCGCCGCCACTTCCATGGCGCGGCGCGACAGGGCGAGGTCGATGCCCCGCACGACGTCGACATACACCCGGGCAACGATCCCGAAGCGGCGTTCGCCCTCGGCGAGGCCCTCGAGGACCGAACCCAGCGCGAGGTCCCAGTCGTTCAGGCGCTCGGCGTGGTCCGGGAGCGACACGGACACCTCGGCGTAGCGAACGCCCTCCGCCGACTGGTCCTCGCAGAACTCGAGCGCCACGCGGCGGAAGTCGTTCGGTCGTCGAAGGCAGCGCAGGCCAGCCACCCACTCGTCGATGAAGTGCCGGAAGTCGCGGAACTCGTACCGGCCCTCCCGCAGGCCCTCGGGCAGCTCGACGCCGGCGCGCTCGGCGAGCTCGACCACCGTGGTCGGACGCATCGACCCTTCGAGGTGGACATGGAGGTCCACCTTCGGCAGGGCGTGCAGGTCCCGGGTCACCGGAGCAGGCGGGAGAGCCGACGGTCGGCCAGCACCTTCCCGCCCGTCTGGCACGTCGGGCAGTAGGCGACCTCGTGAGACTCGTAGGACACGCGGCGCAGGTCGTCGCCGCACACGGGACAGGGCTCACCCGCACGGCCGTGCACGGAGAAGTGGTCGCCGATCTTCGTGGGCAGGCCGCCGGTACGCCTGCGCTCGATCTCGAGCGCCTCGGCGAGCACGGACGAGATCGCTTCCAGCAGCGCTCGTCGCTGATGGACCCCGAGCGAGACCAGCGTCGCGTACGGGGAGAGCTTGGCCCGGTGCAGGACGTCGTCGGTGTAGCCGCGGCCCAGCCCGGCGACGGTGCGTTGGTCCCGCAGGATCGTGTGGACCCGCCTGGCGTCGTCGCCGTCGAGCACGTGCCGCCGGAACGCCTCGTCGCCGGGTTCGGGCCCGAGCCTGGCCAGCGGCCCCTCGTCCTCCTCGGCGAGCACCCACCATCCCGCCTTGCGCTCCCGGCCGAACTCCTTCACCAGCACCGACGGGCGCTCCCGGAACCGGAAGCGCACCACGGCTCCCCGCGGCTTCGTGGACTTCGGCGGCTGCTCCACGTCGACCCGGCCGCCCTGGGACAGGTGCACGAGGATCCGCGGCCCGTCCAGGTCGAACACCAGGTATTTTCCTCGCCGTCCCACGCCGTCGACCGGCCGGCCGGCCAGCTCGGCGGCCCGCGGCGTCACCGTCTTCAGCGACGAGAACTGGAGGACGTCGGCCGTCTCGAACGTCGACCCACCCACGGCCTCGGACAACCGTTCGGCCAGGGCGTGGACCTCGGGGAGCTCGGGCATCGCCTCAGGCGCGGGCGATCTCGGCCGCCGCGCGCCGGACGATGTCGATGCATTCGTCGACGCGGTCGCGGTGGGTGCGGTGCGACAGGATGCAGGCCCGGAGCGTGAACCGGCCGTGGATCACGGTGCTGGACAGGAACACCCGCTTCGAGTCGTTGATGGCCTCGAGCAGGCGCCGGTTCGCGTCGTCGTCGCCGCCGCGCAGCCGGAACGGCACGATCGAGAGCTCTGGCCGCCAGGGGAGCTCGATCTCGGGGACGTCGGACAGGCCCGAATACAGGTGCTCGGCGAGGTCGAGCTTCTCGTCCAGCGCCTCGCGGAAGGCCCCCACCCCGTGCAGCTTCAGGGGGAACCACACCCGCAGGCCGCGGAAGTCACGAGAGAGCTCGGCCGAATACTCCGCGAAGTTGGGGATCTGCGCGTCCGCCGCCAGGTCCTGCAGGTACGCGCTCGTGCCGATGTGGTGCGCGTCGCGGAGCAACCGCCCCTCGCTCACCACGAGCGCACCCGTCCCGTACGGGAGGAACAGGCCTTTGTGCGGGTCGAGCGTGATCGAGTCGGCGCGCTCGATGCCGCGGAAGCGTTCGCGGCCGCGCTCAGTGAGCTGGAAGAACCCCCCATAGGCGGCGTCGGCGTGGAGCCACAGCCCCTCGGCCGCGGCCACGTCCGCGATCGCATCGAGGGGGTCGATGGCACCGGTGTTCGTCGTTCCGGCCGAGGCCACCACGGCGAACGGCCGCATGCCGGCGGCGCGGTCCTCGCCCACACGGCGACGGAGCTCGTCGACGTCCATCCGCAGCCGGTCGTCCGCGGCGACGGAGCGCACGTTCGCCATCGGGAACCCGGCCAGCATCGCCGCCTTCGTGACCGAGGCGTGCACGTGTTCGCTGACGTACATCGTGCCCTCGAGGAAGTCCTCGGACAGGCGATCGCGCCGGGCGGTCACGATCGCGGAGAAGTTGGCCATCGATCCACCGGACGTCAGGACGCCGCGGGACCGGGGCGGGTACGCGAACAGGTCGCACAACCAGCGGACGACGTTGTTCTCGATCTGGGCGGCCACGGGGGCCTCGCCCCACAGGTTCACGAACTTGTCGATCGTGTTGGAGAGGAAGTCCGCGAGCGACGACGCATACAGGCCGCCGCCGGGGATGTAGGCGAGGAAGCCGGGGCCGGCGTTGTCCGAAGCATACGTGGCGGCCGTCTCCACCAGGTCGAGCAGCGGGCCGAACTCCCCGCCCTCCTCCGGCGGCGAGGCGCGGTACGCCTCGGCCACCTCCGCGCCGCCCTCGAACCCGTGGGCCGGGGCGTCGTCGCGCCGGCCGAGGTAGTCGATCGCGTACGCGACGGCAGCCTCGCCCATCTCGCGCATCTGCTCCGGCGACGGCTCGAGGGGGTAGCCCATGGTGCGCCAGAGCCTAACGCTCCGCCCGGGCCGCCGGTCCGTGAACCGCCCGTCTACCCGGGCAGCCTCGCCGTGACCGACTCGACCAGGCGTTGGGAGACCGCGGCGATCTCCTCCACGGCCTGGTTGAACGCGTCCTCGTGGCGGCGCGACGGCGCCCGGAACCCGCTCACCTTCCGCACGTACTGGAGGGCCGCCTCCCGGATCTCCTGCTCGCTCGCGGGGACGTCGCCCTCGCGCAACCGCTTGATGCTCCGGCACATGCCCCAGATCGTACCGAGTGCGCCGTCGTGCGAAGATCGAACGATCCGGCGCGAGGGGGACGAGGTGGGCACCCAGGCCGAGGCCAAGAAGCGGAAGGCCCAGCACGAGGACCGCGAGGACCGCACCAGCGCGATCCCGAAGAAGGCCTACAACAGGGAGCTCCGGCGACTCCAGGAGGAGCTCGTCAAGATGGAGGACTGGGTGGCCGCCACCGGCGCGCGGATCGTCGTGCTGTTCGAGGGCCGCGACGCCGCCGGCAAAGGCGGCACGATCAAACGGATCACCCAGCACATGAACCCCCGGATCACGCGGATCGTCGCCCTCCCCAAACCCACCGAGCGCCAGCGGACGCAGTGGTACTTCCAGCGGTACATCGACGAGCTCCCGGCCGCCGGCGAGATCGTCCTGTTCGACCGGAGCTGGTACAACCGCGGCGGCATCGAGAAGGTCCTGGGCTTCTGCACCCCCGAAGAACACGTCCGGTTCCTGCGCCAGGTCCCGATCGTCGAGCGGCTCCTGGTCGAAGACGGCATCCGCCTGATCAAGTACTGGTTCTCCGTCTCCGACGAGGAGCAGGAACGCCGATTCCGGGCCCGCATCGACGACCCGATCCGCCGCTGGAAGCTCTCGGAGACCGACCTGTTCTCCCGGTCGCGCTACGTGGACTACTCCCGGGCCCGCGACGAGATGTTCGTACACACGGACATCCCCGAGGCGCCCTGGTACGTGGTCGAGGCCGACGACAAACCCCGGGCCCGCCTGAACTGCATCGCGCACCTGCTCTCGTTGATCCCGTACGAGCCGGTCGGCCACCCCCGGATCGAGATCCCGCAGCGCCAGGCCGACGAGGGCTACCATCGCCCGCCGCGAGAGGCCTTCCACTCGGTCCCGGACCACGCCTCGACGCTCGTGGGCTGAACCCGGCCCGGTGGCGAGCTGACCGGGGTGTGCGGTTCGTTTATCTTGTATTCTAGTAATAGAATAGCGCCGTGAAGGTGCTCACCCCCGCCGAGCTCCTCGTCCTGGGCCTGGTCGCCGAGATGCCGCGCCACGGCTACGAGCTCGAGCAGGTGATCGAACAGCGCGGCACGCGCGAATGGACCCAGATCGGGTTCTCCTCGATCTATTTCGTCCTGGGGAAGCTCGAGAAGCTCGGGCTCGTGGCGGTGGCGGAGCCGACGGGAGCCAAGGCGAAGAAGGTCGTCCGGGCGACCGACGCGGGGCTCGCGACCCTGGCGGAGCAGTCGCTCGAGGCGCT
This sequence comes from Actinomycetota bacterium, assembly GCA_036374435.1. GTDB lineage: Bacteria > Actinomycetota > UBA4738 > UBA4738 > HRBIN12 > CALGFI01. The sequence continues at coordinate 2,709 of DASUTU010000070.1, read as the reverse complement.
GCGGACCGTGCGCCCGAGCTACGGGTCCGTGCTGTTGGGCATGGCCCATTGGCCGGTGCTCGAACGCGCCGCGGCGCTCGGCGCTCTCGAGGAGCGTGGGGTGGCGATCGCGGCCGAGATCACGCGACTCGGCGACATCCAGGTCGACCAGCAACCGCTGCCCGACTTCGTCGACGCGTTGTTCGACTTCGCGCTCGGCCAGTTGCGTGCCGAGGCGGAGTGGGTGGCGCACACCCTCGGCTACATGTCCTCGAAACCCTGGCCTGAGGAGGGACGAGATGGGCGCGCTTGACGACCGGCGCCGACTGGAGGAGCTCTACCTGCCGCCGGCAGACGAGTTCGTCCTGGTGGACGTGCCGGACCTGCAGTTCGTGATGATCGACGGGGAGGGAGACCCGAACGGTGAGGCGTTCTCCCGGGCCGTGCGCTGGCTCTTCTCCGCGATCTACCCGGTCAAACGCATCGCCAAGGAGCGGATGGACACTCGCTTCGTCGAGCCCCCGCTCGAGGGCCTGTGGTGGGCCGACGACATGAACGACTTCGTCGCGGGGAACCTGCACCACGAGTTCCTGCCGGAGCACGACCTCGCCCCCAACGGGTATCACCACGAGATCTACCTGACGGACCCGAACCGCGTCGCGCCCGCCGGGAGCTGAACCCCGCGACCTGCGGGTCCCGCCCGAGGCTCCTTGCACCCGTCGGTGGGCGCTCTTATGCTGCCCGAACGCATGTTCGACGCCCTGGAACGGCTGAACCCGCAGCAACGCGCCGCCGTGGAGCACGTCGGCGGGCCGCTGCTGGTGGTGGCGGGGGCCGGCTCCGGGAAGACCTGGACCCTGGCCTGCCGGGTGGCTCGCCTGGTGGACCGCGGCGTCGCCCCCGAGCGGATCCTCCTGCTGACGTTCACCCGCCGGGCGGCGCGAGAGATGTTGGCCCGAGCGGCCACCTTGACCGGCGCCCGGGGGTTGGGCCGCGTGTGGGGCGGGACGTTCCACGCCACGGCCAACCGGCTGCTGCGGAGCCACGGCGGGGCGCTCGGCCTGTCCCCCGGGTTCACCGTGCTCGACCGGTCCGACACGGCCGACCTGATGGACCTGATCCGCGGCGAGCTCGACCTGGGCGAGGGTGACCGGCGGTTCCCGCGGAAGGAGACCCTGGCCGACGTGTATTCGCGGGTCGTGAACGCGCAGGCCAAGCTGGCCGAGGTCCTCGAGCGCGAATATCCCTGGTGCGCCGAGGAGCTCGAGGGCGTCCGGTCGATCTTCGAGCGGTACACGGAGCGCAAGCGCGGCCAGCAGGCGCTGGACTACGACGACCTGCTCCTGTACTGGCACGCCCTGGCCCGCCATCCCACGGCCGGCCCGGCCGTCGCCGAGGCCTTCGACCATCTGCTCGTGGACGAGTACCAGGACACGAACCCGCTCCAGGCCGACATCCTGGCGGCGCTCCGTCCGGACGGGGACGGCCTCATGGTGGTCGGCGACGACGCGCAGGCGATCTACGCCTTCCGATCGGCCACGGTCCGAAACATCCTCGAGTTCCCCCAGCGGTTCCCCGGGACCACGATCCTCAAGCTCGAGCGCAACTACCGCTCGACCCGGCCGATCCTCGACGCCACGAACGCCGTGATCGCCCTCTCGCCGCAGTGGCACGAGAAGACGCTCTGGACCGACCGCGCCGGCGGCGACCGGCCCGAGCTCGTCACGTGCGTCGACGAACGGGACCAGGCCGTCGCGGTGGCCGACGCGATCCTGCGCCATCGCGAGCTCGGCATCCCGCTGCGGGAGCAGGCCGTGTTGTTCCGGGCCGGTCACCACAGCGCCCTGCTCGAGATCGAGCTCACCCGCCGCAACGTCCCGTTCGTGAAGTACGGCGGGCTGAAGTTCCTCGAGGCCGCCCACGTCAAAGACGCGCTCGCGGTGCTCCGGATCGCCGACAACCCGAGAGACGAGGTCTCCTGGTTCCGCGTCCTCCAGCTCCTGGATGGCGTCGGTCCCGCGGGCGCCCGCCGCATCATGTTGGCGGTGGGGGTCACGGCGCCGGGCGATCCCATGGTCCGGTTCCTGGAGCAGGCCCTCGCGGTGCCGGCCCCGGCGCGGCGGGAGCTCGACGGGCTCCGCTCGGCGTTCCGGGACTTGGCCGACCCTCCGCCGCCCCCGCCCGCGCAGGTCGAGCGGGTGCGGCGGTTCCTCGAGCCGTTGGTCCGCCGGCGGTACGACCAGCCGGACCCGAGGCTGCGTGACCTGGAGCAGCTCGAGCATCTCGCCGGCGGGTTCGAGACTCGCGAGCGGTTCGTCACCGACCTCACGCTCGACCCGCCGATCTCGACCTCGGACCTGGCCGGGCCGCCGCACCGGGACGAGGACTACGTCGTGCTCTCGACGATCCACTCGGCCAAAGGCGGCGAATGGGACGTCGTGCACGTCATCCACGCCGCCGACGGCATGATCCCCTCCGACCTCGCCACCGGCGACCCGGACGAGATCGAGGAGGAGCGGCGGTTGTTCTACGTGGCCTTGACGCGGGCCCGGGACACGCTTCGCGTCACCTTTCCGCTCCGCTACCACCGATCGAACCGCGGGTATGAGGACCGCCATTGGTACGCGCAGCTCACGCGGTTCCTGCCGGCGGAGGTCCGGGGCCACTTCACGCCGGGGACGCGCACCCCGGACGAGGCCCCGCCGGAGCGGGCCGCCGGGGTCGCGGCCG
>DASUTU010000069.1:0-63292 GCA_036374435.1 Actinomycetota bacterium | reverse complement strand
CGAGCTCTCCTCGGAACCCGGGTTCCTCGCGCAACTCCTCCCAGGCCGCCGCGAGCTCGTCCAGGGCCGGGATCAACACCTCGGGGACGTACCGGCCTCCGTACGGACCGAACCGACCTCGGGCGTCCGGGAGCGTCGCGCCGGACGTGCTCATCGGCTCCCCCGCAGCTCGCGAACCCCGGCAGCGGGGTTGGCGGCTCGCATCAGGACCTCGCCCACGAGGATCGCCCGGGCGCCCGCCGCTACGGCCCGGCGGGCGTGGTCGGGCTGGGACACGCCGCTCTCGAGCACCGCCACGCGATCGCCCGGAACCCGTCCGAGCAACGACAGGGCCCGGTCGAGATCCACCTCCAGCGTCTCCAGGTCCCGAGCGTTCACGCCGATCACCCGGGCCCCCGACGCCACGGCCCGCTCCAGGTCCTCCTCGCCGTGAGCCTCGACCAGCCCCCCCAGGCCGAGGTCGGCGGCGGTGTTCAGCATGGCGGCGAGCTCCGCGTCCGCCAGCGCCGCCGCGATCAGCAGGACCGCGTCGGCGCCCTCCACCCGCGACTCGATGACCTGGGAGGGGTGGATGAGGAAGTCCTTGCGCAGGACCGGGATCGAGACCGCCAGGTGCGCCGCGCGCAGGTCGGCCAGCGCGCCGTCGAAATGGACCGGTTCCGTCAACACCGACACGGCCGTCGCCCCGGCCGCCTCGTAGATGCGGGCTCGGTCGGCCGCGTCGGCCTCCGCGATCCGGCCGGCCGAGGGAGACGACCGCTTGAGCTCGGCGATCACGCCGGGCGGGTCGGCCCGCGACAGGGCCTCCTCGAACGGCCGCGGAGGTGGTTGCCGGAGCGCCAGCGCCAGCAGCTTCGCGTCGTCGAGCGGGCGCCGCTCCAGCCGGCGCTTGGTGTCGTCCACGATCTGCGTGAGGAAGCCCATCGGATGCCGAAGTCTACGGGGTCGTCTTCGGCCTCCGGCCCACCACCCGGAGGGCCTCGGCCAGGTCGAGCCCTTCGTACAACGCCCGGCCCACGATGGCGCCCTCCACCGTTCCGCGCAGGGCCGCCACCGCCACGAGATCCTCCGCCGACCGGATGCCTCCAGCCGCCAGCACCGGTCGCTCCGTATGCGTAGCGAGGGCCCGGATCCCCTCGAGGTCCGGCCCCGTCGAGCGGCCGACCCGGCCGACCTCGCTCAGCAGGTACCGGGGGACGTCCAGCCCGCCCAGCCAGCCGAGCGCGTCCCACAGGGGTAGCTCCGGACTCCCGTCCCGGGGCCGGATCGTCGGGCCGTCCGCCTCGAGCCCGATGCAGAGCCGCTCGCCGAAGTCGGCCAGCGCGCGTTCGGTCGCCGCCCGGTCCGACAACGCGCCCGAGCCGAGCACGATCCGGTCGGCGCCGGCGGCCAGAAGGGCCTCCATCTGAGCGCGCGTCGCGACGCCGCCGCTGGCCTGGACCGGCACCCCGAGCCCGGCGGCCGAGCGCACCACGTTCATGTTCCTGGGCTCGCCGGTCGTGGCCAGATCCACGTCCACCACGTGCAGGCGGCGGGCTCCGGCCGCCACGAACGTCTGGGCGGCGGCCAGCGGATCGCCCCCGAACGCCTCGACCGGCGTCCGGCCTTCGCGCGTCATCCGGACCAGGCGGCCGCCGGACACGTCGATCGCGGGGATGACCTCGAACGCCACGGCCAGAAGCGTAGAGGCCGGTCAGGACCGCGTGGGAGCGGCCTCGGGAACGCGCACGACCCGGTCCCCGCCGCGGGCGTCCACCGAGACGGCGTCGTGGCCGAGCAACGCCCGGAGCTCGGACAACAGCCCGGCACCGGGGTCGACGCGGAAGGTCCCGACGTCGAGCGGCGTCACTCCCCGCGACGAGAGGTACCGCACCCGCACCGGCGCACGCCCGGGGTGCGCCCCCAAGAGCTCCTTCAGCTTGGCGATGGTGGCGTTGGTACAGCTCGCCGCGGCGACGTCGACGACCAGCGCCTGCGCGGAGTCCCGCGACGGCCGCCCCGCCCCGAGGTCGGGCTCGGCCACCTCGACCGCCCGGAGCTGGAGCTCGCGCCCACGAAGGTCGGCCCGGCCGGTCACGAGCACGATGGCGTCGGGCTCGATCAGGTCCGGGACCTGCTCGTACACGTTCGGGAACGCGATCACCGTGACGCCGCCCGTCAGGTCCTCCAGCCGGAATTGCGCGAAGGGGTCGCCCCGCTTCGTGAACTTTCGTGCCACGGAGGCCACGATCCCGCCCACCCGCACCAGGTCGCCGTCGCCGAGGCCGCCCACTTCGGACAGCTCCATCTCGGTCTGGGCGGCGAGGGCCTCTTTCACGGCCAGCAGCGGATGGTCGGTCACGAACTGGCCCAGGACCTCCTTCTCCAGCCGCAGGAGCGTCCGCCGGTCGAACTCGTCGCCCGCCAGCACGGCCTCGTCGACGTCGGTGGCCGCCTGGTCGCCCCCGCCGAACAGCGAGAACTGGCCGGCGGCCTCGGCCTTTCGTTCGGCGACGATCGGCGCCGAGACCTTGTCCTGGTTCTCGAGGAGCGCCCGGCGCCGGTAGTGCAACGAGTCGAAGGCCCCGGCGGTGACGAGGCTCTCCAGCACGCGTTTGGTCAGGACGTTCGGGTCCACCTTGCGACAGAAATCCGCGAACCCGATGAAGACGCCCTTGGCGCGCCGGGCGTCGATGATCTGCTGCACGGCACCGCCGCCGACGTTGCGGACGGCCGACAGACCGTAGCGGATCTTCGGCTCCCCGCTCGCGACCGGCGCGAAGTCCTGCTCGGACTCGTTCACGTCCGGCGGCAGGACCTCGAGGCCCATCAGGCGGCAGGCGTTCAGGTAGAACGGTTTGCGGTCCTTGTCGTCCTTCACGCTGGTGAGCACGGCGGACATGTATTCGACGGGGTGGTGCGCCTTCAGGTAGGCGGTCTGGTACGCCACGTACCCATACGCGCAGGCGTGCGATGCGTTGAAGCCATAGTCGGCGAAGGGCTCCATGAGCTCGAAGATCTCCGTGGCGAGTTTGGCCGGGTACCCGTTGTCCACGCAGCCCTGGATGAACGTCTCCTTGTGCACCATGAGCTTCGCTCGGATCTTCTTGCCCATGGCCTGGCGGAGCATGTCCGCCTCCGCCATCGAGTAGCCGGCCATGCGCACCGCGATCTGCATGACCTGCTCCTGGTACACCATGATGCCGTAGGTCCCCTCGAGGATGTCCCGCAGGTCCTCGTGGGGGAAGGTCACCGGCTTGCGGCCGTGTTTGCGTTCGGCGTATTCGGTGTGCATCCCGGCGTTGAGCGGCCCCGGCCGGTACAGGGCCACGAGCGCCATCAGGTCCTGGAACCGGTCCGGCTGGAGCGCCCGGATGAGCTGCCGCATCCCCGGTGACTCCATCTGGAAGACCCCGGTGGTGTCGGCGCCACGGAGCATCTCGTACACCGCGGGGTCGTCCAGCGGCACGTGGTCGATGTCCACGTCGACCTGGCGGCGGCGAAGGTGCGAGAGCGTGTCCTCGATCACCGAGAGGTTGCGGAGGCCGAGGAAGTCCATCTTCAGCAGCCCGAGCTTCTCCACGCCGTGCATGTCGAACTGGGTCACGATCCGCCGCGAGTCGTCGCGCGAGTCCTTCGACAGCTTGAGGGGGAGGTAGTTCACGAGCGGCGCGTCGCCGATCACCACCCCGGCCGCGTGCACCGAGTCCTCCCGCCGGAGGCCCTCGAGGGCGCGGGCGGAGTCGACGATCTCGCGCGCCTCGGGTTCACGCTCGTACGCGTCCCGGAGCTCGGCCGAGAGCTTCAGGGCCTCCTCGATCGGGTGCTCGCGCCCGAGCACGGCCGGTGGGTACATCTTGCAGAGCCGGTCCCCCACACTGGCAGGGAATCCCAGCACCCGGGCGGAGTCGCGGATCCCCTGCTTCCCCTTGATGGTCTGGAACGTGATGATCTGCGCCACGTGGTCCGAGCCGTAGGTCGAGGCCACGTACCGGATCACCTCGTCGCGGCGGCGCTCGTCGAAGTCCATGTCGATGTCGGGCATCTGGATGCGGCCGGGGTTGAGGAACCGCTCGAAGATCAAGCCGTACCGAAGCGGATCAAGATCGGTGATCCGCAGGGCATAGGAGACGACCGAGCCCGCGGCCGAACCCCGTCCCGGCCCGACCCGGATCCCGCTCTCGCGCGCGAACCGGATCAGGTCCCACACGATCAGGAAGTAGCCGGAGAACCCCATCGACGTGATGACCGAGATCTCGTGGTCGATCCGCTGGCGGATCTCCGGCGTGAGCGTCCCGTAGCGGCGCTCGGCCCCCTCCTCGACCAGGCGCCGGAGGTAGGCGTCGCGGTCCATGCCGTCCGGCGGCTCGAACCGCGGCACGTGGAATCGCTGGTCGGGCGGGACATCGTCCCCGTAGACGAGCTTCAGGTCGCACCGCTCCGCGATCTCGAGGGTCGCGTCGCAGGCCTCCGGGATCTCCCGGAAGAGCTCCCGCATCTCCTCGGCGGTCTTCAGATAGAACTGGTCGGAGTCGAACTTGAGCCGGTTCGTGTCCGTCTGCACCTTCTGCTGCTGGATGCACAACAACACGTCGTGCGGCTTGGCGTCGGCGCGCTCCGTGTAGTGCAGGTCGTTCGTGGCGACGACGGGCAGGCCGGTCCGCCGAGCCAGCTCGACCTGTCTGCGGAGGATCCGCCGCTGTTCCTCGAGCCCGTGGTCCTGAAGCTCGATGTAGAAGTTGCCCGGACCGAGCAGGTCCGAGTAGGTGGACGCGACGTCCGCGGCCCGGTCGTCCTGCCCGGTGAGCAACAGCTGGGAGATCTCCGAGGCCAGGCAGCCCGAGAGGCCGATCAGGCCTTCGGCCCGTTCGGCCAGCAACTCCTTGTCGATCCGCGGGCGGTGGTAGAACCCCTCCAGGTGCGCGTCGGTGACCAGCCGGAGCAGATTCCGGTAGCCGGCCTCGTCTCGAGCAAGGATCGTGAGGTGCCGGTACTTCTCCTCGCTCTCCCCGGGCGCCCGCTCGAACCGTGACGATGGCGCCACGTAGGCCTCCACGCCGAGGATCGGCTTGACGCCAGCCTTGACCCCGGCCTCGTAGAACGACAACGCGCCGAACATCGCGCCGTGGTCGGTGATCGCCAACGCCGGCATCTCCTCCTCGGCCGCCCGCGCGAACAGCGCGTCGATCCGGGAGGCGCCATCGAGCAGCGAGAACTCCGTGTGGTTGTGAAGGTGAACGAAGTCACGCCGGGGCACGGCTTCGCAGTATAGTCACTCGGCCCGGGCGAACTACAGGGTTGTCGTTTTTCCCCGCGAAATCCCCAAGGAGTCCCCATCCGACGGCCCCGGCGCCGAACTACAGGCTTGTAATCTCGGCACCCCATCCCTACACTCGTGCGGGTGCGGCTGTCGTATTCGAGCATCAACACGTACGAGACCTGCCCGGCCAAGTTCAAGTTCCAGTACGAGGACCGGGTGCCTCGATCCCCGTCGCCGGCGCTCTCGTTCGGAGACTCGCTGCACCGAGCCCTGCACCTGTTCCACGACCGGCCCGTCCCGGTTCCGCCGTCGCTCGAGGAGCTGCACGAGATGCTCGACCTCACCTGGGTGAGCGACGGCTTCACCGGGGAGTCCGAGGAGCGGATGTACCGCGACCACGGCCGCCAGGTCCTTGCCCAGTACCACCGGGAGGCCGCCCCCGACTACCGGATCCCCGCGGCGCTCGAGTTCCGGTTCACCGTCGAGGTGGAGGGCGTAGAGCTCTCCGGCGTGATCGACCGGATGGACCGGATCCCCGGCGGCGGGTACGAGATCATCGACTACAAGACGAACCGGCGGCTCCCGCCCCAGGCCCGGATCGACGCGGACCTCCAGCTCAGCGTGTACCACCTGGCGGCCAAAGAGGTCTGGGGCATCGAACCCGAACGCCTCACGCTGCACTACCTGCTCCCGGCACAGCGGATGACCACGCGGCGCACGACGGCCGACGTCGACCTCCTGCGGCGGCGGATCGCCACCGTGGCCGAACGGATCGCGGCGGGGAAGTTCGAACCGCGGCAGAACCCGTTGTGCGACTGGTGCGAGTACCAGCCGCTCTGTCCGCTGTTCCGACACCGATACGAGCGCGAAGGTGGCGACCCCGCGCCGCGGATGACGGCCATCGTGGACGAGTGGATCGACCTCAAGCGGCGGGGCCGGGAGATCTACCGGCGGATCGACGAGCTTGCCGGCCCCATCCACGCGTTCTGCGACGAACACGGGTACCGGCGGCTGTTCGGGTCGGACGGGTCGGCCATCGACCGGCGGCCGCAACACGTCACCGCCCCAGTCGAGGACCAGGTCCGAGCGATCCTTGAGCCCCTCGGCCTGTGGGAGCGAGTGACGTCGGTCGACCCGGCGAAGCTGAACGCCCTGATCGAGTCCCGAACCCTTCCTCCGGACGTCGAGGACCGGCTCCTCGCCTCCCGAGAGGAGGCGCGCACCCAACACGCGCTGTACCTCAAAGAAGGCGAACGCGTCCGGCGCTGAACCGGCGCGCGGTGGCCGGGTGCCGGTCAGCCCTCCCTCCTGACCCTGACCCGCACCAACGCGCGCTTCAGGTCCTCCGGCAGCGGATCCTCCAGCTCGAGACGGTCCCCCGTCCACGGATGGTCGAACGCGATCCGCCACGCGTGCAGGAACGGCCGCTCCAGCCCGAGCGCGCGGGCGTCGTCACCCCCGCCGCCGTAGCGGCGATCTCCCAGGATGGGATGCCCCGTGGACGCCAGATGCACGCGGATCTGATGCGTGCGTCCCGTGCGCGGTGCCGCCTCGAGCAGCGTGGTCCCGGCGAACCGGGCGCGGACCTCGAACACGGTGGCGGCGGCCCGCCCGCCAGTGGCGTCGAGCCGGATCCGGGCACCGCGTCGGCCCAGCGGGGCGTCCACCTCGAACCGGTCGTGGTCCACGAGGCCGCGGACCAGCGCCAGATACCTGCGGTCGGCGACGTGGGCGGCGAACGCCGCCGCCAGGGCCTCGTGGGTCGGATCGTCGCACGCCACCACCAGCAGCCCCGACGTCCCGGCGTCGAGCCGGTGCACGATGCCCGGGCGCAGCGGCCCCGACCGCGGCGCCAGCGGGATGCCCATACCGAGGAGCCGGTTGACCAGGGTCCCGCGGCGCCGCCCCTCGGTGGGATGGGTCGGGACCCCGGCGGGTTTCGAGACCACCGCGAGTCGCGCGTCTCGATACCGCACCTCCACCGGCGGGCCTTCGGCGGGCACGTCGGCCGCCGGCGCCAGGTCGGCGACCACCCGCTCGCCGCCGAGCAGCCGGAACGACTTCGCGCGAGCCACGCCGTCCACCGTGACGCCGCCCGACGAGATGGCGCGCTGGGCCTCGGCGCGCGACACGCCGAGCTCTTCGGCCAGTACGGCGTCGAGCCGGCCGGGCCCGGCCTCGAACGCCCGTGGGCGCGTCACGGCTCCGAGGGCCGGTCCCCGTGGTCGGCACGTTCGGCGAGCTCGGCGGGTCCGTCGCGCTGCTCGGGCCCCGCGGTCGCCAGGGCCAGGAGCACGGCGCCCACCACGATGGCCGTGTCCGCCAGATTGAACACCGGCCACACCTGAAGATCGATGAAGTCGACGACGTGGCCGGACAGGCCCGACCCGTTCACGGCCCGGTCCGTGAGGTTGCCCAGGGCCCCTCCCAGGATCAGGCCGAGCGAGATCGCCACCGGGAGGCGCCGGAGGCGGAACGAAACGGCGACGATCACGACCGAGACCACGATGGTGGCGCCGGCGAACACCCAGGGCGCGCTCCGGCCGATCCCGAACGCCCCGCCCGAGTTGGTCGTGTAGTTGAACGTGAGAACGCGCGGGATGATCTCGAGCGGAGGTTCGCCGGCCAGCGTCCGTTCCACCACGACCTTCGTCAGCCGGTCCGCCAGGTACCCCGCCGCGGCCGTGGCGTAGAGCCACACGGGCACGGCCCGGCCCATCACGGCGTTACCGGCGGGACTGGGCCTGGGCGTCCTTGAGGCAGAGATCGACGTAGGGAAGCGCCTTCAGTCGCGCCTTCTCGATCGGCTTGCCGCACCGGGAGCACCTGCCGTACGTCCCCTCGTCGATGCGGAGCAGGGCCCGGTCCACCTTGCCCAGCAGGTCGCGGACGTTGTTCTCGATCGAAAGGTCGCGCTCGCGTTCGAAGGTGAAGGTGCCGGCGTCGGCGTTCTCCTCGTCGAACGAGACTTCCCCCGAGATGTCCGACTGGGAGTTGGCGAACGACTGCTCCTGGATGGTGTTCAGTTGCTCCTGCAACTCCTCGCGTTCTGCCACGAGGCGTTCCCGCAGGTCGTCGAGCTCCTTCTTCGAGTAGATGGTGCTCCCGGCCATGGCGCGGGGACGGTAGCACCCGCGGGCAGGTGCGGCAACGGGCCCTCACGACCTGCGCAGTCTGCGCTCGAGCTCGTGCCCGTCCATCCCGTCCAGATCGAACACCTTGGTGCGCGAGCGGGCGCCGGACCGGAGCCGGACCGCGCTCGGAGGCAGGCCGGCCGCCGCGGCCAGGGCCCGGCGCGCCTCCTCCGTGGCCCGGCCGGCCTCCGGCGCGGAGCGGACGTGCACCACCAGGCCCCTGGAGTCCACCTCCACCGCAGTCCTGCCGGACCGCGGAACCACTCGAACCGTGACCGAGCCCATCCCCTTCTCCCCGGGGGGCTACGCTCACCTGCCGGCGCTTTTCTTGAGCCCCCACACACCCCTAGCGCCGTGTAGCATGCCGCGGTACAGGCGACGACGGGAACGAGTAGCGGGGTTCCCCACCGAAGCGAGCCGGGGACGGTGCGAGCCCGGCGGCAGGGTCCCCGCGAACATCCTCCCCGAGCCGCCGCCCGAACGGGATCGTGAACCGGCGATCCCCAGTAGACGCGGCCGGGTCTGCCCGTGACAGCGGGAGGTCGTGCAGGGGTCCGACGGTTTGCGGGCCGACCGCTCCGCACCGGACCAACGAGCGACCGGCGAGCGGCCGCGACCCGCGAGGGTCCGGCAACGCGGGGTGGTACCGCGGGGCCCACGCCTCGTCCCTGCCGGGACGAGGCGTTTCTCGTGGAGCGGGAGGACGGAGATGGCACCCTTCGAGCCGGTCGACCCGAAGGTGGACTTTCCCGCGCTCGAGCGGCGGATCCTGGAGTGGTGGCGCGAGGCCGACGTGTTCGGCCGTCAGCTCGAGCAGCGCAAGGACGGCCCGCTGTGGGTGTTCTACGAAGGCCCACCGACGGCCAACGGCCGGCCGGGGGTCCACCACGTCGAAGCCCGAACCTTCAAAGACGTGTTCCCCCGGTACAAGTCCATGACCGGCCACCACGTCCCCCGCAAGGCCGGGTGGGACTGCCACGGCCTGCCGGTCGAGCTCGAGGTCGAGAAGGAGATCGGAACCAAGAGCAAGCGGGACATCGAGGCGTTCGGGATCGCGGAGTTCAACCGGTTGTGCAGGGAGTCGGTGCAGCGCTATGTGGGAGAGTTCGAGCGGCTCACCGAACGCATCGGGTTCTGGATCGACATGCCCGACGCGTACTGGACGATGTCGCCCGACTACATCGAGAGCGTGTGGTGGTCGCTGAAGCAGCTCCACGCCCGGGGGCTGCTGGTCGAGGACGACCGGATCGCCACGTATTGCCCTCGTTGCGGCACGCCGCTGTCGGACGCCGAGGTCGCCATGGGCTACGAGGAGGTCGAGGACCCGAGCGTCGTGATCGAGTTCCGCATCCTCGAGTCCGCGAACCCCTCGCTCGTCGGGGCCTCGCTGCTCGGGTGGACCACGACCCCGTGGACGCTGGTCTCCAACGCCGGGCTCGCGGTGGCCGAAGGGGCGCCGTACGCGATCGTCGAACGCGACGGGCGTCGGCTGATCCTTGCGGAGGCGCGCCGCGAGGCCGTGCTCCCCGACGCCCCGGTCGTCGCCGAACCGGTGCCGGGCTCCGCGCTGGTCGGCGCCCGGTACGAGCCGCTGTACCCGAACGTCGAGGGCGCCCATCGGGTGGTGGCGACCGACTTCGTCTCGCTGGAGGACGGCACCGGCGTCGTGCACATCGCCCCGGCGTTCGGCGCGGAGGACCTCGAGGTGGGCCGGCGTGAGGCATGGCCGCTGTTCCGTCCGCTGGACAACGAAGGCCGTTTCACCGATGAGGCGCCGGCGTTCGTGCGAGGCGTCTTCTTCAAGGACGCCGACGACCCCATCACCGAGGAGCTGCGCTCGCGCGGGCTCCTGATTGACGCCGGAACGATCGTGCACATGTATCCGTTGTGTTGGCGGTGCGGCACCCCGCTGATCTACTTCGCCCGCACGTCGTGGTACATCCGAACCACGGCGGTCAAGCAACGACTGCTCGCCGTCAACGAAGAGGTCAACTGGTATCCCGACCACATCAAACACGGCCGGTACGGCGACTGGCTCGAGAACAACGTGGATTGGGCGCTCTCGCGCGAGCGCTACTGGGGGACGCCGCTGCCGATCTGGCGGTGCTCGAACCGACACGACACGGCGATCGGCTCGCTCGCCGAGCTGTCCGAACGGTCCGGGCGCGACCTGAGCGGCCTGGACCCCCACCGCCCGCAGATCGACGAGGTGACGTTCGCCTGCCCCCAATGCGAAGAGGCAGCCACGCGGGTCCCCGAGGTGATCGACACGTGGTACGACTCGGGCGCGATGCCGTTCGCGCAGTGGGGCTACCAGCCCGAGATCGGTCGCGGCGTCGAGGTCTTCCAGGAGCGATTCCCCGCCGACTTCATCAGCGAGGCCATCGACCAGACCCGCGGCTGGTTCTACACCTTGATGGCCGAGGGAGTCCTGCACTTCGACTCGGTCACGTACCGCAACGTCGTGTGCCTCGGCTTGATCATGGGCGAGGACGGGCGCCGGATGAGCACCTCCCTCGGTACGGCCATCGATCCGTTCGACGTCCTGGACCGCCAGGGCGCCGATGCCCTGCGCTGGTACCTGCTGACGAACGGGTCGCCATGGGCGGCGCGGCGCGTGGGCATGTCGCTGCTCGACGACGTGGTGCGCCAGTTCCTGCTGACCCTCTGGAACGTGTACGCCTTCTTCGTCACGTACGCGAACGCGAGCGGCTTCGAGCCCTCGTTCGAGGTGGACCTGTTCGGCCCGGACCGACCCGTCCTCGACCGCTGGATCCTGTCCCGGCTCACCCGGACGGTCCGAGAGGCTCGCGATGGGCTCGAAGGGTACGACGCGACCGGCGCCGGGCGACGCATCGCGGCCTTCGTGGACGACCTGTCGAACTGGTACGTGCGCCGGGCCCGACGACGGTTCTGGGATCCGGGCGGCGAGATCGGCGCGGACTCACGGTCCGCGTTCCACACGCTCCACGAGTGCCTGGTGACGGTGGCCGGGCTGCTGGCGCCGTTTACGCCGTTCGTCGCCGAGGAGATGTGGCGCAACCTGGCCGGCGGGCGCGACGGGCGGCCCGACTCGGTGCACCTGTCCGACTACCCTGAGGCCAGCTCGTCGAGGATCGACGACGAGCTGGACGAGGCCATGGCCGCCGCCCGCACCATCGTCGAGCTCGGCCGGCGCGTCCGGACGGAGACGAAGATGCGAGTGCGCCAGCCGCTGCTGGAGGCGGTCGTGCACTTCCCGGGGGACCGCGATGCGCTCCGGCCACTTCTCGCCCTCGTGGCCGAGGAGCTGAACGTCAAGGACGTCCAGTTCGCCGAGTCCGTCGACCGGTTCGGCCGGTGGCGAGCCAAGCCGAACTTCCGCAGGCTCGGTCCGGCGCTCGGCCCGCGCGTCAAGGAGGTGGCCCACCACCTCGAAGGCGACGACGGGGCTCTCGCAGCCGCGCTCGCCTCGGGAGAGACGGTCGAGCTGGACCTGCCGTCGGGAGCGGTGACGCTCGAGGCGAGCGACGTCGACCTCGTGCAGGAGACGTTGGAGGGATGGGGCGTGGCGAGCGACGGCAGCACCACGGTGGCGCTCGAGCTCGAGCTCTCCCCGGAGCTGCGCCGCGAGGGCCTGGCCCGCGAGATCGTTCGGGTGGTCCAGGACGCGCGAAAGGCCGCCGGTCTGGACGTGAGCGACCGCATCGTGCTAGGCCTCGCCGGCGTCGGGGAGCTGGCCGGCGCGATCGAGGCGCACGCCGACGAGGTGGCCGCCGAGGCGCTCGCCGCAGAGCTTCGGCCGGAGGTCATCGAAGAGGCGACGTACCGAGAGGATGCGACGGTCGACGGGACCGCGTTGACCGTGACGCTGCGGCGAGCCTGAGGGCGGCTACTCCTCGCCCCAGAAGAGCTCGCGGAGCGAGCGCTCCCCGCCCTCCCCCGCCTGGGCGCCCTCCTGGCTGTACACGGGTTCGGTCGCGTCCACCACGACGTCCTCGGCGGGTTCGGGTGCTCCCTCCTCGCCGAGCCGCTTCCGGATCTCGGCCGCCGAGGCGGCGCCCAGGTCGACCGGTCCGGTCTCGGTCTCGGTCCCGATCTCGGTATCGGGCAGGGTGACCGGCTCCGGCCGGCTCTCGTCGGCCGGAGCGGGGACGTCCGCTTCGGCCCGGGCGCGCAACGTCATCACCATCGACCTGATCTCCTCGGCATGCGACTGGACGATCGAGCCGAGGTTCTGGAGGAACTCCCGCTCCCGGTTCAGGAACGGCGCCACCGCCGCCCGCGGCCCGCCGGCTCCCGCCGACGCGGTGGCCTGGATCGCCGCGGCCTCGCGTTCGGCGCGCCGGACGATCTCCGCCGCCTCCTCTCGCGCTTGGGCCAGGATCTGCTCCGCCTCCCGCCGGGCGGCCTCGGCGCCGTCGGGCGAAACGGCCGGAGCGACGGATACCGTGCCCGTCCGAAGGCGCTGGTTCTCCTCCAGATAGTGCGACAGGTCCTCGGTGATTCGGTCGAGGAAGGCGTCCACATCGCGCTCGTTGTATCCGCGGAACGCCAGCCGGAACTCCACCTGCTGGACGTCGATCGGCGTGATCCTGCCCCCGCCGATGGCCGGCGTCTCCTGCTGTTCGGACTTCTTCCTCCGCATCTCTCCCCCCGTCAGCAGTTCAGCGCGGCGCGCAGGACGGCCAGGATAACGAACGCCACGAGGATGGACAGGTCCAGCCCCATCCCGCCGGCTCGCACGGGTGGGATGAGCGCTCGGAGCGGCCGAAGGACCGGTTCCGTGACGTCCTCGATCAGGTCGAGGATGGTGCGGAACGGTCCGGACAGCGGCGGCCGGAACCCGAACAGGAACGCCCACGAGATGATCACGCGGACGAACAGGATGATCGTGTAGACGGTCAGGACGATGCACAGGACCCCGAGCGCCGGATTGGTCTCCTGCGCGATCATCCCGAAGGCTCGGACCGTCTCAGAACTGGTTGTAGAGATCGCCGCCGGCGATCCGCTCGCGGTCCTCCGCCGAAACGTCGACGTCCGCCGGCGTCAGGAGGTACACGCGGTTCGCGACCATCTCGATCTTGCCGTCGAGCCCGTAGACCAGGCCGGAGGCGAAGTCCACCAGCCGCCGGGCGATGGTGTCGTCGGTGCTCTGGAGGTTCATGATCACGGGAACGCCGTCTTTGAATCGATCGGCGATGTCCCTGGCCTCGTTGAAACGCCGCGGCTCCGACTTGTGGATCGAGCCCGCCGTGGCCTGTCGCGAGGGGATGGTGCGGACGATCCCCTCGTGATCGGCGTCGAGCACCTCGCGAACGGCCTGGGACCGCTGGAAGCGACGGATCTCCGCCTGCTCGGGCTGCGTCGAGACGTCGTCGAGCTCCTCGAACTCGTCGTCCTCGACCAGTCCCAGGTACGTGAGCGTCTTCTTCCACACGCCGGGCATCACGTCCTCCCTCGATCCGAGGGCCGAACCCCGAAGAGCGCGGTCCCGATCCGAACCATCGTAGCGCCTTCCTCCACCGCAACCACGTAATCGAGCGACATTCCCATGGAGAGGTCCGTCGCCTCCGCGTGACGTTCCCTGACCTTGCGGAGCAGCTCGCGCAGCCGGCGGAAATACGGGCGGGCGCCCTCCGCGGTCGGCGTGAGCGGGGGCAACGTCATCAGCCCCCGAAGCGACAGGCCCTCCATCTCCGCCACCTCGTCGCAGGCGGCCACGACCTCCTCGGGCGGCACGCCGGTGCGCTCGCCGGTGAAGTCCACCTCGACCAGGGCGGGGAGGTGTCGCCCGGCTCCATCGGCCCGCCTGGCCAGCCGAGCCGCCGCCCGGCCGGGTACCACCGTCTGCACCACGTCGGCCAGATCCGCGACGTGATGGGCGCCGCTCGCCTGGAGCGTTCCGATGAAGTGCCAGGTCGCCCCGGGGATCTCCGCGCGTTTGCTCCTGAGCTCCCGCACGTAGTTCTCCCCCAGATCGTGGACTCCCGCCTCGTGCACCCATCGCAACGCCGAGGCCTCGACGGACTTGCCTGCCGCGACCAGGCGGACCGCGCCCGGATCGCGGCCCGAGCGGTCGCACGCCGCGGCAAGTCGTTCCCGGACGGCGGCGAGGTTGTCGAGGACGGCGCGTCTGGAGCGGCCCATGGGGGATCACGGAACGTAACAGCTCGAACAGAACCGATCAACGGGGTACAGGAACCACAGAGGGGATCCTGTGAACGAGGCGAAAGGGGGCGGAGCCCCGAACCCAGAGGCGGGGGAAGGGCGCCTCTCGGTCGGATCGACTCCGCCCCCTAGGGCCGCCGCGGACGCCCGCGGCGGGACCGGGTCAACTCTTCAGGAAGTCCGGGATGTCCAGATCCTCCTCGGCGTCGAAGGACACGGGTTCTCCTGCCCGGAAGACCTCGTCTTCGTCCTCGACCAGGATCGAGGGGACGGGTACCGGCTCCTCGACCTCGGCGGCCGTCTCGGCCTCTTCGCGACGGGGCTCGGGCTCCTCCAGCAGCCGCGACAGCCGGCTCTCGAACGGCGTGGAGACCGGCGGGGCGGCGAGTTTGTCGAAGCCGGCCGCGATCACCGTTACCCGCACCTCTTCTCCGAGCGCGTCGTCCACGACGGCGCCGAAGATGATGTTGGCGTCGGGATGAGCCACACGGGTGATGTGGTCGGCCGCGGCGTTGACCTCGTGCAACGTCAGGTCCGTCGGCCCCGACACCGAGAGCAACAGACCGCGCGCCCCTTCGATCGAGGACTCCAGAAGCGGGGAGCTGATGGCGGCCCGTGCCGCCTCTTCCGCCCGGTCTTCGCCCGAGCCGAGACCGATCCCCATCAGGGCCGACCCCGCGCCGGTCATGACGGACTTGACGTCGGCGAAGTCCAGGTTGATCAGTCCCGGCGTCGTGATGAGCGACGTGATGCCGTCGACGCCCTGGAACAGGACCTGGTCGGCCATGCGGAATGCGTCGACCATCGGCGTGTGCGGCTCGGACACCTGGAGCAGTCGGTCGTTCGGAACGACGATCAACGTGTCGACGGCCTTCTTGAGCTCGGAGATGCCGACGTCGGCCTGGGTGGCACGGAGTCGTCCCTCGAAGCCGAACGGACGGGTGACGACGCCGATCGTCAGCGCCCCGAGGTCGCGGGCGAGCTCCGCCAGGACCGGCGCGCCTCCCGTGCCGGTGCCCCCGCCTTCGCCGGCGGTGATGAACACCATGTCGGAACCTTTGAGGATCTCTCCGATCTCGTCGGCGTGTTCCTCGGCGGCCCGGCGGCCCACCTCGGGATCCGATCCCGCCCCGAGCCCCCGGGTGGTCTCCCGGCCGATGTCGAGCTTGACCTCCGCATCGGACATCAACAGGGTCTGAGCGTCGGTGTTCACGGCCACGAACTCGACGCCGCGCAGCCCGCCTTCGATCATGCGGTTGACCGCGTTGACCCCTCCCCCGCCGATCCCGACCACCTTGATGACGGCGAGGTAGTTCTGTGGAGAATCCATCACTGCGACCTCCGCTCCCCGGGTGGTGGTGCCCCCCGGTCTACCTGGGGAAACGCCGTAATGTCTCCCTGCTCCAAACGGCGGGACCGAAGCTGTCCCCGGCCCAGCGCCACGCGCAACCTTCAACGTCAAGTGAACCCTGATTGTTATATCTACTTGACGTTGACGGCGCCACGCTACCCGGAAACCCCAGGTCCGTCAATACGTCGGGTCAGCCGATTGTGTCCGGCGGTGACAAGTACCCGACGCCTCAATCGGCGAAGCGCACCGTCGGAAGGTGCGGCGAGAACAACGAGATCACCCGCAGTGACTCCCCCTCCACCCGGGCCCACGCGAGCACCTTCTCCAGCGCGGACGCCTTCCGTCCCGCCGAGGTCGCGGTCCCCAAGTGGACCTGGACGCCGTCACGCATCCGAAGATCCAGCGCGCCGTCTGGTCCGACGTGGACCAATGCCACGTCGGCCCGGAGCTTCGGCGTCATCGCCCCCAACACGGCGGCCGCGCCGTCGACGTCCAGCTGGGCCCCGTCGAGCGCCGGCGCGGGAGGCAGCTCGATCCTGGGCAACCGTCCGGCCCGCTCCACCCCTCCGAGGCCGGTCCCGTCCGCGGCCACCAGCTCCGCTCGTTCCCCCCGGACCACCACGGCGACGGGCACCCGCTCCGCCACCGTGATCTCCACCCGCCGCGGATACACCCTGCGAACCTCGGCGTCGGCGATCCACGGATGCCGCTCGAGCCGTCGCTCCGCCGCCCGCTCGTCGAGCCAGAGGGCGTTCGTCTCGCGCGTGACCCCGACCGCGCGAACGATCTCGGCGCGCGACAGATGCGCGGCGCCCGTCACCCCGATGTCACGCACATGGAACAACGGCGACCGGCTGACCGCGACGGCCCCCGCCGCGACCGACAAGGTGGCGACCCCGGCGATCAGGTATCGCCACCGGCCGAGGCGCCGGCCGCCGCGGTCACCGCGCCGCAGGATCGAGATGGCCAAGGAGATGCACTTCCGGTTCGAGTCGGATCCCCGAGCGCGTCTCCACCAGGTCCTGAACCCTTCGGATCAACTCCAGGACGTCCGTCGCGCTCGCGTCGTCGGTGGTGACGATGAAGTTCGCGTGTTTGGTGGATACCGAGGCCCCGCCGACCGACAGCCCCTTCCCTCCGGCCTCGTCGATCAGGAGGCCGGCGTGCGCTCCGGGCGGGTTCTTGAACACGCTCCCGCAGTTGGACTCGGCGAGCGGCTGGGTACGCCGTCGCCACTCGCGCGCATGGTCCATCCGCGCGCGGACCTCCGCGGGATCGGCCGGCGTCAGCTCGACCGTCGCCGCGACGACCACCGCGTCCGGCGGCAGATCGGATCGCCGGTAGGCCAACCCCGCCGCGGGGGCGGGGATCGTTCGCGCGGTCCCGGACCCGAGCTCGAACACCTCGACGGACTCGAGCACGTCGGCGAGCTCGGACCCATGGGCCCCGGCGTTCATCTTCACCGCGCCGCCCACCGACCCCGGGATGGCCACGCCGAACTCCAGCCCCGACAGCCCGTGCGAAAGCGCCACGCCGGCGAAGGCCGGGAGCGCCATCGCGCCGCCCGCCCGCAGGCGCCGCCCGTCGCGCGCCGTCCACCGGTAGGCCCGGCCCAATCGAAGCACCAGGCCCGGAAATCCCTCGTCGGCGATCAACACGTTCGATCCCTTGCCGAGGACGACGAAGGGCGCCCCGGTCTGGCGGACGGCCTCGGACGCCGCCGTCAGGTCCTCCTCCGACTCCGGCTCCAGGAGCAACGCTGCCGGGCCGCCGATCCGGAACGTGGTCAGCGGGGCCAGGCGGATCCCGGTCCGCACCCGGTCGCCACAGGCGTTCCGCAGGATCGACTCCGTACGCCGCAACGCGCCGGTCACGCCGAACCCTCCGTGATGCGTTCGAGGACGGCGTCGCCGAGCATCCACACGTCGCCACACCCCATCGTGATCACCAGGTCGCCGCGTCGGACCTCGCGGTCCAGGAACTCCACCACGTCCCCGCGGTGCGGCAGATACACCACCCGCTTGCCCGGCGCCGCGGCGGCGATCCCTCGGACGACGAGTTTGCCCGTGATCCCCGGGATGGGGTCCTGAGCCGCCCCGTACACGTCGGTCACGACGACCAGGTCCGCCTCGATCAGGCTCGCGCCGAGCTCACGCCACAACGCCTGGGTCCGGGAGTACCGGTGAGGCTGGAACACGGCCACCAAGCGGCCGGGCTCGGTCCGCCGCGCGACGTCGAGCGTGACCGCCAGCTCGGTGGGCACGTGGCCGTAGTCGTCGTAGAAGTCCGCCCCACGGACCGAGCCGCGGAGCTCGAAGCGCCGATGGACCCCGTTGAACGAGCGCAGCGCCTCGACGGCCACGGCCGGGTCGACCCCGAGCTCGCGGGCCACGGCGACGGCGGCGGCGGCGTTCAGGAGGTTGTGGGCGCCGTCGACCGGCAGCCGCAGGTGGTGCTCCTCGCCGCCGAGGTGGACCGACCCCTCCGCCCGTCCGGGCCCGAGCGCGTCCACCCGCACCCGGACGTCCACACCCTCGCGGATGCCGTAGGTCGTCGTCGGCACCGCGGCTCGCTCTACGGATCGGATCGCTCCGTCGTCGTCGGCGCAGACCACCAGCTGCTCGCACCGGCGCGCGAACGCCTCGACGGCCGCCTCGATCTCCTCCAGTCCCCCCGGATAGAAGTCCACGTGGTCCACCTCGACGTTCGTCACCACCCCGATGGCCGGCCGCATCAGGAGGAACGACCCGTCGCTCTCGTCCGCCTCGGCCACGAACACCCCGCCTCGACCGGACCGAGCCCCGCTGCCGGTCTCGTTGGGGTCGCCGCCGATCACGTACGTGGGATCCAGCCCGGCGCGTTCGAGCACGAGGGCCACCATCGAGGTGGTGGTGGTCTTGCCGTGGGTCCCCGTGACGGCCACCGCGCGGTGGTCGGCCGCCGCCGCGGCGAGGGCCTGGGCGCGCATCCACACCGGGATGCCGCGCTCACGCGCCTCGACCAGCTCGGGGTTGTGCTCCCGGATGGCGCTGGAGACGACCACCGCGTCGGGGTCCCCCATCCGCCCGGCCTCGTGTCCGACCCACACGCCGGCGCCGCTCTCGGCGAGCTCGAGCAGGCCTTTGGACTCCTTGAGGTCCGAGCCGCTCACGGCGATGCCGCGCGCCAGGAACAGCCGGGCCAGGTTGCGCATGCCGGCCCCGCCGATCCCGATCATGTGCAGCCGGCGCACACCCTCCAGCGTCGGTACCGGCAGCGTGGGGATGGTGCCGGGACGCGGCGTGTAGTCGCTCATAGCCCCGCCTTCGACGCTCGGCACCTCGTCATCGCGCTGCCTCCAGCACCGAGTCGGCGAGCGCCTCCGCCGCGTCCGGCCGGGACCACGCCCGGGCCCGCTCCCCCATGGCGCGCAGGCCCTCGGGGTCGCCGAGCATCGCCAGGATCCGTTCGGCCAGCGCCGGCCCGTCCATCTCGTCGTCCAGGAGCATCGCGGCGCCGCCGGCGCGCCGGAGCGAGCGCGCGTTCGCCTCCTGGTGCCGTCCGGTCGCGTACGGGTACGGGATCAGCAGCGACGGCAACCCACACACGGCGAGCTCGGCCACCGTCGTCGCGCCGGCCCGCGCGACCACCAGGTCCGCGATCGCGTAGGCGAGCTCCATCCGGTCCAGGAACGCGACGACGCGAACCGGGACCGGTGAACCTTCGAGCGCCGTCCGCATCGCGCTGGCGTGTGCCGGCCCGGAGAGCAGCAGGACCTGGACGTCGTCACGCCGTACACGGGCCACCGCGTCCACCACCGACCGGTTCAGGTGCAGGGCCCCCTGGCTCCCGCCGAACACGACCACCGTGCGGCGAGCGGGGTCGAGGTCGAGCTCGCTCGCGGCCTCCTTCGCCAGTCGTTCGCGATCGGTCGGGACCGACCGAACCTCCTCGCGGACCGGGTTGCCGGTGACCAGCGTCCGGGTGCGTCGCGGCAGCGCCCGAGCTGCCTCGGCGAACGACAGTGTGACGAGCCGTGCGGGGCGTGCCAGGACCCGGTTGGCGAGCCCCGGGACCGCGTTCTGCTCGTGGAGGACGAGTGGACGGCGCGCCCGGAGCGCGGCGAGCGCCGCCGGCACGCTCACGTATCCGCCCATCCCGAGCACGACGTCGGAGGTTTCGACGATCGGCCGGCATCGTCGCACGGAGCGCACCGCGACCGCGGGCGCCGTCAATGCGCGCGGCGAGAACGTCCGGACGAACGGGCTTGCCTCGATCTCGTGGAAGGGGAACCCGGCGGCGGGGACGAGACGGGCCTCCAGCCCGGCGCCGGTGCCGGCGAACCGGACGGCGTGTCCCAGCTCGGCCAGCCGCCGGGCCACCGTCAGAGCGGGAAACACGTGGCCGGCCGTCCCCCCGCCCGCGATCAGGACGTTCACGAGCGCCTCCGCGGACGCGGGGCGACCGAGTCCGTCCGGGTGGCCGGACGGCGGCCGCGGCCGCCCGGCGCGGTCGCGATGTTGACCAGGATCCCCACGGCGGCGAGCGACACCACGAGCGACGACCCGCCGTAGGACAGGAACGGCAGCGGGACGCCGGTGATGGGCAGCAGCCCGGTGACGGCCCCGAGGTTCACCAGCGTCTGCACGGTGAACCAGGACACGATCCCGGCCGCCAGCAGCCGGCCGAACACGTCGCGGGCCTGGGCGGCGATCCGGACGCCGGCGAACACGAGCGCTCCGAACGCGAGGAGGACGACCACCTCGCCCACCAGGCCGAGCTCCTCTCCCAGGATCGAGAAGATGAAGTCCGTGTGGGCGTTCGGGACGTATTGCCACTTCTGGCGCGACGCGCCGAGCCCCACGCCGGTCAACCCCCCCGAGCCGAGCGCGATCAACGACTGGGCGAGCTGGTACCCGGTGTTCCGCACGTCCTCCCAGGGATGCAGGAAGGACAGGAACCGGATGCGACGGTAGTCGACGCTCATGATCAGCCCGAGGGCGGCCACGCTCGCGACCAGGCCGGCCACCGACAGGTACCGGAGCCGGACCCCGGCCGCGAACAACAGCGCCAGCACCGACGCGGTGAGGATCACCGTCGTTCCGAGATCGGGCTGGAGCATGACCATCCCGCCGACCAGCAGCGCCACCGGCGCGATCGGCACGATCAGGTGGCCGAGGTCGTCGAGCCGCCCCCACTTCCTGGCCGCCACCGCCGCCGTGAAGACGACCAGGGCGAGCTTGGCGATCTCCGACGGTTGCACGGTGACCGGCCCGAGCTGGAACCAACGCGAGGAGCCGTAGGCCTCGATCCCCGCCGACGGCGACAACACCAGGCCGAGCATCGCCACGGTGACGACCAGGAACGGGAGCGCGAGCGTTCGCCACACGTCGTAGCGCATGCGCGACGTCAGCCACAACGCGCCGACCCCGATGACGGCGTACGTGCCCTGCCGCTGGAAATAGCGGAACGAGTCCCCGTGCTGCGCGAACGCGGACACCGAGCTCGCGGACAGCACCATGATGAGCCCGGCCACGGTGAGGAACGCGGTCGAGCCCAGCAGCAGCACGACGGTTCGCCGGGTCGACGCGCGGGATCGCGCGTTCGGCCGCACGAGCTCGCTGGGACGGACGAGCCGCAGGTGGCGCGAGCGCGAGGTCGCGACGGCGCTCACGCGTCCACCTTCGCCACATCGCGGGCGGCGGCCGCGAAGCGCTCGCCGCGTTCGCGGTAGTCGCGGAACATGTCCCAACTGGCGCAGGCCGGAGCGAGCAGGACCGTGCCCGGCGACGGCGCGAGCCGGAACGCCGCGCGGACGGCCTCCTCGATCGAGGCCGCGGTGCGCGTCGGCACCCGCCCCTCGAACAGGGCCACGACCTCCCCGGCCGCCGCGCCGATCGCCACGACCCCGGACAGCCGGTCCGCCAGCGCGCCGATCGGCGTCAGGTCGACCCCTTTCGGATCGCCGCCGGCGATCAGCACGACTCCCTCTGCATCACCCACCGCCGCCAGGGTGGCGTGCGGGTTCGTCGCCTTCGAGTTGTCGACGAACCGCACGGCGTCGACCGCCGCGACGACCTCGCCGCGATGGCGTCCCGGCTCGAACCCCGTCAACCCCCCGCGGATGGCCGCGCCGTGGACGCCGAACGCGTGACAGGCTGCCGCGCAGGCGGCGGCGTCCGCCCGAACGGCCGGCAGGTCGTCCGCCGTGCCGCCGAGCATCTCCTCGCCGTCCTCCCACCGGCCGACGAGCTCGCCGCCGACGTACCCGGCCTCGCCGGGCGCCGGCCGGCCGAGCGTGAACCACCCGAGCTCGCAGTGCGCGGCCCCCGAGATCGCGGCCGCGGTCGCGTCGTCCCGGTTCCCCACGTGCACGTCGCGGCCTCGCTGGTTGGCGAAGACCCTCGCCTTGGCGGCCGCGTACTCCTCGAAGCTGCCGTGCCAGTCGAGGTGATCGGGCGCCACGTTCAGCAACACCGAGACGCGAGGATGGAACGACTCCTGCATCCGGAGCTGGAACGAGGAGCACTCGACCACGAGGACGTCGTGGTCCTCGCGCGCCGCGACCGGGAACGGATGCCCGATGTTGCCGCAGGCGACGGCGTCGAGGTCGCCGGCTCGCAGGCAGGCCGCGATCATCTCGGTGGTCGTCGTCTTCCCATTCGTCCCGGTGACGGCGACGTACGGCACCGTCGTCAGCCGAGCTCCGAGCTCGAGCTCGCCCCAGACCGGAACGCCGAGCTCGTCGGCCCACGCCAGCACCGAGGCGTGTGGGGGGACCCCCGGGCTCGCCACGACGAGCGTGGCGTCCTCCAGGTGCCTCCGCTGATGGCCGCCCAGGTGGACGCGGATGCCGCGCAGGTCGGCGCTCGAGTCGACGTGCTCGCGGGCCTCGCTCACGACGACGTCCGCGCCTTCGTCCGCCAGCACCCGCGCCGCCGCGGCGCCGGCCACGCCCAGGCCGATCACCACGGCTCGCTCGCCCTCGAACGCCCCGCTCATTCGATCCCTCCGAGCCTCACGAAGTCGGCGTAGAACAGCCCGAGTGCCACGGCGACGCACAACCCGGCCACGATCCAGAAGCGGACGATCACGGTGAACTCGGGCCACCCGGCCAGCTCGAAGTGGTGGTGGATCGGCGACATCCGAAACACGCGGCGCCCGAATCCCCGGAACGAGATCACCTGCACCCCCACGGAGCTGACCTCGATCACGAACAACCCCCCGAGCACGATCAGCAGGAGCTGCGTGTTCGTGACGATGGCGAGCGCCCCGATCAACCCGCCGAGCCCGAGGGCGCCGGTGTCCCCCATGAAGATCCGCGCGGGCGCGGCGTTCCACCACAAGAACCCGGCGGCGGCCCCGGCGGCGGCGGCGGCCACGATCGCGACGTCGAGCGCGGCGTTGGTCCCGACGTCGTAGCAGGCGGGCCCCGGCAGGAGCTCGCACGTGTGCCGGTACTGCCAGAACGCGATGAACACGAAGCCGGACAACACCAGGATCGACGAGCCGGAGGCCAGCCCGTCCAGCCCGTCGGTCAGGTTCACGCCGTTCGACGAAGACCACAAGATGACGAACGCCCACACGTAGAACACGACGCCGAGGTTCAGCGCGGTCTCGCGCACGAACGACAGCGACGTGGGGACGTCGGCCGCGTGAACGGCCACCAGGCCGAACACGACCGCGGCCACCGCCTGCCCGGCCGACTTCGCGGCGATGGACAGACCGAGCGAACGTCGGCGTCGCACCTTGATGTAGTCGTCGACGAACCCGAGGGCGCCGAACAGCACGGCGGCGAGCAACAGGGCCAGGCCGGCGGCGGTCACGGTGTGGAACACGAGCCGGGTGATCAGGTAGGCGGCGACGATGCCGAACAACATCACCGTCCCGCCCATCGTCGGCGTGCCCATCTTCTCCAGGTGCGTGTGGGGTCCGTCTTCGCGGATGCGCTGCCCCCAGCCCCAAACCCGGAACGCCCGGATCGCGATCGGCGTGCCGAGGAGGGTGATGGCGAGACCGACGGCGGCGGCGATGAGGATCTGTCTCACCGCAGCGCCTCCGCCACCCGTTCCAGGCCCGCGACGCGGGACCCCTTCAACAGGACCACGTCGCCCGGGCGGACCCACGCGTGCAGGTCGCGGACGGCCGAGGCCGGATCGTCGTAGGTCGCCACGTCGTCGGGGAGCTGCCCCTCGCGGACGGCGGCCCGCGCGATCGCCCGCGCCGGCGCTCCGACCGTGATCAGGCGATCCACTCCGATGCGCACGACGAGCTCGCCCAGGCGCTCGTGCTCGTCCATCGCGATCGGCCCGAGCTCGGCCATGTGCCCCAACACCGCCACGAGCCGGCGACCCCGTGCCATCCAGCGGGCCGCCTTGAGCCCGGCCGCCATCGACTCCGGGTTCGCGTTGTAGGCGTCGTTCAGCACCACCACCCCGTCGCCCGTCGTGAACGTCTCCATCCGCCAGGCGGAGACCCGGGCACCCTTGAGCGCCGCGGCGCACTCGGCCGCGGAGAGCCCGAGCTCCAGCCCGCACGCCGCGGCGGCGAGCGCGTTCGAGACCATGTGTTCCCCGGGGACGGCCAGGTCGACCCGCTCCCGCTCCCCGCGCGCCTCGAGCACGAACGTGGGCCGGGCGTCGTCACCCAGCGCGACCTCGGCGGCCCGCACGTCGGCCTCCGCCTCGACGCCGAACGTGACCACGCGGGCTCGCGTCTGGGTCGCGTAGCCGCGGACCACTGGGTCGTCGGCGTTCAGGATGGCCACCCCCTCCGGCCCGAGCGCGCGGAGCGGCTCGCTCCCCGACCGGACGATGGCATCCCACGAGCCGAACACGCCCAGGTGGGCCACGCCGATGTTGGTCACGACGACCAGGTCCGGGCGCGCGACCTCGCACAACGTCGCCACGTCGCCCGCGCGCCGGGCGCCGAGCTCCGCCACGAGGACCTCGCTTCCGTCGGGGGCGCCGAGCAGCGTCAGCGGGAGCCCGATCTCGTTGTTGAACGAGGCCGGGCTGGCGTGCGTGCGAAACCGCGTGCCGAGCACCGCCGCGGCCAGGTCCTTGGTGGACGTCTTCCCGTTGGCGCCGGTGATGCCGATCAGGGTGGCGTCGCCCCGCCGCCGGCGCTCGTCGGTCGCCAGATCCAACAGCGCCCGGCCGGTGTCGGGCACCTCGATCGCCGGAGCGCCTTCGCCCCGGCGGGAGACCAGCGCCGCCGCCGCGCCGCGCGCGAACGCGTCCGCCACGAACTCGTGGCCGTCGGCGTGCTCGCCGTGGATCGCCACGAACAACTCGCCGCCGGCGATCGCGCGGCTGTCGGTCGAGACCGCAGAGACTACGACGTCTTCACCGCGGATGGACCCGCCGACGGCCGCCGCGATCTCCGAGAGCGGCCGCGCGATCACGTGGTCTCCTTCGACAAGGACCGAAGCTCCTCGGCGGCGACCGTTCGGTCGTCGAACGGGATCGTCCGGTCGGCGAGCTCCTGATAGGGCTCGTGCCCCTTGCCGGCCACGACCACGACGTCGCCGGGGCCGGCGGTCGAGACCGCCAGGCGGATGGCCGCGCGCCGGTCGGGTTCGACGACGTACTCGCCGCCGCCCTCCCGCGCGCCGGGCACGATCTCCGCGAGGATCGCCAGCGGGTCCTCGCTTCGCGGGTTGTCGCTCGTGATGACCGAGAGGTCGGCGTTGGCGGTCGCGGCGCGCCCCATGAGCGGACGTTTGGTCCGGTCGCGGTCGCCGCCGCAGCCCATGACGACGATCACCCGTCCGGTCGTCAGTCCCCGCGCGGTCCGCAACACCTTCTCGATCCCGTCGGGTTTGTGGGCGTAATCCACCAGGACGAGGAAGTCCTGGCCCGCCTCCACGGCCTCGACCCGCCCCGGGACCCCTCGCACCGCGCCGATGGCGGAGGCGGCCAGCCCGAGGTCGAGCCCCAACGTCCGCGCCGTGGCCATCGCGGCCAGGCAGTTCTCCACGTTGAACAACCCTCGCAGCGGCGACCGCACCCTCACCCCCTCCACCCGGAACGAGATGCCGCCGGCGGTGGCCTCCACGTCCGCGGCCCGGAGGTCGGCCCCGGCGTCGATCCCGAACGTGATCGTGGGGATCCGGCCGGCCAGACCGCGCCCCTCGGCGCTGTCGTGATTCACGACGGCCCGGTCGCTCATGGCGGGCGCGAACAGCTTCGCCTTGGCCGCGAGGTAGTCCTCCATCGAGGCGTGGTAGTCGAGGTGATCCTGGGTCAGGTTCGTGAACACCGCCACGCCGAACCGCGCCCCACCCACGCGGTGCTGGTCGAGCCCGTGTGAGGAGACCTCCATCGCCACGGCCTCGACGCCTTCGTCTACCATCCGCGCCAGGAGCCGATGCAGGTCGGGGGCCTCCGGCGTCGTTCGTTCGAGTGGGACCGGGCTCCCGGCGATGCGCACCCCGGTGGTGCCGATCACGCCCGGTCTCCATCCGGCCGCGCGGAACACGGCCTCGAGCAGGTAGGTGGTCGTCGTCTTCCCGCTCGTCCCGGTCACGCCGACGAGCTCGACCCGTTCCGACGGGCGCCCGTGGAAGGCCGCGGAGATCGGGCCCATGGACCCGCGCACGGACGGCACCACTACCTGCGCCACCGCGAGGGGCAACGGGCGCTCGGCCACCAACGCCACCGCGCCGCGACGGACGGCCTCGGCGGCGAAGTCGTGGCCGTCGAGACGTTCGCCGGGGACGCAGAAGAACAGCGACCCCGGCGCGGCCTCGTCCGAGCGGTAACACAGGCCCCGCACGAGGACCGCGCGGTCCCCGTGGATCTGCGCCTCGGAGAGATCCGTGAGCAGGTCGACGAGCGACGCCAAGGGGGGAAGCTCGGCCACGGACAGGGAGCCTACCGCCTGCCCAGCGCCCCCCTTCGTCCGTGGGTTCATCGCAGGGGCAACGCGTGCGGGGGCGGGGGCACGACCTCGCCCGGCTCGATCCCGAGCCGGGCGATGGCGGCCCGGGCCACGCGCTGGAACAGCGGCGCGGCGGCCAGGCTCCCGTAGCCCTGAGCGGGGCGGTCGAGCATGGCCGCGACGACCACCTGCGGGTCGCCGGCGGGCAGGTACCCGATGAACGACGCGATGTATTGGCCTTTGAAGTAGCCCGGGCGGTCCGGCAGCGGGATGCGCGCGGTGCCGGTCTTGCCCGCCACCTGGTACCCCTCGATCCTCGCGTTGACTCCCGTCCCGTGCTCCACGGCCGAGGCCAGCATGCGCGTCACCATCTGCGCGGTGGCGGCGGAGACCACTCGGCGGGTCGGCGAGCTCGGGACCTCGCGCCTGACGCCGTCCGGTCCGACGGTCGCCCGGACCAGCCGCGGCCGGACCCAGCGCCCGTCGTTGGCGATCGTCGCGTAGACGGCGGCCATCTGCAGGGGCGACGACGCCAGCCCCTGGCCGTAGGAGGCCGTGGCGAGCGTCGTGTCCGTCCATTCGCTCAGCGGCAACGTGATGCCGGGGGCCTCCCCGGGGAAGTCCACGCCGGTGCGGCTGCCCAAGCCGAAGCGCGAGAGGTACGCCGCCATGCGGACCTGACCGACGCGCTCGGCGACATGCACGATCCCGATGTTGCTCGAGCGGGTGATGATGTCGGCCAGCGTCATCCGCTCGACTGGGTGGGGAGAGGCGTCGTGGATCGTGAAGAGGCCCACGCGCATCGTCCAGTCCACCGCCAGCCGCTGCTCCAGCGGCAGCGCGCGCTCCTGGACCGCCGCGGCGGCCGTGATGACCTTGTTCGTCGACCCGGGCTCGAACACGTCGGTGACGGCTCGAGGGCGATACGTCGACGGCTCGGCCTGAGGGAACAGGTTCGGGTTGAACCAGGGGTAGCTGGTCATGGCCAGGATGTCGCCCGTTCTGGGATCCATGACGATGACCGTCCCGCCGCGGGCCTGCTGGCTCCGCACCACGTCCCGCAGCGCCGACTGCGCCTGGTACTGGAGGTCCCGGTCGATCGTCGTTTCGATCGACGAGCCCGGAACGGGTGGGACCCCAACGTCGACCCCCCCGACGATCGGCAAGCCGTGCGGGTCGAGCTCCTGCGTCCGGCGGCCGTCTTCGCCGGCCAGCAGGTGCTGGTACTGGAGCTCGAGCCCGGCGATGCCGGTCCCGTCGATGTCGACGAACCCGAGTACCTGACCCGCCAGCGGGCCCGCCGGGTAGTGGCGTTTGCTCACCTCCAGCGAGCCGATCCCCGGGAGCTCGAGCTCGGTCACCCGCTCGGCCAGGTCCGGATCGACCTGTCGGGCCAAGAACACGAACGTCGTCTCCTCGGAGAGCTTCTGGACCAGCTCGCGCTCCCGCTGCTCGAGCAGCGGCGCCAGGGCGGCCGCCGTCGCCTCCACGTCCACGACGTAGCGGGGGTCCGCGTACAGGTCCCGGGCCGGCATCGACAGGGCCAACTGCTCCCCCGTTCGGTCGAGGATCTGCCCCCGCTGGGCGGGCTGCACGACGGTACGAACGCGCTGGTCGGCGGCGAGGTCGCGCAGGTCGGCGGCCTGGCTGACCTGGAGGATCGTGAGGCGCGCGAAGATCACGCCCAGCGCGAGCGTGGTCACGCACAGGAGGGCGACCAGGCGCCCGATCGGGGGTCGGGGCACGTCAGCCTCCGTCCCCCGCCGGCGTCGAGGACGAGCCCGCCCCGGCCGGATCCCCCGGACCGCTCGACGCGCGGAGGAACCGGATGTCGTCGGGGAGACGCATGCCGTGCCGATCGGCCCATTGGGCGATCCGGCTCGGGGCGGACAGGGAGGCCTGCTGGGTCACCAGAAAGAGGTGCTCCGTGGCGAGCTCCTCGATCCGGCGCTCCGCCGCGTCGATGCGGAACGACTGCTGAGCCAGCAGGACGTGGGCGACGACGATCGCCAGCACGAGCGCGCCGACGACCGCCGAGCCGAAGAGGGCGAACCCCAGGTGGTGCTGCTTCCGGCGGCCCGGCTTGGGCACCTGCGGGGGCGCAGGCCGAGACCGGCGGCCGCGCGGATCGTGCCGCTGCGAACGAGGGGACGGCAGCTTGCGGGCCGGGACGCTCACGCGGCCTCCTTCTTCTCGGCCGCTCGGAGCTTCGCCGATCGCGACCGCGGGTTCCGGGCTCGTTCCGTGCTCGAAGGCGTCAGCGGCTTCTTCCTCAGGGGATCGAGGTCGTCGCGCTCGACGAGGAACCGCTTCACCAGGCGGTCCTCGAGCGAGTGATAGGAGATCGCCACGAGGCGGCCACCGGGAGCGAGGAGATCGGCCGCCCGAGGCAGGGAGGCGGCGAGCTCCTCGAGCTCCCGGTTGACCGCGATGCGGAGCGCCTGGAACGTTCGGCGCGCGGGGTGGGGGCCGCCCCGTCGCGCTCCCACGGCGCCCGCGACCACGCGGGCCAGCTCGTCGGTGGTGGTGATCGGCGCCCGCTCCCGCGCCCGGACGATCGCGGCCGCCACGCGGCGGGAGCGACGCTCCTCCCCGAACTCGAAGACGATGCGGGCCAGCTCTCGCTCCGATGCCGTGTTCACCAGGTCCATGGCGGATCCGCCCTCACGCCCCATTCGCATGTCCAGCGGACCGGGCCGCCGGTACGAGAACCCCCGCTCCGGCGCATCGAGCTGCATCGAGCTGACGCCCAGGTCGTACAGCACGCCGTCGACCCGGTCCGGCCAGCGGGGGGCCCCGCTCACCCCGCCCGGGCTCGCCTCTCGAGGTCCCCGGCCCCCCGCCGCGGGCACCTCCGCGAACCGGGCCAGCACGGCATGGAAGCGATCGCCGAACCGGGACAGGCGCGCGGCGGCGAGCTCGACGGCGGCCGGGTCTCGGTCCACACCGATCACGCGTCCGGCTCCGGCCGCCAGGAGCGCCTCGGCGTGTCCGCCGGCGCCGAGCGTCAGGTCCAGCACCACGTCCCGTCCTCCGAGCAGACGGACCACCTCGTCCACCATGACCGGCCGGTGTCCGGCCTCCTCCATCCCCGTCCCCTCATCCGAGGAACCGAACGGCGAGCAACCCGAGGCCGAGGTACGCGGCCAGGCCCCCGGCCGTCATCGCGATGAGCGAGAGGCTCTGGCGGACCTCGCGAGCCAGCGACTCCTGCCTCACGGCCGCCCGCCGGGCGCGAGCGCCCCCGTCTGGTACGCGCCGCCGTGGCCGGACTCGTACCGGTCGTGCGTCTCGCGGTCCCAGATCTCCATGCGGTCGTACACCCCGAGCACGACCGCCTCCTTTCGGATCCCGACCTCGGAACGAAGTCGCTGCGGGACAAGGAGGCGTCCCTGGGAGTCGAGCTCGACGGCCTCGGCCTTGCCGAAGAACATGCGCGCGTAGGCTCGGCCCTCGGCGTCGGAGAGGGGGAGGTTGCGGACCTCGACGGCGCGCGTCTCCCACTCGGCCCTGGGGAAGCAGAAGAGGCACCCGTCCTGCCCGAGCGTCAATACGGCCCCGTCGGCGAACGCCTCACGGAACCGGTTGGGCAGGCTGATGCGCCCCTTCGGGTCGAGCTGGTAGCTGTGCGTGCCGAGTAGTTCGGCCACGCGTCCTCCCCTTCTCCTCCACTGCGTTCCACTCTTATCCCACTAGCACTCCACCCAGTCAAGGCGCCGAACGGAAAAAGGCCCGCGGATCGCTGGAGGGAGCTCGGTCGGGCGGAGGCGTGGGCCTGGGATGGTTCGGCCGCCCGGAGCCCCCGACCGCGCGACGAATCGGGGCCCGCTACGCGGAGACCGACGGTCGAATCAGGGCAGGTACGGTTCCCAGTCCGGCTCGAGCCGGCCGAGCGACAGTCGGAAGCCGTCGGTCGGGGCCGTGGGCCGCCGGGCCAGGCGCAGCCCGGCGTCTTCGATCAGTCGGTTCTCTTTGCGCGAATTGCACCGCCGACAGGCGGCAACCACGTTGTCCCACGTGTGGGTACCGCCGCGCGACTTCGGGATCACGTGGTCGAGATTCTCCGCGGGTGCCCCGCAATACTGGCAGGACCAATTGTCGCGCGCGAACACGGCCCGGCGGGTCAGGGGGGCCGTGGCGCGATACGGGACCCGCACGAACCGACGCAAGCGCAAGACCGACGGCGCGTCCATCGACACGCGTTCGGACCGGAAGACCTGTCCATCGGCCACGAGGACCTCGGCCTTGTCCTTCAGGACGAGGACGACCGCCCTCCGCGCAGTGACGACCGCGAGAGGCTGGTGCGACGCGTTCAGCACCAAGGCTCGTCCCATAGGGCTTCGGCGAGTTTAGCGCAGGCACAGTGACGAACCCTTGTCCGCCCGGGAGGGCTACCGCTCGCGCGTT
The DNA here is from genome assembly GCA_036374435.1 of Actinomycetota bacterium. Lineage (GTDB taxonomy): Bacteria > Actinomycetota > UBA4738 > UBA4738 > HRBIN12 > CALGFI01. The sequence goes on along the minus strand of DASUTU010000069.1, from coordinate 32,148 downwards.
CCCACTCGCTCCTTGAGGCCCCTGAACCCGCCCGAGGTGCTTGATGCGACCGAATCCCGATGTTGTGATTCGGTCCGGCGGCGGTGGCCGTACCGAGGTGGGACGCCTGGAGTAGCGAACAAGGGGCCGCGCGGGGCGTCCAGCGACCGGGTGCGCCACCGCCGCCCTCCCCTGAGCCGGGCTGCCGACCGTGCCGGGAACCTCACCGATCCCCGGGGCGGTCGAACCGACGTCAGGAGGGAACTGCCCGGCAGCCTCATCCGTACACCCCGCTAAGATGGACGAACCCCGACCGCGGAGGTCTGCATTGGAGGTCCGCAGCCCATCCGAATCCGACCGACGGCGTTTCGCCGAACGATTCACGCTGATCGAGCGAAACGTCGAGCGGGTCGTCCAAGGGAAACAGCAGGAGATCCGGCTGGCCCTGGCCGCGCTCGTGGCGGAGGGGCACGTCCTGATCGAGGACGTCCCCGGGGTCGGCAAGACCATGCTCGCCAAAGCCATCGCCCGGTCGATCGATTGCTCGTTCCGCCGGATCCAGTTCACGCCGGACCTGCTGCCGACGGACGTGACGGGGGTCAACGTCTTCAATCAGGAGCGTGGGGACTTCGAGTTCCGCCCCGGCGCGATCTTCGCCAACATCGTCCTCGGCGACGAGATCAACCGTGCCAGTCCCAAGACCCAGTCCGCGCTCCTGGAGTGCATGGAGGAGCGCCAGGTCACGGTCGATACCGAGACCTACCAGCTGGGGTCGCCGTTCATGGTGATCGCCACGCAGAACCCCATCGAGCACGAGGGGACCTATCCTCTGCCCGAGGCTCAGCTCGACCGCTTCATGATGCGCCTGGCCATCGGGTACCCCTCGCCGGAGGTCGAGGCCGACATCCTCGCGACGCACGGCGTGCACTCCACACTGAACGACATCTCCGCCGTCGCCGACGCCCTCACCGTTCGCGAGATGGTGGAGCAGGCCCGCGAGATCCACGTCGCGACGGGCGTGCGGCGGTACATCGTCGACCTGATCGAGGCCACCCGCCGGCATCCCGACGTCTACCTCGGCGCCAGTCCCCGGGCGGCGATCATGCTGCTTCGCGCGGCCCGGGCGGTGGCGGCGGCCGAGGAACGAGACTTCGTCATCCCCGATGACATCAAGGCGCTCGCCCTCCCGGTGCTCGCGCACCGAGTGATCGTGACCGCCGACGCCGTCATGGGCGGTCGATCGTCGGGATCGGTGCTGGAGGAGCTCGTCGCCGAGGTCACCGTGCCGGTGACCGGGACGGCCTGACGTGCCCTCCGGGCGGGGCGCGCTCGTCATCGCCGCCGCGCTCGCGGTCTGGCTGACGGGGCGCATCCTGGGCTCGACCACCCTGCACATGATCGCCGTGGGGCTGCTGGTCATGCCGTTCGGCGCCGCGCTCCTGGTTCGGTGGGGGCGGCAACACCTGCGCCTGCGTCGCCGGTTGTCCGAGACACGGGTCCAGCCGGGGCAGCGCGTATTGGTCGAGCTCGAGGTGGAGAACCATGCCCCCGCCCGGACCTCGTTCCTGCTGATCGAGGACCGCCTGCCGGCCGCGTTCGGGCGGTCGGCCCGACTGGTGATCGCCTCCCTGCCCGGGCGCGATCGCCAGCGGGTCCGGTACGCGCTGACCCCCCGGCAGCGGGGGCGGTACACCCTCGGGCCCGTCACGATCGAACACTCCGACCCCTTCGCGTTGACCCGCCTTCGGGTGGAGTTCGACGCCCGGGAGGATCTCGTGGTGGCGCCGGAGGTGGAGTCGCTCACCGGCGGCCCGGACTCCCCGTTCGGCCTGGCGAGCGGGCTGGCGCTCGCCAGGCACCTGTTCCGGACGGGGGACGAGTTCTACACGATGCGCGCCTACGTCGAGGGCGACGACCTGCGTCGGATCCACTGGCCCAGCGTGGCCCGCAAACGCGAGCTCATGATCCGCCAGGACGAGTCCACGCGTCGGTCGTCGGCGGTCCTGTACCTGGACGTGCGCGACGCGGCCGTGGGGCGGGCCCATACCCCCACGTTCGAGAAGGTCGTCTCCTGCGGCGCCTCCCTCGGCATCCTGCTGATGCGATACGGCTTCACGGTCAAGCTCGCCACCTCCCAGCTCCCGCCGCAGCGCGTGTCGGAGGACCAGCTGCTCGACGTGTTGGCCGGGATCGAGCACGACCCCACGCGAGCCCAGTCCCCCGGCCTCGGCCGCCTGCGCATGGCCGCCTCGGGCGATACGACCCTCATGGTGGTGGGGGCCCCGCCGCCTCCCGGTGAGCTCGGCGCCCTGATCCGGGCCGGCTCGACGTTCGGCCCCAAGGTCGGCGTGTTCGTCCACACGGCCGACCCGGACTCGCTTCCCCCGGACCGGCGCGCGCAACTGGAGGACCGCGCGTCGCAGGCCCGGCACTCGTTGTCCCGTTCGGGCTGGGAGGTCGTCGCGCTCCCGCCCTCGGCCAGTCTGAGAGAGGTATGGCACACCAGCAGGACGCGTCCACTGGTCGTCAGCGGCTCCTAGCGATCGCCGTCGTCGGGGCGCTGGCCCTCGCCATGGCCTTCGCCTTCGGGCGGGTGTTCGTGGGCCGAGCGCCCACGTGGGAGCTGATCGCGGCCGCCCTGGCCTCCGTGGGGATCGCCGGCGCGTGCGAACGCCGAGGGCTGGCCGTTGCCCTGGCGGCGAGCGCGGTGGGCCTCGCCTTCGCCGTCACCTGGATCGTGCTCCCCCAGACCGCGTGGTACGGGCTCCCGACGATGCGGACGCTCCGCGCCCTCGGCCGGTGTCTCGAGTTCGTGGGGCAGCAGACCCGGGTCCAGGTGGCGCCGGCGCCCGCGTTCCCGCCGCTGATGCTGGCGGCGGTGACCGCCTCGTGGACGTCCGCGTTCTCGGCCCATGCCCTGGCCGTGCGTGCGGGCAGCCCGCTCCTTGCGGTGTTGCCGCCGGTGGCGCTGGTGGGGTTCGCCGACATGGTGCTCGAGGACGGGGCCCGGCCGATGTACGCCGTGGCGTTCCTGGCCGCGGCGCTGGGCGTGGTGTTCGCCGACGGCCTCCGACGCGTCCGGCAGTGGGGACCGGTGTGGTCCACGTTGCGCTCCCGGCCGTTGTGGTCGGTCTCCGGGCGCGGGGCCCGCCAGGTCGGGACGGCCGCGATCCTCGTCGCTCTGCTGGTGCCGGGCCTGCTCCCGGGGTTCCGCGCGGCCGCGCTCGTGGACTTCTCCACCGGTGGCGACGGCGGGATCCGCCTGGACCCGTTCGTCTCGATCCACGCCCAGCTGGGACAACGGGAGCCGACCGACCTGTTCACCGTCACGGCGCCCCGGGCCGCCTACTGGCGTCTCTACGCACTGGATCGGTTCGACGGCTTGACGTGGAGCAGCTCCGATCCGGAGGCGGTGACGGGCCCTGAGCTCGGCGCGCGGGCCGAGCTGCCCGCCATCGTCGGCGCGCCCGAGGATTCCCCGATCCTCGCGCAGCGGTATCACATCCTGCGAGACCTGGAGGGACCGTGGCTCCCGGTGGCCCACCTCGCCGAGGAGGTGGCGTTGCCCGAGGGTTCGGTCCGGTATCAGCCCGACCTCAACACGGTCGCGACCGATACCGGGCTGGACGAGGGGTTCACCTACTCCGCGCGGTCGCGCGTGGTGGCGCCTCCCGCGGCCGAGCTGGACCTGGTCCGGTTCGGATCGCCCGAGAACTTCGGCGTCTACACGTTCCTGCCGGGGAGCGTGGACGAGCGGCTGGGGGAGATCGCCCGGCGCTGGACCCGCGGCGAGCCGACCCCGTTCCGGCAGATCCTCGCGATCCAGAACCACCTCCTGCGCGACGGCTTCGAATACGACGTGGCGGTCGAGCCCGAGGCGGATTCCAGTGCGTTGCTCGAGTTCCTCACCGGGTCCAGGCGCGGCTTCTGCCAGCAGTTCGCCACGGCCATGGCCGTCCTGGTCCGTGAGCTCGGCTACCCCGCACGGGTCGCGGTCGGCTTTCGGAGCGGCACCCCTGACGGCGGCGGGAGCTACGTGGTCCAGAACCTGGACGCCCACGCCTGGGTGGAGGTCTTCTTCCCCGGCGTCGGGTGGCTGCCGTTCGAGCCGACGCCGGGGCCCGGCTTCTCCAACCCCGTCGCCTCCCCGTACCTGAACCCCGCCGATGGCGACGGGGCCGGAGGGGCGCAGGGCGCCGAGGGTCTGGCCGGCGGCCAGCTCGGCCCCGGAGGCAACATCGCCGGCGCCTGTTTCACGGCGGCAGGCGTCCCGCTGCCGCCGAGGTTGTGCCAGGACCCCGAGATCATCGGCCGCGGCCCGATCGGTCGCGGGGTGGATGGCCTGCCTCCGGGATTCCTGGGGGGGACGACCGGCGTCGCTCAGCCGCTCGAGGCGCCGGACGCCGGGTATTCGATCCCCTATCGCTGGATCGGTCTCGCGATCCTCGCCGTCGGCGGGCTGCTCGTGTTCGTGGTCCCGCTCGCGAAGGCCGTCGGCCGCCGCCGGCTCCTTCGGCGGTCACGCGACCCCAGGGCACGAGTGCTCGCCGCCTACCGGGTGTTCGACGGCCGGGCCGCCGACCTCGGCCTGGGCCGTCTGCCCGGCGAGACGGTAGCCGAACACCGGGACCGGCTGTCGGGCGCGGTCGCGTTGTCGGACGGGCACCTGGACCGGCTCGCCGTCGCGGCCGCCCGCGCCGCGTACGCGGATTCGCCGCCGACCAACGACGAGGCGGGCGCCGCGGTGCGGGACGCCCGAACCGCGATCGCGGATCTGCGCCGGGACGCCGGCTGGGTTCGGCGATTGGCCGGGACCTACCGCCCCGGCCTGTAGACCTTCGACGGGCGGAGCCTCAGCTCCCGGTCTGCGCGTGCGCCGCGGCCTCCCGGAGGGCTCGCACGAACCGATCCCGGTCGTCGCGGAACTGGCCGACCTTGGCCTCCACGCCGGTGGCGATCTCGTCGATCGCCACGAAGAACGCCAGCTGTCCATCCCGGAGCGCGTCGATGATCTCGCCGTTGCGCCGGGCGATCTTGAAGATGCTCTTCCCGTCCGTGATCAGCTTGACCTCCGACAGGTGCCGGTCGAGCTGGGCACGGCGATTCAGGTACTCCCACGCCCGCCTGACCCGCTGCAGCGACATGCCGCTGTCCAATAGCGACCGCACGACCTTCAACGCCACGAGATCGCGGAAGGCGTACAGGCGGGGAACCCCCGGACGCCCCCCGGTTCCTTGCACCGACGGCCTGACCAACCCGATCTGATCCCAATACCGAAGCTGACGCGGTGTGCACCCGGTGAACTTCGTCGCTTGATGCGCGGTGAACCCCTCCATCGGAAACGTGCGCCCCTCCGAGACCCGACTCGCCACTCCAACGACCGATTCCATGCGGGCCGTCATCGGCGTCGAGGGAAGGCTCGACGTGCAGTTGACGGTCACGCCCCCGGGGAAGGTGAAGCAGTTGTACTGCGTCCGGGTTGCCGATGGCAAGCGCGCAGCGAGACCGGGCGAACGACTCCCCCGTTCGGTCGACGTCGTGTGGATCGGTCGAGCCGCCGCGATCAGGGCTCGGGGGACTGCGGCTCTTGAGGCGGGCGGTCGCGCATCCGCCCGGCGATCCGGGCCAGGAGCCCGGCGATCGTGAACCGGCCGTATTCGGTCTGCATCGCGCGCACCTGATCGCGGCGGAGCTGCTTCAGACAGCGGTACAGGTACAACGACGACGCGAGCATCACGGCGAACCCCGCCGCGGCGACGGACAGCGAGGCGAAGAACGCCATCAACATGGCGAACCCGACGAGGAACGCGATCAGCGACCAGCGGATGCGGCGCGCCAGATGCGTGTACAGGGAGGTCCGGCTGACCTGCTCGGCCAGTCGGGGATCCTCCTCGGACAGGCGTTGCTCGATCTCGTCGAGGATTCGCTGTTCGTCCGGCGAGAGGGGCATGACCTCCGGCTACCTCCGGTTCGGTCCGTCGACTCGATTATAGGAATCACGTTCCCAACGGGAAGCCCCGGAAATCTCGTTTCCCCGGGGCCGTTCGCCCTCGCGGGACGTGCGGTCGCGGCCGCCTCGGCCGAGCAGCGAGGCCGGCATGGCGCTGCCCCGCCCGAACCGGCGGTCGATCCGGTCCACGGCGCGCTCCACCTCCCCCCACCGCTCGCCGCGCAGGAGGGCGAGCTGCTCCTCCCCGGCGGGCACCAGCCCGGTCCCGGCCACGCCGAGCAGCCGCACGCGCCGCCTCGTGCCGGGGAGGGCACGGAACAGGTCGGCGGCCACCTGGTTCAGGTCCGCCGCCACGTCGGTCGGCGGGTCGATCGTCCGGGAACGGGTCAACGTGGTGAAGTTCGCCAGACGGACCTTCAGCGTCACCGTTCGCGCTCGATAGCCGTCCACGCGCAGGCGCGCGCCCACGCGCTGGGACAAGGCCAGGATCTCGCGTAGGAGCTCTCGTCCGTCGTCGAGGTCCCGGTCGAAGGTCTCCTCGTGGCTGACCGATTTCGGCGGCTCGTACGGAACCACGCCGCGCTCGTCCACCCCCCGCGCCAGGGCATGGAGGTCTCGGGCGTGGTGTTCCCCCATCAACCGGCCCAGGACGACCGGGGGCGTGCGCGCCAGGTCGCCGACCGTCTTGACCCCCAGCCGCGACAGCACCTCCATGGTCTTCTCGCCGATCCCCCAGAGGGCCCTGGCCGGGAGCGGGTCCAGGAACGACGAGACCTCGTCTGCCCGGACGATCACCAGGCCGTCGGGTTTGGCCCGTTTCGACGCGAGCTTGGCCACCAGCTTGGTCGGGCCGATCCCGACCGAGCAGGACACGCCGACCTCTTCCCGTACCCGGCTGCGGATCTCGTCCCCGATCGCGTCCGGCTCCCCGAACAGGAGGTACGCCCCCGAGACGTCCAGGAATGCCTCGTCGAGGGCGATCGGCTCGACGAGCGGAGTGACGGTGAGCAGGATCTCGCGGAACCGGTTCGAATGCGCCTTGTAGGACTCGAAGTCCGGAGGGACGAACACGGCCTCCGGGCACAGCCGCCGCGCCCGGACCGCCGGCATCGCGTTGCGGATCCCGAATGCCCGCGCCTCGTAGGAGGCCGACATCACGACGCCGCGGGTCCCGGCCCCGCCCACCACGAGGGGCCGGCCGGCGAGCGACGGGTCCTTCAGCTCCTCGACCGAGGCATAGAAAGCGTCGAGGTCGACGTGCAGGATCGGCTCGCGCACGCGGGTCCGTGACATCGGTCGGAGCGTACCCGGCGGCGGACCGGCGGGGGGGTCGCTCGGTCGGGCTCCGGGCGGCCTCACCATCCCAAGCCCACGCCCTCCGCCCGACCGAGCTCCAGTCCTGACCATCCAGACCTCCGCCTGACCCGGCTCCGGGGTCGGTGGCGGAGCTGGGGTCGAGTGGGGTCGGCCAGCGGAGCCACCGACCACGGTCCCCGGTGTCATCGGCCGGCGGAGCCGCCGCTGGAGTGCCAGAGCTTGCGGGGGACCGAGGCCGGTGCCGGGGAGTCGGTGTGGGCGAGGGCGTGGGCCAGGCGGCCGTCGAGGCGGGCTCGGTGGAGCGCGACGAGGTCCCACACGTCTTCGGCGACGACGGATACCCCTTTGCGGCCGGTGCGGCGGACCGTGCCGGCCACGGCGAGCACGAACGAGTGGAACACCGTGCGGGCCACCTTCGGCTGCACGCTCTCGAACACGGTGACGTCGATCGGCCCCGTGGCGTCGTCGAGCGTCAGGAAGATGATCCGCTGGCCGCTGCGGATGGCCGGCGTCTGCGAGGCGACCTTCATCCCCACCACCAGCACCCGCTCGTCCGTTCGGCACCGCCATAGGTCCCGCGCCCTGGTCGCTCCCAGGTCGCCGATCAGCGGCTCGAAGAAGCTCACCAGGTGCCGGCTGGCGTCCAACCCCAACACCTCGAGCTCGGCCCGCACCCGTTCGGCGGCGGTGTAGTCGGGAAGGGAGATCGCCGGGAGGCCGGGTGCGGCACGCTCCGCGGCCTTCGTCAGATCCAGCGCCAGCTGATCACCCTCGCGCTGTGGGGCCGTGGTCATCGCCGCGTACAGCCGGTCCCGCCGCGTGCCTCCCGGCAGCGCGTCGAACCCTCCGGCGTGCGCGAGCGCCTCGACCACCGGCCGGGAGACGGTGGTCCGCCGCAAGAAGTCCCCCACGTCCCGGAACGCCCGCTCCGCCCTCCCCACCAGGATCGACCGAATCTCCGCATCCGAGATCCCATGCACATCCTGCAACGCCAACCGAATCCCCCACCGCCGTTCGTGTACCAACGGCTCATCGGCCCCGCCGGCCCCCCCGGCGAACTCTTCCCGACCGACCACCTCTTCCACCACGTACTCCCGCTCCGAACGGTTCACGTCCAACGGCAGGATCGGGATGCCGTGCAGGCGCGAGTCCTCCAGGATCAGCCGCCGCGGGTACATCCCCGGATCGTGGGTGAGGACCCCGGCGAGGAACTGCGCCGGATGATGCGCCTTCAGCCACGCCGACTGGTAGGTGGGCACGGCGAAGGCCGCGGCATGCGCCTTGCAGAACCCGAAGCTGGCGAACTCGGCCACGGCCCACCACGTGGCGGCGGCGACGTCTTCGGCCAGGCCCCGGGCCACCGCCCGTCGAAGGAAATCCTCGCGCAGCGCCGGGAGCAGGTCCTCGCGGTCCAGGTGCCTGCGGATGAAGTCGGCGTCGGTCAGGTCGTAGCCGGCCACGGCGGCGAGCGTGCGCATCACCTGCTCGTGGTAGACGATCACGCCGAACGTCTCACGCAGCGCCGGCCGCAGCGCCGGGTGCACGTACGTGGGGCGCTCCATCCCGGCGCGCCGCCGCAGGTACGGGTTGATCATGTCCGACTTCACCGGGCCAGGCCGGAACAAAGAGATGTCCACGATCAGGTCCTCCCACCGCACCGGCTGGAGCTTCTGGAGGAGCTCGCGCTGGCCCGGGCTCTCGATCTGGAAACACCCGAGCGTGTCCGATGCCCGGATCAGCTCGAACGTGGGCTCGTCGTCGAGCGGGATCCGGTCGAGGTCGACCTTCACGTGTTCGGTACGGGCGATCTCGTCCAGGGCGTGGCGCATCGACGAGAGCATCCGGACCCCGAGGACGTCGAGCTTCAGGTAGCCGAGGAGCTCGACGTCGTCTTTGTCGGCCTGGATCACCCGGTATCCCTGGAACGAGCGCTCCAGCGGGACCCGGCTCGCCAGGTCGTCGTTGGAGAGCACGATGCCCGAGGGGTGGAGCGCGATGTGGCGAGGGAACCCCTCGAGCCGCTCGGCCACCCGGAACAGGTGCTCGAGCTGGCCGGCGTTCAGGTTGGAGCCGGCGAGCTCGGGCAGCCGCTCGATCGCCACGCGCAGGTCCTTCGCGCCGATGTGCGGGAACGACTTGGCGATCGTGTCGACCTCGGGCTCGGGCAGGCCGAGCGCCTTGCCCACCTCACGGACCGCGGCGCGAGCCCGGTACGTGTCGACCATGGCCACACAGGCGCACCGGTCGTCGCCGTAGCGCGAGAGCACCATGTCGTAGACGTCCTCGCGCCGGGCCGACTCGACGTCCACATCGATGTCCGGCAGTTCGTCCCGCCGAGGGTTCAGGAACCGCTCGAACGCCAGGTCGTGCCGGATCGGATCGACGTCGGAGATCCCGGTCAGATGGCAGACCAACGAGCCGGCGGCGCTGCCGCGGCAGGCACATCGGATGCCCATGGCCCGGACGTCGGCGACGATGTCGGCCACCGTCAGGAAGTAGGCCGAATACCCCAGGCGGTGGATCATCGCCAGCTCGTGGTTCAGCCGGTCGCTCACGCTCGTCGTGGCTTTCATCCCCCGGCGCTCCAGGCCGCGCCAACAGCGTTCGGCGAGCACGCTCGAGGCCGATCGCCCGGCCGGCGTGAGAAAGTCGGGGAACCGCACCGACCGCAGCTCGAGGTCGAACGTGCACGACTCGGCGACCTCCCGCGTGGCCGTGACGAGGTCCGGCCGCTCGGCGAACAGCCCCGCCATCAGCCGGCCGGGCTTCAGCCACCCTTCGGCGTTGGTGCGGGTGACGTTGGTGCGGCTGACAGGAACGAGCTCGCGCATGCACTCGAGCGCGTCGGCCAGGAACGCGTCCTCGGGCACCAGGTACCGGACCGGGTTGGAGGCCACCGCCCGCACCTCTGCCCGCTCGGCCAGGCGCAACAGGGCGCGGACCTCTCGGCTCGAGGCCTCCTCGAGCCGGTTCTGGACGGTGACGAACAGGCGCTCGCCGAACGCCTCCCGGTAGGGCTCGAGGGCCCGGCGCCCGGCGTCGATCCTCCCCCCTGCGGCCAACGCACCCGGCGGCGAGGAGGCCCCGAGCAGGGCCACCAACCCGCCCGCGTGCGCGCACACCTGCTCCGGCGTGAGCGACGGATCCCCCCGCTCCCCGATCAGGTGCGCGTCCGTGATCAGCCGGCACAGGTTCGCGTACCCCGCCGCATCCCGCGCCAACAAGACGACGTACGGCTCCCCGTCGCCGGGTCGGCCAGAGGACGTGGGACGGTGAGCCGTCCCGGAGCCGGGTCGGGCGGAGGGCGTGGGTCTGGGATGGTTAGGCCGCCCGGAGCCCGACCCGGCGACGGCACGTGCGCGATCGTACGTCCCGGAGCCCGACCCGGCGACGGAGCGCCCGAGCGGCAGCGTCCCCGACTCGCGCACCGTGACCGAGGCGCCGAGGATCGGCCGGACCCCCTCGCGTTCGCACGCCTCGACGAACCGGGCCGCGCCGTACAGGCCGTCGCGGTCGGTGAGCGCCACGGCGGGCATGCCGAGCTCGGCCGCCCGCCGCGCGAGCGCCTCCGGTGAGAACGCCCCCTCTTTGATCGAGAAGTACGAGCGGACGTCAAGGTGGACGAACCCGCCGGGCACCCCACGTCCGGGCATCGGACGTCACCGGTCGCCCGCGGACGCCGTCAGTCCCACAGGCGCTCCATGTGCCAGCGATCGCGGAGGCGGTCGTGGTACAGGTCCCACACCGCCCCCCCTCGGGCCTCGACCCGCCAATATTCGCGATCGCGCCCGTCCGCCCACCACCGGCCCTCGATCCGCCACCGGCCGATCACGTCCGCGACCTCGTATCGACGTCCCCGCCACACGAACGCCGACGGCATGCCGGCGTCGCGTTCGACCCGGACCTCGACCTCCTCGTCGTACCGTTTTGCCATCCCGCCGCCCCGTGACCACCCCCCCTCGATCTCGAGGAATCGAACATGTGTTCGAGGGGGAGAGCCACCGTACACCCGGGCTCTGACGACGGTCAAGGTCGACCTACGGAGGTCGGATCCACACCTCCGGATCGTGGGCGAAGTGAACGCGGACCGGGTCGAGCGCGTGGAGCCGTGCCGCCGAGTCCAGGTAGACCTGGCGCAGGTCCGAGCCCGGCTCGGGCACGCCCGAGGGGGCCTCCCCCATCCACTCGCGGACGCCCTGGACGGCCTGCCCGGCGAACACGACCGGGCCCGCCGCCGACTCGACGACCAGCGACTGGTGGCCGCGGGTGTGGCCCGGCGTGGGGAGCAGTCGAAGGCCCGGCGCCACCTCGGCCTCGCCGTCGATCACCTCGTACGCGAGGCCGGGAACGTCGATCCACTCCGCGATCGTGTAGTCGGGCTCGTGGACCATCGACCACTCCGAGGCCTGAACGAAGATCGGCGGTCCCCCGGGCAGCCGGGCGTTCTGGCCGGCGTGGTCGAAGTGCAGGTGGCAGTTCGCCACGCCGGTCACATCGGCCAGGTCCACCCCGTGGTCGGCGAGCGCCCGCTCGATCGGCGTGGTTCGCGGCGAGAACAGCTCGTCGATCTCCGCGTTGCCGAGCCCCACCCCGGTGTCGAACAGGAACACGCCGTCGCGGTGGATCGCCGCGTGCGCCACCACCGGCCAGGCGGTCGTCCCGGCCCGCTCCCGTTCCTCCTCCGGAAGGATCAGCTCGGAGACGAGCATGGAGATCACCCGCGGCTCGGTCACGGCGCCGATTCGGCCTCAACCTCGCGGCGGTCGTACCACTCCCGATGATGGGTGCACCGACCGTCGCCGTCGAACTCGCAGACGAGGATCCCGTCCAGCTCGGTGACGCGGTCTTCGTCGCCGAACGACACTCGCCAGTGCGCCACCCCGACGTCGCCCGACACCGCGACCGGCTCGACGTGCCACCGGTATCCCGGCGGGGCGCCGCCGCCGACCCACGCGCGCACGATCGCGTCGCGGCCGCGAACGGATTCGCGGAACGGTCCCCAGCAGTACTCCGCGTCCTTCGCGAACAGCGAGGCGACCGAGTCGGGGTCGTTGGACCCCCAGGCCTCGAAGTAGCGCGCCAGCCAGGCGCCGAACGACCGGAGGTCCACGAGCCGATCCTAGCCGCGGACGGCGGCTAGGCTGGCGTCGTCATGGAGCCCGACGCGCTCGTCGCCTGCGTGCCGAACTTCAGCGAGGGTCGCCGCGCCGACGTGATCGACCGGATCTGCGCGGCCCTCGAGAGCGTGGAAGGAGCTCGCCTCGTCTACCGGCAGGCCGACCCCGAACACCACCGGCTCGACACCACGGTGGTGGGGAGTCCGCAGGCCGTTCGGCGAAGCGCCCTCGCGGCCGCGGCGGTGGCGGTCGAGCGGATCGACCTGAACCGTCACGCCGGCGGCCACCCGCGGATGGGGGCCGTGGACGTCGTCCCGTTCGTGCCTTTGCGGGGGATCTCGATGGACGAGGTGGTGGACCTGGCCCGCGCGTTCGGGAAGGAGCTCGCCGAGAGGCTCGACCTGCCCGTGTACCTGTACGACCGCGCCGCGCTGCAGCCCGACCGGACGAACCTGGCCGAGGTCCGCCGCGGCGAATACGAGGGGCTCCGCGAGGCGGTGGCGAGCGGCGACCGCCTGCCCGACTTCGGGCCGAGCCGGCTCGGGACGGCCGGCGCCACGGCGGTGGGCGCCCGCAAGCCCCTCGTCGCGTTCAACGTGTACCTGCGGGGAACGGCCGAGGCGGCGGGCGAGATCGCGAGGGCGGTGCGGGAGTCGGGCGGCGGGATGCCGGCCGTTCGCGCCATCGGGTTCGAGGTGCCGGACCGGAACGCGGTGACCGTGTCGATGAACCTCGTCGACGTGGACGTCACCACGCCCCGGGCGGCCTTCGACCGCGTGGCCGAGCTCGCGGCCGAGCGCGGTCTCGACGTGGTGTCGTCCGAGATCGTGGGGCTCGTTCCCGAGACAGCGCTGGGGCCCGGCGACGAGGCCCACCTACGACTGGAGGGGTTCGATGCGTCCACGCAGATCCTGGAGCGGCTCGTGAGCGGGGGTGGCGTCGCGCGGCAGGCGATCGAGGGGTTCCTGGACGGGCTCGGGTCGGACTCGCCGACCCCCGGCGGCGGGGCGGTGGCCGCGCTCGAGGGCGCGGCCGGGGCAGCGCTGATCTCCATGGTGGCCCGGCTCACGGTGGGCCGCGAGGCTTACCAGGAGGTCGAGGAGACGATGCGGGGACTCCTGGCCGAGGCCGACGCCGCCCGGCCGGCCTTCCTCACCCTCGCGGACCGCGACGCCGAGTCGTTCCAGGCGGTCATGGCGGCGTTCGCCATGCCGAAGGACGATGACCGCCTGCGGGCCGAACGGAGCGCCGCCATCCAGCGCGCGTACGAGGGAGCCGCGCGGGTCCCCCTCGAGGTGGCGCGACGGGCGGTTGGGTTGCTCGACGCCGCCCGGATCGCCGCCGAGTCCGGGAACGCCAACGCGGCGTCCGACGGCGTGTCCGCGGCGTATGCATTGCACGCCGCCACGCACTCGGCCCTGGCCAACGTGGCGATCAACGCCGCCGGGCTGAAGGACGAGGAGGTCGCCCGAGAGCTCGGAGCCGAGGCCCGGGAGCTCGGCGAGCGCGCGGACGAGTTGTTGGCGGCGGCCCGGGCGGCGTTCGTCTCCCGGGTCGGGTGATGCGCCGGTTCGTCCCCGGCACGGCGGTCGCCCTGCGGGACGTCGTGGGAGGCCGGCTGCTCTCCGCCCGCCCAGCCACGGTCGTCCGGGATCACGACCAGGGGTGGATGTTCTTCCTCCCGATCGGCAACCGCTGGTACGGTCCGGACGCCCCCCGGCCGTGGGTTGCGCTGAAGTCGCACGGCGCCGACTGGCGCCTCACCGAACATCGCTGGACCGCGGCCCACGTCCTGTCGTTCGCCTGGCCCGGTGCCGGGCACGCCGTGCTGCATTTCTGGGACGAAGAGTGGACGCCGGTCTGCTGGTACGTGAACGTCGAGGCGCCGCTGGAGCGCGCCGCCGTCGGGTTCGACACCCTCGACCACGATCTCGATGTGGTGGTCGAGCCCGACCGGTCCTCGTGGCGGTGGAAAGACGAGGAGGACGTCGCCGAGGGCGTTCGGCTCGGCGCTTATACGCCGGAGCAGGCGCTGGAGTTCCGGCACGAAGCGGAGCGCGGGCTGCGGCGGGTCCTCGACCGAGAGCCGCCGTTCGACCGGGACTGGTCGGGCTGGCGGCCGGATCCGCTGTGGCCCGAGCCCGTCCTCCCGGATGGATGGGATCGCCTGTGAGGGCCGTTGGACGACGGGTTGCCGCCTCGACCGGCGTCCCGCAAGCTCTTGCCGTGGGCGAGCTCGACCTGCAGCGGGTCCGCGCGCAGTTCCCGGCGCTGGCGCGGGAGATGGAAGGGCGCCCGGTCGTCCTCGTCGACGCCCCGGGCGGCTCGCAGGTCCCCGGGTCGGTCATCGAGGCCATGGCCGCGTACCTGCGTCTGAGCAACTCGAACCACGGGGGCGCGTTCGCCACCAGCGAGGAGACGGACGCGATCGTGGGCGAAGCGCATCGCGCCGCGGCGGACCTCCTCAACGCGGACGCCGACGAGGTCGTCTTCGGGCCGAATGCGACCACCCTGCTGTTCGCCATCTCCCGCTCGATCGGGCGAACGCTCCGGCCTGGTGACGAGGTCGTCGTGACCAGGCTCGACCACGACGCCAACGTCCGGCCCTGGGTGATGACGGCCGACGATGCCGGCGTCGAGGTCCGGTGGGCCGATCTCCGGGACGACGACGTCACGCTCGACCTCGAGTCGTTCGAATCGGCGCTCTCGGAGCGCACGAAGGTGGTGGCGTTCACGCTGGCCTCGAACGCGGTCGGCACGATCACCCCCGCGGCCGACCTGGTTCGGCTCGTTCGGGAACGGACCGACGCGCTGGTCGTGTGCGACGGGGTCCACCTCGCGCAGCACCGGCGCGTCGACGTCCGGGAGGTCGGCGCGGACCTCGTGGCCTGCTCGCCGTACAAGATCTTCGGGCCGCACCTCGGCATCCTGTACGGGCGGCGCGAGGTGCTCGACCGATTGACCCCGTACAAGGTCCGACCCGCCACCGATGCCCGGCCGGGCGCGTTCGAGACCGGGACGCAGAACCACGAAGGGATGGCCGGGTGGATCGCCGCCGTCGAGTACCTGGCGAGCCTGGGCGACGGACCGACGCGGCGGGCCGGGCTCGAGTCGGCGTTCACGTCGGCCATCGCGCCCTGGGAGGAGACCCTCTCGCGCCGGTTCCTCGACGGGCTCGCGACGGTGCCCGGGGTCCGGCTGTGGGGCATCGCGGAGGTGGATCGCCTCTCGGAGCGGACCCCCACGTTCGCCGTCCGGGTGGGAGACCGGCACCCCGCCGAGACCGCCAAGGCGCTGGCCGAACGCGGCGTGTTCGTCTGGGACGGCCACTACTACGCGCTCGAGCTGATGGAGCGGCTGGGGCTCCAGGAGACCGGCGGGGCGGTGCGGATCGGGTTCACGCACTACCACACGCTCGATGAGGTCGATCGCGTTCTGGAGGAGCTCGCGGCACTGGCCTAGGGGTCCGGGGGCTCAAGAAGCGAGCACGAACGCGCGAGCGGTAGCCCCCGGGCAAGAAAACCGCAGGCGTATGAAATCCCCCGGTGGGTTCCCGCTCCGGGCGAGAGTGTCCGGGACCGGCCGGAGGTGACTCCAAAATGCATGTCGCGGCCGTGCCGCTGACCTTTGACCTGGCCGTCCCTCCGGCCGGAACCGGGCCGGAGGAAGTGACCTCATAGAAGGCTGGGTTTCACCCCGACGCCTGCTTGTCCTCCGCCAGCCCACCATCGTAGGTCGGCCGGCGAAGGGAGGCCAGCGTGGAGGTGGCGATAGGGATCGACACGCACAAGGGGAGCCTGGCTGCGGCGGCGGTCGATCCCCTCGGCAGGGTGCTCGGTGTCCGGGAGTTCACGAACGCCCCGCCGGGCACCGATCGCTCCGTCGGTGGGTGAGGGAGCAGGGGCAAGCGCGCACGATCGGGATGGAGGGGTCGCTGAGCTACGGGGCATCGGTGGCACCAACCCTGCTGGAGAGCGGCGAAGACGTCCGGGAGGTCGCTCCCACGCTCACCCACCTCGAGCGGCGCCGGCGCTCGAAGGGCAAGTCCGACCCGGTCGACGCGGTGGCGATCGCCCGAGTGGTGGCGGCCGATCAGACGCTGCCGTCGGCCAGACGAACCGCGCTCCTGGCCGACCTCAAGCTGCTCGTCGACTACCACGACCAGCTGGTTCGTGCCCGAACCCAGGTGGCCAACCGCGTCCACGCCAACCTGGTGGTCATCCGCCCCGGATACGAGCAGGTGGTACCGAACCTGCGAGCGAGTAGGCACGTGGCAAGGGCCCGCTCCCTCCTCAGCCGGGATCGGTCCGTGCAGGCGGAGCTCCTGCGGCGGCGCCTTCAGGAGATCGTCCGGCTCGAGGCTGAGATCGCAGAGACCGACCGGCGCATCGTCGACAAGCTCGAAGAGGCGGACACCACCCTCACGCAGATCCCCGGGGTGGGACCGTTCATCGCGGCCAAGATCTTGGGGGAGGTGGGCGAGATCTCCAGGATCCGGTCCAAGGCCTCGTTCGCCATGCTCTCTGGCACCGCGCCCCTGGTCGCCTCCTCCGGCCAGACCCACCGGCACCGGCTGAACCGACGGGGGAACCGACAGCTGAACTGGGCGCTGCACTACGTCGCGCTGGTCCAGGCGCGGACCACTCCCGAGGCCAAGGCGTACCTGGCCCGACTGCGCGAGGGCGGCAAGTCGCACAAGGAGGCGATGCGCTGCCTCAAGCGGCACCTGTCCAACGTCGTCTATCGGCATCTCTTGGTCGACGCGAGGAGGCTCGAGCAGGCGGCTTGACAAAATAGAAGGCCAGCTCAGCTGGCGGGAGGGCCGGGATTCGAACCCGGGAGCGAGTTGCCCCGCTAGCGGTTTTCAAGACCGCCGCCTTCGTCCGCTCGGCCACCCTCCCGGGGCGAGCGTAACAGCGCTGGCCGACCGGTCCGGGGTTCTGGCACCATGGCCCCGCCATGAGCGAGGGCGCCTCCCGCCGCAACACACTCCAGCAGTGGAGCGAGGCGCTGCTCTTCCGCAGCCTGGTCGAGCAGGTCCCGGCGGTCGTCTACGTGGACGCGAACGAGCTCCGCCCGGAATCTCTCTACGTGAGCCCGCAATGCCTCGAGCTGTTCGGCTGCCCGGCCGAAGCCATCCTGGAGGACGGCGACCTGTGGCGCCGGTCGATCCATCCGGAGGATCGCGCCCGGGTGGACGCGACATGGGCGGCGGCGTTCGAGCGGCAGGCGCGGTTCGAGGCCGAATACCGGTGGATCCGCCCGGACGGACGAGCGGTGTGGGTCCACGACAGCGCCGTGCTGGTCCGCGGCCGGGACGGTGAACCACTCTTCTGGCAGGGCATCCTGTTCGACGTCACCGAGTCCAAGGGGGTCGAGGAGGCCCTTCGCCAGTCCGAGGAGCACTACCGCTTCCTCGTCGAGAACATCCCGGCCATCGTCTACCAGGTGGCACCGGACGACGACCGGCGAACCCTGTACGTGGGCCCACACGTCGAACGCGCCCTCGGGTATTCGCGCCGGGAGTGGCTCGACCAGCCGGACATGTGGATGGAACTCCTGCACCCCGACGACCGAGAGCCCACGCTCGCGGCACACGACCGGCACAACGAATCCGGCGAACCGTGGAGCCGCGAGTACCGTCTCATCGCCAGCGACGGGCGGGCCGTGTGGATCCGAGACGTCGCGAACCTGATCCGCCATCACGACGGGTTGCCGAAACACTGGCTCGGCGTCCAGCTCGACATCACGGCGCTCAAGCATGTCGAAGAACGACTGCGGGGCGCTCGAGACGAGCTGGGCCGGCGAGTGCTCGAGCGCTCGGCCGAGCTCGAGGAGGCCAACGAGCTCATGAGCCTGGAGATCTCGGAGCGCCGGCGGGCCGAGCAGGAGCTGCGGACGACCGAGCACCGCTATCGAGTCCTGGCCGAGAACATCCCGGCCGTCGCGTACATCTGGCAGGTGGAGTCCCACCCTGACGAGCCGCGTTCCTATACGAGCCCGAGGATCGAGCAGTTGCTCGGCTACACGGTCGACGAGTGGCACCGCACCTCCGACTTCTGGATGTCGCGGCTGCACCCGGACGACCGGACCGCGGTCATCGCGGCGACCCTTCGCTCCGAGGCCACCGGCGAGCGGTTCTCGATGGAGTACCGGTATCTGGCCAAAGACGGGAACGTCGTGTGGGTGCTCGACGAGGCGGCGCTCCTGACGCGCGACGCCTCGGGCAACCCCGAGCTGTTCCAGGGCGTGATGATCGACATCACCGCTCGGAAGCAGGCCGAGGCCAAGGCCAACGAGACCGAGCTGCGGTTCCGCTCGTTGGCCGAGCAGCTGCCCGCCATCATCTACGTCGTCGACGTGACCGGCGGCAAGGCCGGCGACGTCACGTACGTGAGCCCGCAGCTCACCACCATCCTGGGGTACACGCACGAGGACTGGCGCACCACCGACGAGTGGCTCGAGACCGTCCATCCCGAGGACCGCAACCGGGTCCGACAGCTCGCCGTCCAGGCCCACAACAGCGCCGAGCGCTACTTGATCGAGTATCGGGTGGTGCACCGTGACGGCGGCTTGCGGTGGGTCCGCGACCGGGGAGTGGCGCTGTCCCGAGACGATGCCGGCCGCCCCAGGGAGCTCCAGGGCTTCATCGTGGACATCACGGCGGCCCGCCGCGCCGAGGAGGAGCTTCGAGAGGCCGAGGCGAGGTACCGGTCCCTCGTGGAGCAGATGCCGGCGGTCACGTCGTCGAGCTCCCGGGCGGCGCGCCGGGCGAGGCCCTCTTCACGTACCTGAGCCCGCAGGTCGAGCGGCTCCTGGGGCGGTCGGCGAAGGAGCTGATCGCCGACCCCGGCCACTTCGGCCGGATGGTGCATCCAGACGACCGCGAAGCCGTCCTGGAGGCGAACGCCCGGTCGGAGGCCACCGGCGAGCCCTTCGACGCAGAGTTCCGGGTCGTGCGGGACGACGGCTCGGTGGTCTGGCTCCACAGCCGGGCCACGCTCGTCCGGGACGACGAGGGCCGACCGCGCTTCTGGCACGGCGTCGCCCTCGACGTCACGGCGCAACGGACCACCGAGGCCTCGCTTCGGGAGCTCGAGCGCCGGCTCGAGGACCTGGCGAGCCGGGGGGACCTCGGTCCTCGCGGGTAGACCGGCTCAGGACGCCAGCGGCAGACGAAACCCCACGATGGTTCCGCCGGGCGAGCGGCTGTCGATGGCCAGCGTGCCGCCGGCGAGCTCGACCCGCTCGCGCATGGCCCGCAGCCAAATGTGTCGCGGGTCGGCCACGCTGGCGGAGGCATCGAACCCTTGGCCGTCGTCTTCCACCCGGACGACGAGATCGTCCCGGTCGCGCGTGATGATGACCAGGACGGCCGTGGCCCGGGCGTGCTTCCCGACGTTTCAGCAGCGCCTCCTGCACGACACGGTACGCCACGATCCGCGTGGCTAGGGGGGGTTCCGAGTCCACCGCCGACTGCACCTCGTACGTGATCGACTCGGCGAACTCGCGCGCCAGGAACTCGTCCACGGCCGCGGCGAGCCGAGCGCGGTGATGGTCTGGACCGGGTCGTCGTGAAGGTCCGTGGCGATCCGGGCTCGCTCCTGCTCTTGGGCCTCCACGATCGTGGCGAAGAGCTTGGCGCGCTCCCGCTCCGCTCGAACCCGCGCGGTCACGTCTCGGGCGATGCCGAGCACGAGCTTGACGTCCCGTGATCCTGCCGACCTGCGGGCTGAGGTACGTGAAGTACATGTCCTCGGGCACCCCGCCGCGCCGGAGCTCGAACGTGATGGCGGGCAACCGCTCCGGGAGCCGGCGGAGGGTGGCCGGGTCGCCCAGGAGCGAAGGCTCGGAGGTCACCTCGCGAACCGTAGGCCCTGACGCGACCCCCCGCAATGCAGCCGGGCGGCGCTTACGCCTTCGGGCGCAGCTCCCGAAGGCGTTCCGGCAGATACGGATGCAGCGGCTTGGGCAGCGTCACCGTCCCATCGGCCTGCTGGTGGTTCTCGAGGATCGCGATCAACGTCCGGCCGACCGCGACGGCCGTGCCGTTGAGCGTGTGCAGGACCTCGATGTCGCCGGAGGACCGCCGGACCCGCGCCTGGAGGCGCCGGGCCTGATAGTCCGTGCAGTGCGAACATGACGTGATCTCCCGGTACCGCCCCTGTCCCGGCAGCCACGCCTCGAGGTCGTATTTCTTCGCGGCGGAGCCGCCCAGGTCCCCCACGGCGATGTTCACCACCCGGTACGGCAACTCGAGCTCGGAGATCAGCTCCTCCTGGATCGCCACCATGCGCTCGTGCAGGTCCCACGACTCCTCTGGGGTCGCGAACGCGAACATCTCGACCTTGTCGAACTGGTGCAACCGGAACAGGCCGCCCAGGTCTTTGCCGTAGGAACCGGCCTCTCGGCGGAAACACGTCGAATACCCGGCGTACAGCCGGGGCAGGTCCTGTTCCTCGAGGATCTCTCCCATGTGGAACGCGGCCAGCGGGACCTCGGCGGTGCCGACCAGGTACAGCTCGTCCTCCGGGATGACGTACAGGTTGACCTCATCGGTGGGCAGGAACCCCGTCCCGTACATCGCCTCCTCGCGGACGAGCACGGGAGGGATCATCGGCGTGAACCCGTGCTCGGTGAGGCGATCCAGGGCGAACCGCACCAAGGCGAACTGCAGGGGCACCGCGTCCCCGAGCAGGTAGACGAACCGCGAGCCGCTGGTCCTGGCCGCGCGTTCGGTGTCGAGCACCCCCAGGAGCGTCCCGAGCTCGACGTGGTCCCGCGGCTCGAAGTCGAACCGCTCGGGCTCGCCGTGGCGGCGAACCTCGACGGCGTCGTCGTCGGTCTCGCCCTCGGGCACGGACTCGTGCGGCACGTTGGGCACCGATCCGAGCAGGTCGGCCAGCGCACGTCCCGCGTCCTCGAGCTCGGGTTCGAGCCGTTTCAGCTCCGCCGAGACCGAGCTCACCTCCTCGATCAGCCGCTGCCGCTCGTCGCCCCACGCGGAGCCGATCTGTTTGGAGGCGCGGTTCTGGCGCGCCCGCAGCTCCTCCACCCGCGCCGTGAGCGATCGCCGCCGTTCGTCGGCGGCCAGGAGCTCGTCCACCGCCTCGGCCAGCCCACGGCGGGTCAACCCACGACGGAACGGCTCGGGGTCCTCTCGGATCGCCCGAACGTCGAGCACTAGACCTTCGCGTCCTCGGCCTTCGGCTCCGCGGTCTTGGCGGCCTGCGGCTGCGGGGCGGTCTGCGCGGCCTGCGCCTGCTGGTCCATGATGCTCTGGCCCTGGAAGATCGCTCCCTCCTCGATCACCAGGGTCTTCGAGGTGACGTTGCCGTCCACGCGACCGCCGCGGGCGATCTCGGCCCGGCCCTTCACCACGATCGAACCCTTGAACCGACCGGCCACCGAGACGTTCTGCGCTCGGATGTCCGCCTCGACCGAGCTCTGCGGCGAGAGCATCACGTCGCCGTCCGCGTTGACCTGTCCTTTGATCTGTCCGTCGATCCGGAGCGATCCCGCGGAGACGACCGTCCCCTCCAGCTTCGCTCCCTGGCCGACGATCGTGACCTCACCGCCGTGGTGTTCTGCCATACGCCGTCCCCCCGTCTCGCGTGGAACCTCGCCGTCGGGCTCCGTTGCCTCCTCGCGCCGCCAGATCATGTGGTCGTCATCGCCTCCTGAGGTCGGGCCAGCGCCTGGCGGATGGCCTCTTCCTCCTCGGTCGACAGGTTGTACGAGCTCCGAGCGTCCACCACCGGCTTCGCGTACACGCGCGTGTCCTGCCGGCCGTTGATCGAGGTCACGACGACGCCGGTGCCGTGATCGTCCAGCAGGGCGCACGAGAACGAGAGCCGGCCCCCCACGTCCTCGAACGCGTCGTACCGGACCAGCCCGACGCGCCGGACCGCCCCTTCGATCAGGTCTTCCTGGCGGCGGTCGGTCGCCACCAGCGACCGGACGGTCGCCTCGAGACGCTGGATCTGCCGGGCCTGCCCCTCGAGCACGCCCCGGAGCAGGTCGTCCATCTGGATCGGCCCCCGGGGTTCGCTCCGCCGCCGCCCCTGCGACATCGCCGAGAGCAGCAACGCGAACCCTCCGACCCCGAGCGCGATCAAGATCAGCAGGCTCAACGTCTCGGCGGAGAAGGTCATGGGTATCGGGCTCGCTCGGCGGACCGGGTTCTGGTCGGACGTTGCCACTGACCTGCGGTCTTGCGGAGTCGGGAGTATACAATCGACGCCCTCGCGGTCGAACGAACCCGAGGGGGAAGCCCGACCGCATGCGCGTGGCGTTCTTCGACTGCATCGCCGGGATCACCGGCCGAACCGCGCTCGCCGCCTTGATCGACGCCGGCGCCGATCCCGACGAGATCCGAAAACACCTCGGCACGCTCGCCCTGGAGCCGTTCGAGCTCGAGGTGGAGGAGGTGGACGAACGCGGCCTCCGGGCCGTCCGCGTCACGGTCCGCGCCGCGACGGCGGGGCTGATCCGCACCTATTCGAGCATCCGGGCCCTGCTGGAGGCGGCCACCCTTCCGCCGGAGGCCCTCCTGCTGGCCGATCGAGCTCTCCGGCTCCTGGCCGAGGCGGAGGCCAGGGTCCACCGGCGCGAGATCGAGACCGTCACGTTCCACGACGCCGACGGCCTGGAAACGATGGTCGACCTCGTCGGCACCTCGGTGGCGCTGACCTCGCTCGGAGTCGAGCGGGTCTTCTCCTCGGCGGTGCCGACGGGGCTCGGCATGACCCGGACCGAACACGGGGCGCTGCCGATCCCAACCCCGACGGTCGTCGAGCTGCTCCGGGGCGCCCCGCTGTTCTCCCGGGGGGTCGCCGCCGAGCTCACGAACGCCACGGGGGCGGCGATCCTGGCAGCCGCGGCCGAGGGGTACGGGGAGATCCCCGTCATGCGCATCGAGGCCGCAGGCTACGGCGCCGGGTCCCAGCGCCTGGACATCCCGAACCTCCTGCGGGTGGTCATCGGCCAGGAGGAGCCGGCGAGCTCGAGGCCGAGCATGCCGGGAACGCCCGACCTCCATCTGGTGACCGATCCGCCCCGCCGGGACCCCCACGACGCGGGCTGAAGGGCGGGCGCGGCCTCCTTCGGCCGGACCCGGACACGCCGGATGCTGCCCCCTTGTCGGGGCAGCATCCCGGCGGTACCTGGTCGCTCAGGTCCGGATCAGTACCACTTCCACCCGGCGCCAACAGCCATGAGGAAGGCCGCAAGCCACCCGAGCGCTGCCACGAGTCGGCGATACCTCTGCACCGGCAACGCCTCCTTTCGATCGGTACGCAGGGTCTATCGGCGGAATGGGGTCGGACCTTAAGGGGAATCCAACGTAGGTCGATATCGGTAAGGCGGGTCATGGCGCCCTGCGCTCGGGCATGTCATAAAGGAGGGACGATGCGCCTGGTCCTGTTCGCCTTCGTGCCGGCGATCGCCCTCGGGTACGTGCTCGGCGGACGCCTCCGCCACCTGGCCGGGGTGCGGTTCCGCCACGGGTGGGCGGGCCTTGCCGGCATCGCGCTCCAGTTCCTGCCGTTCGGCGGAGCCCCCGGGTACGTGGCGCTGATGGCCTCGTTCACGCTCCTGCTCTTCGTCGCCATCGTGAACCTCCGTCTCACCGGGTTCCCCCTGGTGATCGTGGGGTTGTGCCTGAACTTCCTGGTGATCGCGGTGAACCAGGGCATGCCCGTGACCAGGGAGGCCATCGTCGCCTCCGACCAGTCCGAGACGCTCCCCGGCCTTGCCCAGGGCGGCGGGACCAAACACCACCTCGCGACCGACGACGACCACCTGGTGCTCCTGGGCGACGTCATCGGGGTCCCGGCTCCGGTGCGGCAAGCCGTGAGCGTCGGCGACATCCTGGCGTACGGCGGCGCGATCTGGCTCGTCGTCGCGGGCATGCGCCGGCCCGAGGATCGGACGGCCCCCGACCCGACCACGGCGGCCGAGGTCTCCGGCTGATGGGCACGGACCAGGCCTCGGAAGAGCTCGCCGAATCCACTCGGCCGTCCCCGGCCTGGGTCCAGACCATCTACCAGCTCGCGATCATCCTCCCGACGCTGGCGTATCTCGCCATCGCCCTCCCCCTCAACAGGGACGAGTTGCTCGATGGATCCGTCCTGCTGTTCGTGATCGCGGTGGCCGTGATCGACCTGATCCCGGTTCCGGGCTGGGGCGGGGCTCAGCTCTCGCTCAGCTTCCCCCTGCTGCTCGGGGTGGCGATCATCTTCGAACCGGCCGTGGCCACGGCGATCGCGTTCCTCGGCTCCGCCGACCCCCGCGAGCTTCGGCGCGAGACCACGCCGATCCGAGCGGTGTTCAACCGGAGCCAGATGGCGCTGTCGATCCTGGCCGGGAGCGTCCTGTTCAACCTCGTTGCCGAGCCGGACTCGGTCTGGCAGCCCCTGCTGCTCGGCGTGGTGCTTGCGGCGGCGGCCGCCTACGTGATCAACGCCGTGCTCGTGGCGGCCCTGGGCGCGATGGTGCGCGGCATGACCATCCTCCAGGTCCTGGTGCGCATGCATGGCTCGGCCCCCATCGAGTTCCTCGCGGCGTACATCGGCCTCGGGCTGTTCGGGGCGGTGATCGCGCAGTTCTACCGCACGGAGGGGTTCTGGTCGGTCGTGGTCTTCCTGGGGCCGCTGGTGTTCGCGCGCCAGATGTATTTCCGCAGCCGGGCGCTGGCCGACCGACTCGCCGAGCAGAACGAGGTCCTCGCCGACCAGGCCCAGCGGCTCGAGGAGCTGCTGCAGAAGGAGCTCCACACGGTGGACGAGCTCCGCGAGCTCAACCGGATGAAGGGCGAGTTCGTGGCCATCGTCTCCCACGAGCTCCGGACGCCGGTGACGGCCCTGATGGGCTACGCGAAGACCCTGCGCCAGCCCGAGTTCGCCGGCGACCCCGCGATGCGCGAGGAGTTCCTCGAGCGGATGGAGCGCCAGGCCGACCGGCTCGTTCGGCTGGTGGAGAACCTCCTGACGGCCTCGAACCTCGAGAACAACCAGCTCCCGGTGGCGATCGGTCGAGTGTTGTTCGAGGATCTGGTTCGCGAGGTCGTCGAGAGCCTCGGCACCGACGCGGGGCGCGTCATCACCGCCGTGCCGCGCGACCTCCCGGTGCTCGTGACCGACCGGCAGATCCTCTCGAGGGTCCTGCAGAATCTGGTCGACAACGCCTTGAAGTATTCGCCGGACGGGTCACCGTGCGAGCTGAATGCGCGGGCGGAGGGCGACCACATCCTGTTCTCGGTACGCGACCACGGCATCGGCATCCCGAAGGACGAGTTGGACCGGATCTTCGATCGCTTCTACCAGGTGGACTCGTCTTCCACTCGAACGTTTCGCGGGGCAGGCCTCGGGCTCTCGCTGGTTCAGGACCTGCTCCAGCACCTCGGCGGCACGATCGACGTCGAGAGCACGCCGGGCGAAGGCAGCCTGTTCCTGGTTCGGCTCCCCGTCAAACACCCACAGACGGTGGCGGCCGCAGACGCGACCGGCGACCTCGTCGCCCGGAGCTGAGACGAGCGCCGGCTACCGCGGCGCGGCCTGCGTTCGGGGGTGCGTCTTCAGGTAGCGCCGGAGGTTCTCGATGTGCGAGAGGGCCTCGGCGGCCTCCTCACAGGTGGTCGGGTCGTCGCACGAAGGGTTCCCCTCCATCGTGAACAGGTTGAAGCCGCACGTGTCGCAGGAGACCTTGAGCTCCTCGGGGAGGTAGGGGCAGTCCCCCCACGCGCACGATCGCTGCCCCTCGCCGGTCGCGAGATCGTACCCACACCCGGGACACTGGACGAAGCCTTCCCATCTGGCCATGGCCATCCTCCCACCCCTTGGTACCTCCCGGGAGGCAACGGTGAGAGGGCCGAACGGACCCCCCTCAGGACCCCGAGTGGCCCCCGGAGCGCTGCGTCGCGAGGCGCCGGCCGGGCGCAGGAGCGCCGCCGAGGTGTCGATCGACCGAGGCCACCTCGGCCAGCGTGGTGGCGGCGAGCGTCTGGCGGATGGCCTCGGCCGCCTTGACGACGGTCGGGTGGAGCGCACAGACGTCGTCCCACCGGCACGGCCCGCCGCGGATCGCGCATCGCCGAGAGGCGAGCGGCCCCTCGGCCGCCTCGATCACCTCGAGCACCGTGATCGTGTCCGGGGGCCGGCGCAGGCGATGGCCGCCGGCGCGGCCGGCCCTCGCCTCCGTCAGGCCGGCCTCCGCGAGGATCGCCAGGAGCTGGGGCGTGTAGCCGAGGGGAAGCGCCATCGAGTCGGCGATCTCACGCATCTTGAGGTAGCGCTCCTCCTCCCCGTCCCACGCCTCGGCCAGGGCGATCGCCGCCCGGACCACGTAGTCGCCGCGCCTGGTGAGGGTGAGGTCCACGGTCTCGAGTCTACCGGGACCTTTGGTAGTCGACTCCACGTTAAGTATGGGACTATATGTTGCTGGGATCGAGACCGAGAGGAAGGGGAGACCGCCATGCGTCGCCTGGTCGCCGTCGGGGTGTTCGTCGAGATCGCGCTTCTCATCATCGGGTTGACCTGGATCCGGGGGTTCGGGGAGACGCCGCAGGCGGCCGCCGATCCCCAGGGCGACCGGGTACCGGGCCTCGAGCCCGCGGCGTACCGCGTCGAAGGCGAGGGCTCGGGCCAGGTCGTCGAGGTCGAGCTCGTCGCCGAGGAGACCACGCAGACCATCGCCCCGGGCGTGGACTACCAGGTCTGGACGTTCAACGGCACCACCCCCGGGCCGGTGATCCGCGTCACGGTGGGCGACACGGTCCGCTTCACGCTTCGCAACGAGTCCAGCCTCGGGCTCTCGCACTCGATCGACTTCCACGCGGCGCAGACGCCCTGGGACGTGAACTACCAGCCCGTGGCGCCGGGAGAGACTCTCACCTTCGACTGGGTGGCGCGGTTCCCCGGCGTGTTCATGTACCACTGCGGCGTTCCCCCGGTGCTCCACCACATCGCGAACGGCATGTACGGCGCGATCGTGGTGGAGCCCGAGGGGCTCGAGCCAGCCCGCGAATACGTGCTCGTGTCGAGCGAGCTCTACGCCGATCAAGGACGTGACGGCGAGGTCGCGGTGGGCGACGTGGCCGCGATGGAGTCGGCCGACCCGACCTACGTCGTGTTCGACGGCATGGCGAACCGGTACCTGGACGCGCCGCTCGAGGCTCGCCCGGACGAGCTGATCCGTCTGTGGGTCATGAACGCCGGCCCGACGCTGACGAACGCGTTCCACGTGATCGGCGCGCTGTTCGACCACGTCTACGCGGACGGGAACCCGACCAACGCCCTGAACGGCGTGCAGACCTATAACGTCCCGCCCGGCGGCGGCACGATGTTCGAGCTCCGGATCCCGGACGAAGGCCTGTACCCCTTCGTGACGCACGCGTTCGCGTACACGGGCAGGGGATCGGTCGGCGTGATCCAGGTGTCCGAGGACGCGGCCGCCCGGCCGACCGAGTACCCGAGGATCGGCGACCCCTTCACCGGCGGCGTTCTGCCGTTCGGCTCGACCCCGGCGGTCGTCGAGTCCGGCGAACACGAGGGTGAGGCGCCAACGGACGGCCCCGTGGCCATGACCGCCGCGATCACCGGCTTCGAGCCTTCCGAGATCGAGGTCGCGGCGGGGCAGGTCACGCTCGAGATCGAGAACCTCGACGCGTTCGACCACGACTTCACGATCGACGAGCTCGACGTCTACGTCCCGTTCGGCGCGAACGAGACCGTGGAGGCGGTGTTCGAGGCCGGTCCCGGAACCTACACCTTCTACTGCTCGATCCCCGGGCACCGGGAGGCGGGCATGGAGGGCACCATCACGGTGGCGGGAACCGGGCACTGAGGCCTCGGGGCGCGGCGTCGTCAGGTGACGTCGCGGATACGAAACGTCGTCGTCGCGATCAAGATGAACCCGCCCGCGTAGACGAGCAGCACGGCGGCCGCGCTCCAGACGGATCGCCCGATGACGGGATCCCCCGCCAGCACGAAGGCGCTGGCGCTGTCTCCGAGCAGCCACGGCCGCCACCCGGGCCGGAGCCCGCGCATGATGGCCTCGACGATCGCCAGGTAGGCAAAGGCGATCCCGATCGCGGCGCCGGTGTTCCTCGAGACCATCGCCAGGCTGAACCCCAACGCGGCCCCGATCCCAGAAAGCGCAGCCACTCGGAGCCCGAGGGTGACGACGGCGCGGACCAGGTCGACGTCGGCTCCGGCGGTTGTCCCGCGGGTGGCCGCGACGAGGGCGAGCACGAGCGCGAAGAGCGCCTCGGCGAAGACCCCGATGAGGAACATCCCGCCCGCAACCACGGCCACCTTCGTCAAGATCACGCGAGTGCGCCTGGACTCCCACGTCAGGAGCGTGGTGATCGATCCCGACTCCCACTCGGCGCCGGCGAAGGAGGCGCCGATCACCCAGCCGCCCGCGCCGAGGAGGAAGGAGGTCCCCTCGAGCACTCCGGGCAGGTTGAGGATCGAGAAGCGCTCGAAGCCTCGGGAGTACACGGCGACGAGCACGCCGGTCACCGTGATGGCGAGGAGCGCGAGACCGACGAGCGCCTTTACCAGCCGACGGGACGTCAGGCGTCGGATCTCCGAGCGGATCAGCGAGGTCATTCCGGCTCCTTCGTCAGCTCCAGGAAGACCGTCTCGAGATCGATCCGTTCGGGACGGAGCTCGGAGAGGAAGAGGCCCCGCTCGGCGAGCACCTGGGTGATCGTGGCGCCGTCCCCGGGCGGAGGCGACACGCGGATGGCATCGCCGTCCAGGGACGCGGGCAGGCCCGCCGCGCGGAGCGCCTCCAGCCCGGCCGGAAGGTCGTCGAGCCGGACCACCAACGCCGAGGCTCGGCCGGCCGACAACACCTCGTCCACCGGACCGGAGGCGACGCACCGGCCCCGGGCCAGGATGGCCACCCGGTCGGCCACCTGCTGCACCTCCGACAAGATGTGACTCGACACGAAGACCGTCCGGCCCTCGGCGGCGAGCCGCCGAAGGAGCTGCCGAACCTCGACGATGCCGGCCGGGTCGAGCCCGTTCGCGGGTTCGTCGAGAATCAGCACCTCCGGGTCCTTGAGGAGGGCGCCGGCGATCCCGAGCCGCTGCTTCATGCCGAGTGAGTACGTCTTCACCAGATGGCCCGCCCGGTCGCTCAGGCCGACCCGGTCGAGGATCTCGTCGATGGCGGCGTGCGGGATCCGATGCAGGCGGGCCAGCAGCTCGAGATTCCGGCGGCCCGAGAACCGCGGATACATCGTCGGCGTCTCGACGATCGAGCCGACCCGGCGCAGGACCGACGCGAGCTGCCGTCTCGAATCCGCACCGAGCAGCCGGGCTCGCCCCCCCGAGGGGCGGATCAGCCCGAGCAGGCACCGGATCGTCGTGGTCTTGCCGGCACCGTTCGGGCCCAGGAACCCGAACACGCCTCCCTCGGGGACGGCGAGGTCGAGGCCATCGAGGGCGACCGTGCGCCCGCCGCGGAGGCGCCGGTATTCCTTCCGCAGGTCCTCGACCTCGATGACGGCCATCGTCGCCTCGCAGCAAACCGTATCTCATCGACCGCGGGCGACCTGCCGATACCTGAGCGGTGGACGCGGGAGGAACGGCGAAGTGGTGGCGGGTCGTGGCCGGCATCGGCGGATGCCTGGTCCTGGCGTGGTTCTCGATCGTCCGCGACGTACGGGTGCCGCTGCTCGGGCTGGTCGATCTCGGCTTCCACGAGCTGGGGCACCTGCTGACCTACCCGCTCCCGGACGTGTGGACGGCCGCCATGGGGTCGGTCACCCAAGTCTCGGTGCCGCTGGGACTTGCCGCCTACTTCGTCGCCGTGCGCCGAGATCTGATGGGCGGCGCGGTCTGCCTGGCGTGGGCGGGCACGTCGGCGCGCGATGCGGCCGTGTACATCGCGGACGCACCGTTCGAGCGGCGCGAGCTCATCGGGGGCGAACACGACTGGGCGTTCGTCCTCGGCTCCGAACACCTCGACGCGCTCGATGCCGCCGGCACGGTCGCGTCGGTGGTGCGGGTGGGCGGAACGCTGCTCGCAGTTGCGGCCGTGGGGAGCCTGGTCGGCGTGCTCGTTCGGGACTACGTCCGGGAGCGGGCGAGTCGCACGCCGGCGGTGTCGCTTCCGCCGGCACCAGACCTCGGTTTCGGTGGGCGAGGGGGTGCCTGAGTTCACCGGATAGTGGACAGATGTGTCGGAGCATCGTGGACACCTACGACGGGGGTCCGCGATGGATCTGGCTCGCTACGTGGTGGACGCGGTCGTCCTGGAGGGACGCAGCTACCGGGAGGTGGCCCGAGCACACGGGGTCTCCAAGAGCTGGGTGAGCAAGCTCGTCGGCCGGTACCGAGCAGGCGGCTACGAGGCGATCGTCCCGCGCTCACGGGCAGCCAAACGGATCCCGCATCGGACGTGCCCCGAGCTCGAGGACGAGATCGTCGCGCTTCGCAAGGAGCTGACGGAACTCGGCGTCGACGCCGGCGCGGCCACGATCGCCTACCACCTGGGCCGCCGGCACGACCACGTCCCCTCGATCTCCACGATCTGGCGGGTGCTCAGGCGTCGTGGCTTCGTGATGCCGCAGCCGCACAAGCGTCCTCGGAGCTCCTGGATCCGCTTCGAGGCGACGCTTCCCAACGAGTGCTGGCAGTCCGACGTGACCCACTGGCGCCTCGGGGACGGCACCGAGGTCGACATCGTGAACTTCCTGGATGACCACTCGCGGTTGGCGATCGCCTCCCGGGTGCTCCGGGTGGCCACGGCGCCCACGGTGCTGGAGGTCTTCCGCGAAGCCGGCGAGCGCTGGGGGTTCCCGGCGGCGCTGCTGACCGACAACGGCTGCGTCTACACGACCTGGCACCGGGGTGGGCCCAACGTGATGCAGACCGAGCTGCTCGCGGCAGGCATCGACTACCGGCACTCGCGTCCCTATCACCCCCAGACCTGCGGCAAGGTCGAGCGCTTCCACCAGACGCTCAAGCGGTGGTTGGCCCGCCAGCGGCCGGCCCGCTCCATTGATGAGCTCCAGGGACAGATCGACCGGTTCGTCGCCTACTACAACGAGGTCAGGCCCCATCGGGCCGCCGGCCGCAGGCCGCCCAGGGCAGCGTTCGATGCCAGGGACAAGGCCCGTCCCTCCGGGCCGAAGATCCGGGTCGGTGCGGGCGTGCGCGTGCGACGGGACCGGATCGACAAAGGCGGAAAGGTCACGCTGCGCCACGGAACGCGCCTTCACCACATCGGGGTGGGGCACGCTCACAAGGGCAAGCGGGTGATCCTGCTGGTGGACGGTCTGGACGTCCGGGTGGTCTCGCTGGACGGTGAGCTGCTCAGGCACCTCACGCTGGATCCGAGCAGGAACTACCAGCCCCAGGCCTCGTGAAGACCGTCTACGATGCCCCGACACATCCGGCCACGATGCGCCGACACATCACACGGTGGGCCGGGCCGGATTCGAACCCGCGACACGAGGGTTAAAAGCCCCCTGCTCTGACCAGGCTGAGCTACCGGCCCCGCGGACGAGTCTACGGGGTCACGTCGGGGCGGTAGCGATTGGTGATCGGCATCCGGCGATCGCGACCGAACGCCTTCGGCGTGATCTTGATCCCGGGGGCGGCCTGGCGCCGTTTGTATTCGGCGCCATCGATCAGCGCCACCACCCGCCCGACGACGGCGGGGTCGGCGCCCGCGGCGACCAGGTCCTCGGGCGAGCGGTCCTCCTCGACGTAGGCCTGGACGATGGGGTCGAGGACCGGATACGGGGGAAGAGAGTCCGTGTCCCGC
>DASUTU010000068.1:0-4062 GCA_036374435.1 Actinomycetota bacterium | reverse complement strand
CACGCTCGTCACGAACCAGTGGGTGAACTCCTACAAACGCCTCGTCCCCGGCTACGAGGCGCCGGTCTACGTGTGCTGGGCGCGGCGGAACCGCTCGGCGCTCGTCCGCGTCCCGCAGTACAAGCCGGGCAAGGAGGAGGCGACGCGGATCGAATACCGGTCGCCCGATCCGGCCTGCAATCCGTACCTCGCGTTCGCGACGATGCTGGCCGCCGGGCTCGCGGGCATCGAAGAGGAGCTCGAGCTCCCGCCCGAGGCCTCGAACAACATCTACGAGATGAGCGAGGACGAGCGGAAGGCGGCCGGGATCCGTTCGCTCCCGCCCGACCTGCACCAGGCCATCGACCTCGCCGACGAATCGAAGGTGCTCCGGGAGGCGCTGGGGGACCACGTGCACGAGTTCCTGATCCGGAACAAGCGCGAGGAGTGGGACGGGTACAAGACCTACGTCTCCCCGTACGAGCTCGACCGCTACCTGCCGATCCTCTGAGAACCCCGCACGCAGGGTGTCCACCGACGTCGAAAGCCTGTTGACAAGGGCGCGCTCAACCGGGAAGCTCCGAAGGTTCTCGGTAGGCCGAACGGGGGACGCCTGACAGGGGGCCCCGCCGACCATTGGAAGGGAGAGGGCACCGTGAATCCTTCGCGCACGCTCCAACGTCTATCTCGCTTCGCTCCACTGATCGCCGCGGCCCTGCTGGGCGCGGCCCTTCTGGCACCACCGGCGTTCGCGGCACCCAAGACGGCGGTGGCCTCCGTCACGCCCGAGACGGCTCCGGACCCGACCCCGGCCGGCGCGACGATCGACTACTC
Source organism: Actinomycetota bacterium (assembly GCA_036374435.1). Classification (GTDB taxonomy): domain Bacteria; phylum Actinomycetota; class UBA4738; order UBA4738; family HRBIN12; genus CALGFI01. The sequence goes on along the minus strand of DASUTU010000068.1, from coordinate 3,249 downwards.
GTTCTCGATCGCCCCGACCAGCGGCTCGATCGGGTCCTTCGATCTCACGGCCCCCGCGGGGTGGACCATCACGTCCCTCCTCGCCCCCATTCCGGCCGGCGTGACGCCGTCGCCGACCCAGATCCAGGGCCGAGGCCTGAACGTCGGCTCATCCTCGCCGCTCGTGGTCTCGTTCGAGGCCCAGGCGCCCTGCGGCGCCTCCTCCACGACATGGGGCGTCGTCGCCAAGCCGGGCCCGAACTTCACCGGGAGCTCCTTCGACGTCGTTCCCGCTCAGGCGGGCGCACTGTCTACCCCGCTGGACGGCGAGTGCGCCGCCGCCTTCGTGGCCGGGCGCGGGCCGGCGGACGCGGCGTTCAACGGCAACCCGAAGAGCGAGAACATCACGAGCGTCGCGTTCACCCCGACCGGGGCCGCCATGCAGGTCCTCGTGAAGGACGCCACGGGGACCGAGCGCGGGGGGATCTCGATCACGCTGACCCTCCAGTGCACGGCTCCGGTGAGCTGCGGCGGTGGCGGCGCGAGCCTCTCCGGCCCGGTGACCGCGACGTCGAACGCCTCCGGCGTGGCTACGTTCACCGGATCTGCAGCGAACCCGATCTCGGTGAACAGGGAGGGCTTCGGCTTCCACCTCACCCCGACCGGCACGGGCGTCACCGGCACCCAGTCGGGTCCGTTCGGCATCTTCGAGGAGGGCGAGCAGTGCGCCGGCAGTGACTGCACCGTGCACGGCAACAGCGCCGACCGCAGGCTCGCCGCAACGATCGCCGCCAACACCCCGTCCGGCAGCCTCTCGGTGTTGGTCTCCGGCGACCTCACGTTGGACTGCGGTCCGACCATCCCCGAGGGCTACACGTACACGCCGGTGTCGGGCGACGTCATCGCCTGGGTCTATACGGGAACCGGCTCTCAGACCATCACGGTCGAGCTGAGCAAGCAGCTGATCCGGGAAGTGCTCGACCGCGGGTCGGCCCACCTGGACGTGTGCTACCTGGTCGACATCGCCGGCAAGTCGTTCATTGACAAGTTCGGTCAGCTTCGCACGACCGGCCAGGCCGGGCTGTTGCCGGACTGCGGCCCGGGCATCACCGAGAACTGCATCCTCTCGCAGACGGCAACAGCGGGCGGCGGTCGTGTGGTGACGTTCACCGTGGAGGACGGCCGCGGCAAGATCTGAGGCCGCGAGGTAGGCTCGGGCCTTCGATCGGGACCGTCAGTGCCCTGAGGAGGCGCGATGACCGACGACGAGCTTGCCCCGGGTGAGCCGTCGCCGACGCTGTCGGAGACGGCCCGGCGCCGCGCCGACCTGCACGCGGCCCTGATCGCCGTGGAGCGAGCGATCTCGAGCCCCGCCGGTGGGCGTCAGGGTGACTGGTCGAAAGACGTCGTGCGGACGCTCCAGGATCTCGACCACGCGATCGTCGAGCACATCGAAGGCGCGGAGCGGCCCGGGGGCCTGTACGAGGAGATCGAGCAGAAGGCGCCTCGGCTGACGAACCAGATCGAGCGGCTGAAGGAGGAACATCCGGGCTTGCGAGACACCACCCGCCACCTCCTGAAGCGGCTCGAGGGCGGTTCCCTCGGCCCGGAGTGGCCGCTGCCGGAGGCCCGAGACGACCTCCAACGACTGCTCGGCCGCCTGGTGCGGCACCGGCAGCTCGGGGCGGACCTGGTCTGGGACGCCTACAACCTGGACATCGGTGGGATCGAGTAGAGCTTCGACGCTAGGCTGGGCGCGATGGTTCGGATCGCGCTCGGGCAGATCGACACGACGGTCGGCGACCTCGAGGGAAACGTCGAGATCATGACGGCGTGGGCCTCACGCGCCACCGAGGCCAACGCCGACGTCGTGGTCTTCCCCGAGCTCTCCGTCACCGGATATCCACCCGAGGACCTCGTGTTGCGCCCGGCCTTCGTCGAGGACAACCTCGAGGCCCTGCTGCGTCTGGCCAAACAGACGTCGGGAGGATGCGCGATCCTGACGGGGTTCGTCGATCGAAGCGAGCTGGGCATCCACAACGCCGCGGCGCTGCTCGCCAACGGCGACGTCGCCGCCCGGTACCACAAGGTCAAGCTGCCGAACTACGGGGTCTTCGACGAGCGGCGGACGTTCGTCCCGGGCGAGGCCGAGTGCCCGGTCCGGCTGGCGGGGTCCGAGCTCGGCCTGTCGATCTGCGAAGACGCGTGGGCCCCCGGCCCGCCGTTCGACGCCTACGCCGCGCGGAGGACGCCGGTGGTCCTCAACATCAACGGCTCGCCGTACCACCGGGGGAAGGCGGGCGAGCGCGAGGAGATCTGCCGCGACCGCGCGCTCGAGACCGGCGCCTGGATCGTCTACGTGAACGCCGTGGGCGGGCAGGACGAGCTCGTGTTCGACGGCGCCAGCCTGGTGGTGGCCCCCGACGGCTCCGTGCGGCACCGGGCGGCCTCGTTCGACGAGGACCTGTTGGTGGTCGACCTCGCGGACGACCTGTCGTCCGCCGAGGACCGCCCCGACCCGCCCGGCCACCCCGAGGAGGTCTACCGGGCGTTGATCCTCGGCCTGCGCGACTACGTTCGGAAGAACGGCTTCCGCGACGTGGTGCTGGGGCTCTCGGGTGGGATCGACTCGGCACTCGTGGCGGTGCTCGCCGCCGACGCCCTGGGGCCGGAAGCCGTGCTGGCCCTGGTGATGCCGTCGCGGTACACGTCGAGCGAGAGCACCGAAGACGCCGCCGAGGTCGCCGCGCGCCTGGGCACCCGGCTCGACACGATCCACATCGACGGCGTGATCTCCGCGTACGACGCGGCCGTTTCCGAGCCGTTCGAAGGGACGGAACCCGGGATCGCCGAGGAGAACCTCCAGGCCCGGACGCGAGGGAACCTGTTGATGGCGATGTCGAACAAGTTCGGCTCCCTCGTGCTCGCGACGGGGAACAAGAGCGAATACGCGGTCGGCTACGCAACGCTGTACGGCGACATGGCCGGCGGGTTCGCCCCGATCAAGGACGTGCCGAAGACGCTGGTGTACGAGCTGGCACGCTGGCGGAACGATCACGGTCCGTCGCCCGCGCCCATCCCCGAGCGGATCTTGACCAAGGCGCCGTCGGCCGAGCTCCGTCCCAACCAGCGGGACACGGACTCTCTTCCCCCGTATCCGGTCCTCGACCCCATCGTCCAGGCCTACGTCGAGGAGGACCGCTCGCCCGAGGACCTGGTCGCCGCGGGCGCCGACCCCGCCGTCGTCGGGCGGGTGGTGGCGCTGATCGA
>DASUTU010000067.1:0-30311 GCA_036374435.1 Actinomycetota bacterium | reverse complement strand
CTTGGCGGCGGCGTCGTGCCCGTCCACGTCCGCGCTCGGCTCGGCCTCGGCGTACCCCAGACGCTGCGCCTCGGCCAAGGCGTCCTCGAACGCCAGCCCCTCCTCGGACATCCGCGTGAGGATGTAGTTGGTCGTCCCGTTTACGATGCCCATGACGCGGTGGAGCCGCTCGCCGGTGAGCGATTCCTTCAACGGCCGGATCAACGGGATCCCGCCACCCACGGCCGCCTCGAAGTACAGGTCGAGCCCCTTGGCGTCGGACGCGTCGAACAGCTCCCGTCCTCGGTTCGCCAGGAGTTCCTTGTTGGCGGTCACGACCGGCTTGTCGCGGTCGAATGCGGCCAGCACCAGCTCGCGCGCCGGCTCGGTGCCGCCGATCAGCTCGCACACGATGTCCACGCCGGGGTCGTCGATCACCTCCAGGGGGTCGGTGACGAACCGGTCCGGATCGAGGGGCGCGTCTCGCAGCTTCGCCGGGTCGCGCACCGCCACCTTCGCCACCTCCAGGCGGCAGCCCACCCGGCGGGCGATGTCGTCGCGGTGGGCCTCGAGCAGCCGGATCACCGCCGCGCCGACGTTGCCGCAGCCGAGCAGCCCCACCTTCAGCGTGCGTTCGTTCACGCGACCTCCGCCGGCCCGATCCACAGCGCCATCAGGATCTCGTCCTCGTAACCGTAGGACTTCTTCGCGTGGCGGACGAGCCGGCCCTCCTCCACGAAGCCGAACTTCCGATACAGGGTGATCGCCGCCTCGTTGTGCGGGTACACGGTGAGCTCGATCCGTTCGACGCCGAACCGGCGCGCCCAATCGAGCGCGGCCTCCACCAGCGCGCTGCCGATCCCGTGAGAGCGGTGGCTCGCCACGACGAACATGCCGAAGGTCGCCACGTGGTGCACGGCGGGGTGGTCGTCTCGCCGGATGGACAGGCTCCCCACCACCCGGTCGCCGTCCAGTGCCAGCAGGTGCGCGGCGCGTTCGTCCCAGGGGCGCCGGAACTGCCGCCGGTAGGAGCGGACCGATCGGGTCACCCGCTCGGTCTGGATGAAGAGACGTTCGTCGGCGACGCTCTGGTAGGCGGCGAGGAAGGATGCGGCGTCGCGGGGCCGGGCCGGACGAACGGTGATGCCAGGCCGGCCGGCCCGGGAGCTCCCGCCCTCGCGCGGAACGGTCTCGGTCAATCCGAACGCTCCATCCACTCGGGGGCGCTCACCCCGAGGAGCCCGAGCAGGTTCGCGATGGCCTGCTTCGCGCCGACGCACAGACACAAGCGCGCTTGCGTCAGGGCGTCGTCGTCCGACAACACGGGGCAGTCCGTGTAGAAGCGGTGGAACCGGCCCGCCAGATCCTGGGCGGCGTGCGTGAGACGGTGGGGCGCGCGCAGCTCGGCGGCGCGGGCGATCTCCCCCGGGACGTCGGCCACCGCGCGAAGGAGGTCGAGCTCGGCCTCGTGGGTCAGCAGCGTTAGGTCGGCCTCCCCGATGGGCCGGAGCTCGACGCCGCGTTCGGCCGCCTTGCGCAGGATCGAGGCGATCCGGGCGTGGCCGTACTGGACGTAGTAGACGGGGTTGTCCATCGACTGCCGTTTCACGGCCTCGATGTCGAACGTGATGGCCGAGTCGGGGCTGAACATCAACAGGTGGAACCGCGCGGCGTCGGATCCGACCTCGTCGATCAACTCGTCGAGCGTGACGAACTCGCCGGCGCGCGTGCTCATGGCGACCGGTTCGTCGCCGCGCAGGAACGAGACGAACTGGTACAGGACGATCTCGACCGCGGCCTGATCGAACCCGAGCGCCTCGGCCGCCCCCCGGACCCGCACCACGTCGCCGTGGTGGTCGGCTCCCCAGACGTAGATGGCGTGGTCGAAGCCGCGAGCGAACTTGTCCACGACGTAGGCGCAGTCCGCTCCGAAATACGTGTGGCGTCCGTCGGACCGGACGAGCACCCGGTCCTTGTCGTCGCCGAACGCGGTCGAGCGGAACCAGATCGCGCCCTCGGCTTCGTACGCGTGCCCGGAGGCTCGCAGCCGCTCCACGGCCTCGGCGATCTCGCCGCGGCGGGCCAACTCGGACTCCGAGAAGTAGACGTCCATCGTCACCCCCAACCGTTCGAGGGTCGCGCGGATCGACGCCATGGCCCGTGCGATGCCCTCGTCGCGCAGGCGGGTCAGGCGTTCCTCCGGGGCGAGGTCGGCCAGGCCGGGGCCTTCCCGCTCGAGGACGTCACGCGCGTAGTGCTTCACGTATTCGCCCCGGTACCCGTCCTCGGGCACGTCGGCATCGCGGCCGAGCAGCTGCAGGTATCGCGCCTCCACGCTCGCCCCGAAGCGGTCCATCTGCCCGCCGGCGTCGTTGAAGTAGTACTCGCGTTCGACCTCCCACCCGGTGAAGGCGAGCAGCCGGGCGATGGCGTCGCCGATCGCCGCGTTCCGCGCGTGTCCGATGGTGAGGGGCCCGTTCGGGTTGGCGCTGACGAACTCCACCTGCACCCGCCGGCCGGTCGGCTCGCCCCGTCCGTAGGCGTCCGCCCGCTGCGCGGCCTCACGCAGCGCGTCCTGGAGCCACGTGTCCGAGAGCCGGAGGTTCAGGAAACCCGGACCGGCCACCTCGGCTTCGCGGATCAGGCCCGAGGGCGGGAGGGCGTCCCGCAGGATCTCCGCGATCTCGCGGGCGGGCTTGCCGACGCTTGTGGAGAGCGCCAGGGCCAGGTTCGTGGAGAAGTCGCCGTGCTCCTTCACGCGCGGCTTCTCCACCACGATTTCCGGCGGCGGGCCATCGACGAGGATCCCCGACGCATCGAGCGCCGAACGCAGGAGCTCCGCGAGCCGTTGTTCAATCATCACACGGTCCGGGGGAGATCAACCGTCCCGTTCGGCCAACGCGCGGCGGATCGTCTCGACGAGGTCGGCGGGGTCGACGGGTTTGACGAGGAACGCGTGCACGCCAGCAGCGTAGCCGGGGACCCCCGCGGCGTCCCGATCCAGGCCGGACAGGACGATGACCGGTGCCTCCGTCACCCCGGCGAAGGCGCGGAGCCGCCGGAGCGTCTCCCAGCCGCCCCGGTCGGGAAGCCCGAGATCGAGCACCACGACGTCCGGGCGTTCGGCCGTGGCCGCCTCCACCGCGGCCGCACCGTTCGAAGCGGTTCGCACCTCGAAGCCGGCGGTGCGCAGGTTGATCTCGAGCAGTCGGAGGAGCACGGGTTCGTCGTCGACGAGCAGCACCAGCGGGGCGCTCACCGAGGCAGCATAGGTCCGCCCGTGCTGGAGCGATTGTTAGACTCGATCGCGAAGCCCTCGTAGCTCAGTGGATAGAGCGCCGGCCTCCGGAGCCGGGTGCGCAGGTTCGAGTCCTGCCGAGGGCACCTTCGATGACCGAGCGGGCGTCCCCCACGTCACATCGGCTGCTGCTGCTTCGCCACGCCAAGTCGAGCTGGGACGACGCTTCGCGCCCGGACCACGATCGGCCTCTGACCAAGCGGGGACGGCGGGCCGCCGACGTGATGGGCACGCACCTGCGAACCCGCGGACTCGTGCCGGACCTAGTGCTCTGCTCCTCGTCCCGGCGGACGCGAGAGACCCTCGAGCGGCTGGGGCTCGCCGGCGCCGAGGTCGCCATCGAGGAACGCCTGTACGCGGCGGGCGAGGACGACCTGCTGGGGCGGCTCCGGGAAGTCGACGAGGGTGTCCGGTCCGGGCTCCTGATCGGCCACAACCCCGGGGTGCAGGACCTGGCGACCGAGCTGGCGGGTCCGGCTCGGATGGGCGACGCGGCCCGGATCCGCGAGAAGTTCCCCACCGGGGCGCTCGCGCTGTTCGCGGTCGACGGCGCGTGGAGAGACCTGGACCGAGCCACGGCGCGGCTCGAGTCCTTCACCGCGCCGAGGGACCTCGGCTGAACGCGCCGGGCCTAGGCCGCTTGCGGCTCGGCGGCGAGAGCGATCGCGACGTCCGGTTTCAGCGACAGGGAGTTGTGCACCGTGCAGTGCCGCATCACCGCCAGGAACGCCTCGCGACGCTCGTCCGGGAACCCGGCCGGCAGGTGCACGTCCATGCGGATCGATCGGACGCGGGCGGGTCGGTCGTCGGCCATCCAGAACGAACAGTCCACCTCGAACCCGTTCGACGGGAGGTCGTGCCGGCGCAGGTACCGGCCGCCGTAGAACGCGACGCACGAGGCCAGCCCCGCCACGAACAGCTCGGTAGGAGTGGGCGCCGTGTCGTCGCCGCCGTCGGAGACGGGCTGGTCGACCTGGACCTCGTGGCCGCGGATCGCGATCCGGTAGCGGTCGCCCCCTTCCACCGTGACGCTCAGGCTCGTCATGTGATCCTCCTCGGTCTCTCCAAGCCTCGGCGCCCGGAACGCGAGCGGACCCCGGCGAACGACCCGACCCGTGACGGCCGAAGGCCCCGCCCGCTGGTATTGTTCGCGGCCGAATGACCCCTGAGGACCTGCGCGCGGCCGTCTCCGACGACCTGCCTCGAACGGTCGAGGAGCTCTCGCGCCTGGTCCGGATCCCCTCGATCGCCTTCCCCGGCTACGACGGCGCCCCCGTCCGCGCCTCGGCCGAGGCCACCGCCGAGATCCTCGACGGCGCCGGGTACACCGGCGTCCGGCTGATCGAGCTGCCCGACGGCGTGGAGCACCCGGCGGTGTACGGCGAGGTCCGAGGGCCGGCGGGCGCGCCCACGGTCCTGCTGTACGCGCACCACGACGTCCAGCCGGAGGGGCCGGTGGACGAGTGGACGTCTCCGCCGTTCGAGCCGGACGTGCGGGACGGCCGTCTGTTCGGCCGCGGCACCTCCGACGACAAGTGCGGCATCGCGATGCACGCAGCGGCGCTGCGAGCGTGGGGAGGCTCGCCCCCGGCCACGGTAAAGGTGCTGGTCGAGGGCGAGGAGGAGGCGGGCACCGAACACCTGCCGTTCCTGATCGACGGCCATCGCGACCTGCTCGCGGCCGACGTGGTCGGTGTCGCCGACGGCGGCAACTGGAGAACCGGCGTCCCCGCCCTCGACTCGAGCATCCGCGGCGTCGTGGACTGCCGGGTGACGGTTCGCGCGCTCGACCTCGCGGTGCATTCCGGCAGCTTCGGCGGGGCGGTCCCCGACGCGCTCACCGCGCTCGCCAGGATCCTGGCGAGCCTGCACGACGACGAGGGCAACGTGGCCATCGAGGGGCTCGCCGGGTCCCCGTGGCGGGGGGTCCAGATGTCCGAGGAGGAGCTTCGCGAGGAGGTCCCGCTCCGCCCCGGCGTGCGGCTGATCGGTTCGGGCCCGATCGCCGACCGCCTGTGGTCGCGGCCGGCGGTGTCGGTGCTCGGCATCGACGCCCCGGGCGTCCGAGAGGCCTCGAACCAGCTCGTTCCGGTGGCGAGCGCGAAGGTGAGCCTGCGCATCGCACCCGAGCAGGATGAGGAGGTGGCCCTCGACCTCCTGTCTCGTCATCTGCGGGAGCGCGCGACGTGGGGCGTCGAGGTCGAGGTGGACCGCGGCTCGGCCGGTCGCGGGCTGCGGCTGCCCACGGACGGCCCCGGCGCCGCGGCGATGCGCCGGGCCATGGCCCACGTCTACGGCCGCGATCCCGTCGAGAGCGGCAGCGGCGGCTCGATCCCGCTCGTCCCGGTGCTGGCCCAGGCATTTCCGGGCGCGGAGATCCTCATCTACGGCGCGTCCGACCACCGGAGCCAGTACCACTCGATCGACGAGAGCGTGGACCTCGGGGACCTCGAGCGGTCCGCTCTGGCCGAGGCCGTCTGGTTCGCCGAGCTCGCCGCGGGGTGATCCGCCGGCTTCGACACGACTGTTACGGTGGAACCATGGACGAGCCGATAACGACCCCGCACGCCGCTCAGACCGATGCCGAGACCGAAGGCGACGACCGGCCCCAGGAGGCCATCACCCAGCCCGCCAAGCTTCTCCGAATCGCCAGCATGGTCCGTGAGCTCCTGGAGGACACGCGCCAGGCCTCCCTCGACGAGCCGGGACGGGTCCGGCTCCGCCAGATCTACGAGCGATCGCTGGGAGAGCTCGCCGAGGTCCTGTCGAGCGACCTGCGCGACGAGCTCGAGGCGCTTGCCCCGCCGATGGAGGGGGTGCCGACCGAATCCGAGATCCGGATCGCGCAGGCCCAGCTCGTCGGCTGGCTCGAGGGGTTGTTCCACGGGATCCAGGCCGCGCTGTTCGCGCAGCAGCAGGCCGCGCGCGCCCAGTTCGAGGAGCTTCGGCGGCGCGGCCTCCCCGCGGGGCAACAAGAGGGCCCGTCCTCGCCGGACCTGCGCGGCCAGTACCTGTAACGCTCCGTCGGGGCCGGCCTCACTCCCGGATCGTGCTCCACCGCAGCCGCCACGCGGGAAGGCCGGTGCAGCTCCGGCCCCGGGCATCGCGACAGTCCACCGTCGGCATCCGCCATAGCGCCAGCGAGGCGAGATAGTCCTCGTCCCCGCAGTGCCCGAACCGGGGCCCGTCGACGATGTCGGAGAACCGCCCCAGCTGCTCCCGGATCAGGTCGCAGGCGTCGTCGTTCACCGGGGCGCCCCCGTACCAGAACGCGAGGTCGGCCTGGACCTCCGCCGTGAGGGTCCACGACATCCATCGCAACATGCAGTTGGGGTGCGGGGCGTCCGCGGCCATCATCCAGGTGTCGGCCCAGCCCGTCGTCCCCTCGGCCGGCTCGGCCGCGTCGATGGGGTGGTCGAGCTCCAGCAGGCTGAGCGCGATCGGCCACCCCATGCCGACCACGGCGTCTCGCTCTCGGAACCCGTCGATCGAGTCGGTGAGCAGCCGCCAGTACACGCCGACGCGCTCCTGTTGGTCCTCGAGCAGCGCGGTGACGGCGTCGAGCTGATCGGCTGTGAGCGCGTAGGGATCCTCGATGCCGAGCCCGGGCTGGTGCTCCGCGAGGTACAGGGCGGCCTGGGCGATCGACATCGGGGAGTCGAACATCGCGATCCTTCCCGCGTACGGCGTGTCGGGCTCGAAGACGACGTCCCAGCTCGTCGGCGCAGGGTCCACCTGCTTCGTGTCGTACAGGAGCAGGTTCGGCCCGTAGAGCGCGGGAACGCCGTAGACGAAGCCGTCGGCCGTGTAATGGGCCGCGTTGTCCCCTCGGAGCGGGGCCATGATCCCGCTCCATCCCGAGAACAGCTCCGGGTCGACCGCCGCGACGCGACGTGAGGTGATGAGCTCGCCCGCGGCGTCGCCGGGGACGGTTGCCCCGTCGTAGTCGCCGCTCCCCCGGCCGAGCAGCGCCACCGCCTCCTCTCCGGTGTCGACGTAGCGGACGCGAACGGCGCACCCGGTCTGTCGCTGGAACTCGGTGACCCAATCGAACTCCGGATCGCTCGACCCGTCCTCCACGTAGCCGGCGAACGCGATCAGGCTGAGCTCGGTCTCGAGGTCGCCGATCGAGTCGAACTCGACGGCCGGCCGGATCGGCTCGATCACCGGCTCGGGCTCCTCGTCGGCCCCACACGAGGCCGTCACCAGGAGGCCGGCGAACGCGGCGGCGACCGCCCGACGCATGGCCCTACCCTGCCGTCGAGATCGGTCGGCGTTCGTGGGCGCGGACGGCCAGACCGGAGGTGAGCTCCCCGACCAGCGCCGGCCCCCGGTAGATGAGCGCCGTGTAGACCTGGACGACGGACGCCCCCGCGTCCAGGCACGCCCGAACGTCCGCCGGCGAGCCCACGCCACCGCACGCAGCGATCGGAACGGCGTGGTCGATCGCCTCCGCGACCTCGCGGACGATCCTCGGCGTGTCAGAGCGCAATGCCCGGCCCGACAGCCCGCCCCGACCGGTGGACAGGCGGTGCTCGGCCACCGGTCGCGTGTTCGAACCCGTGAGGGCGTCGGCCCCGGCCTCGACCGCGATGCGCGCCATCGAGAGGACCGCCTCTCGTTCGCGGTCCGTGCGGAACGGCGCGAGCTTGACCATCAAGGGGGTGGACCGCCGCTCGCCGAGCGCGCGGACCAGGGTCGCCAGGTGCGTCTCGTCGTCTCGGTCCCGCCCCCAGGCCACGTTGGGACAGCTCGCGTTGAGCTCGACCGCGTCGACGAAGGGCTCGAGCATGGCGTGCGTCTCGAGCGCGTCAGCCAGATCTTCGTCCCCGATGCTCGCGAACCGGGGCGCGGTCCGGGCCGTCCGTGCCAACGTCGCCGCGGCCGCCTCCGCGCCGGGGTTGGGCAGCCCCATGGCGTTGACGAGGGACTCCCGAGCCCGGTAACGGACGATCCGCGGCTTGGGGTTTCCTCGTCGCGGACGCCGCGTGAACGTGCCGCCGGTGACGAAGCCGAACCCCAGCCGCCCGAGCGCATCGAGGCGCCGGCCGGTCTTGTCGAACCCCGCGGCGAGCCCGATGGGGTTGGCGAGCGGGATCCCGGCGAACGTCGTGGCGAGGACCGGATCGTCGTCGGGCCTCCCCAGTCGCTCCCACGGGAGCGGCAGCCCCAACGACACCTGCGCGGCGCGGTGTGCCGCCTCGGGCGGGAGCGCGAACAGGACCTGTCGCGCCGCCGACCGGTACCAGTCCATCGCCCGCTTATGCTACGCGCGATGTCCGGCCATCTCGCGCAGCGGCTCCTGGACGCCTCGGAGCTCCACGGCGACTTCGTCCTGTCCTCCGGGAAACGGTCCTCGGTCTACTTCGACAAGTTCCGCTTCCTGACGGACCCGGCCCTGCTGCGCGACACCGCGCGGGCGGTGGCCGGCCTGCTCCCGAACTACGTGACCCATCTGGCGGCGCCCGAGGGGGCGGCCACGCTGCTCGTGGCGGCGGTCGCGCTCGAGACGGGTCTGCCGCTGTCCGTCGTCCGAAAGGAGCCCAAGGCCTACGGGACGAGATCTCGGGTGGAGGGCCACGCGCCCGAGGACGCTCGCGTGGCGCTCGTGGAGGATGTGTCCACCACCGGGCGCCAGGTGGAGGCGGCGGCGCGGGCGCTCGAGGAGGTGGGGTGCGACGTAGCCCTCATCGTCTTGGCGATCGACCGGGGAGGGGCCCGGGCCCTGCGGGACGCGGGCTACGAGGTCCGGTCGGTGGTCGCGGTCGGCTCGACGTCTTAGCGGTCGGTGACGGAGCCGAGCCCGGAGAGCCTCGGCATCTCGCAGCGCCACACCTGGAGCCGCCAGAGCAGCCGGCTGCCGCGCGCGTGGAGGTCGAGGATCCCCTCCTTCATCATCCGCGCGACGGCGCGGGACTTCGCCACCACGTCGGGCAGGGGGAACTCGCGCTCGAGCAGCGATTGCAGGTTGGCGGCTCCGAAGATCCGCCGGGCCACCTCGAGGATCCGGCCCTCCGCCTGGATCGTCCCGGTCGGCAGGTACAACCGCCCGCCCGGCAGCAGGCAGCCGTTCTCGCGGATGCTCTCGAGCATGGCCGCGGGCAGCTCGGCCCCGGTCGGGCCGCCGGCCCGGCCGTCGGGGAACCACCCCGCCACCGCGGCGATCTCGTCGGGGATCCCAGACACGTCGCCGATGATGACGTCGGCCTGGACGCCCCGGACCGGCTCCAGGAGGTCGCCGACCCGAAACTCGATGAGGCCGGAGAGCTCCAGGCGCTCGGCGTTGCGCCGGGCCACCTCGACGGCCTGGGCGTTCAGGTCCACCCCGATCACGCGCCCGGCGCCGAGCCGGGCGGCCACGAACGACAACACGCCGCTGCCGCACCCCACGTCGATGACCGTGTCGCCGGGATAGATCTCCAGGGCCTCGGCGATCGTTCGGCTCGTGTGCGTGGGGGCGAAAACGCCCGGGTTCAGCTCGATGGTGAAGGGGCCGGCCCGGCCCTTCCACTCCAACGCGTTCGGGATCTCCTCGGGCATTCGGCCGCCATCGTGCAGCCTGGGACCCTCTTCAGTCAACCGCGTCATACCACCGGCGGTTCGAACCGTGCGTCTTCGCCGGGAACCACCTCACCCCGCTCGACGGCGGCGGCGAGCTCCTCCGCGGCGGCCGCGACCCGGTCCGTGTCCACCCCGAGGTGCCCCGCGGGGTACGCGGAGATCCGTCCGGCCCCCCGGCGAAGGAGTCGGACCGCCCCGTGGGCGTTGCCCCGGAGCAGATGGGTGAACCCGGCTCCGAGCTGCGAGAGCCCTTTGTAGAACTCGGCGTCGGCGCCGCCGCGGGCCTGCTTCCAGGCCGTCTCCCAGGCCTCGTGCGCGGGGAAATACCGTCCGGCGTTCAGGTGCTCGCGCCCCAGCCGGTGGTTCTCCTCGAGCGGGAGGTCGTCGAAGTCCTCGAGCTCGAGCGTCCCCTCCGCGTCCCACGCCTGGGGCCGGCCGAGATGGTCCCGGGGACGTTCCGGCTTGTTTCGGCGGTCGGTGGGGGTCCCGGTCTTGCCCCGGGCTTCCTGCGGCATGGATCCATCGTACGCAGGACCCGGGACGAGCGGCCGGACCGCCGGGACCGCTGGCGCCGGCCCAACCCCCCCGATACGCTGGCCGGCGTGGACGCTCCCGACGACATCCCGACCCTGGCGGAGGCGCAAGCCCGCGGCGCCGAGGAGGTCGGCGACGAGCCGGCGACGTCCGAACCGTCTCGCGTGCCGCCGTGGACGCTGCGCTTGCTGGTCCTGATCGTCGCGGTGTTCTTCGTCTCCTACGCGGCGTTCACGATGTTCCGTCGGGTCCGCGAGCTGGTGATCTGGCTGATCACGGCGCTGTTCCTCTCGTTCGCGCTCGAGCCGGCGGTCAACTGGCTCGGAGGGCGGGGATGGCGGCGGGGCGCCGCGACGGCCGTCGTGCTGCTCGGGCTCGCGTTGATCGGCGTGGTGCTGGTGGCCTCGATGGTCCCGCTGATCGTAGATCAGGTGCAGGAGCTGATCGCCCGGGTCCCGGAGTGGCTCCGCCAGGCCAGCGTCTACACGGAGCGGTGGTTCGACGTGGAGCTCACCAGCGAGGAGCTCCTCGAGCAGATCACGAGCGCCCAGGACAACGTCCAGACGCTGGCGTCCAACCTGGCCTCGGTCGGCGCGTTCCTGCTCGGCCTGGTGTTCCAGGTGCTCACGATCGGGTTGTTCACCTTCTACCTGGTGGCGGACGGCCCGCGGTTCCGCCGGGCCGTCTGCTCGATCCTCCCGCCCCGCCGGCAGCGGGAGGTCCTGACCGCCTGGAACGTGGCCATCGACAAGACCGGCGGTTACCTGTACTCGCGGCTGCTCCTGGCGCTGATCAACGCGGTCGCGACGTTCATCGTGCTCCAGGTGCTCGGGGTGCCCTTTCCCATCCCGCTCGCCTTGTGGCAGGGCATCGTCTCGCAGTTCATCCCGGTGGTCGGCACGTACATCGGGGCCGCCATCCCGCTGCTCGTCGCCGTCCTCGAAGACCCGTGGGCGGCCCTGTTCTTCGCGATCTTCGTGGTGATCTACCAGCAGGTCGAGAACTACCTCCTCTCACCGAGGATCACCGCCAGGACCATGCAGCTGCACCCCGCCGTGGCGTTCGGCGCGGCGCTGGCCGGCGGGCTGGTGAGCGGGCTGATCGGGGCGTTCATGGCCCTGCCCGCGGCCGCCGTCATCCAGGCCACCGTTTCCACATACCTGACGCGGCACGAGGTGATCGACTCAAACCTGACCAAGGACTCGGTCTCGGTGCGAGAGGGCCGGCCCCCGGCCGGGAACGAACTACGCGAGGGGCGGTCGACGGCCGGAGACGCGACCCGGTAGGCCGTGACCTCCGAGTTCGACGTCATCGTGGTCGGCGGCGGCGTGATGGGGACGTCCGCCGCCAGGTGGTTGGCGAACGCCGGCCGCTCCGTGCTGCTGCTCGAACGGTTCGAGGTCGGCCACGCGCGGGGCAGCTCCGGCGGGCCGACCCGGATCTTCCGGCTCACGTACCACCACCCCGACTACGTCCGGATGGCACGCCGGGCCCTGGACGAGTGGCGGGCGCTCGAGGCCGAGGCCGGGGAGACCCTGCTCGTCACGACGGCCGGCCTCGATCTCGGCCGGGCCGGGAGGACGTCGGCGGAGGCCACCCGGGCGGCGGGCGTGGCCGTCGAGTACCTGACGCCGGCCGCGATCCGCGAGCGGTGGCCGGCCCTGCGGGTCCCGGAGGACGTCGAGGTGTTCGTCCAGGAGGACGGAGGGGTGTGCCTGGCCGAACGCACCGTGCGGGCCCAGGCGCGGCTGGCGGCCGAAGCCGGCGCGACGGTGCGCGAACACGTTCCCGTGGAGCGGATCGTGGCCACCGGGACCGGCGCCGAGGTTCACGCCGAGGGCGAGTCGTTCCGGGCGCCGATCGTCGTGGTGACTGCGGGCCCGTGGGCCGGCGGTCTGCTTCGCACGGCCGGGATCGACCTCCCGCTGACGCCCAGCCTGGAGCAGGTCACCTACTTCCGCCTCGACGAACCTGCCGAGCTTCCCACGCTCACCGACTGGGGCACGGGCCCGGCGCAGACCCCCTACGTGGTCCCTCACCCCCAGGACCGGGGGGCGTTCAAGGTGGCCCTGCACCTGTCCGGACCCGTCGTCGACGCCGACACGCGCTCCTTCGAGCCCGACCCCGGCCGGGAGGCTCGGGTGATCGACTACGCAAACGCGCGGTTCGCCCCCCACGGGGACGACGGCGGGACGGAGACCTGCCTGTACACGAACAGCCCGGACGAGGACTTCGTCCTGGACCGGCGCGGGCCGGTGGTGATCGGCTCGCCGTGCAGCGGGCACGGGTTCAAGTTCGCGCCCTTCCTTGGGCGGGTGCTGGCCGATCTCGCGCTCGCGCGGCCGGCGCCGCTGCCGATCGAGCGGTTCCTGTCCGTGCGGTTCTCCTGAGGGCTCGCGTCAGCCGACCCCGGCCGCAGCGGCTTCGTCGGCCACCACGAGCTGTCGCGGGGCCCGAACCCGTCCGGCCGGGATCGACGGATCGGCGCCGAGCAGCCCGGACATCGCCGGTGCCTTGTCCTCGCCGGCGACGAGCCACAAGACGAGGCCGGCCGCCTCGAGCACCCGATAGGTAAGGGTCATCCTCCGCCGCCCGCGGTACTCGCCGGTCAACGCGACGTCCCGGTCGTCCACCTCGAGCACGGGGTCTCCCGGCACGAGCGACGCGGTGTGTCCGTCGTCGCCGAGCCCCAGGTGGATCAGGTCGAACGCCGGTGGCAGGCCGGTCGCGTACCGCTCGGCCGCCTCCTCGAGATCCGGATCGGTCACCGGCATCGGCCGAACCCGGCCGCGCGCGGCGCGCGGCAGCGCGTCGAGCAGCCCCGTGAGGTTGCGGTCGGGATCGCCCTCTGGAGCCACCCGCTCGTCCACCTGCCAGATCCCGACCCGGTCCCAGGCGACCCCGCCCAGGAGCCCGAACATCGCACCCGGCGTCCGCCCGCCGCTGACCGCGAAGGTGAAGGCGGGGGACGTGCCCGTCGCCGCCGCCACGATCACCTCCGCCCCGCGCCGTGCCACCGCTCCCGCGTCGGGAAACACTTCCAGCCGGCGTTCCACCACGTCGGTCCTCGCCCTCAGCCCTCGATGGGCCAGCCGCCGGCCTCGATCAGCTCCTCGAGCGCGGCCCGGAGCGACTCGTACCGGCGGTCGCCGAGCTCTCGCCGCACCCGGACCTCCATGGCGGCGACGGCCCGCCGCCCCTCGGCCACGTAGCGACGCCCGCGGGCGGTCAGGCGAACCACCTTGGCCCGGGCGTCCTCGGGATCGGGCACGCGCCGGACGTACCCGCGGTTCTCGAGGTCGTCGACGAGCAACATCATGCCCTGTTTGGTCATGCGGGCTCGCCGGGCCAGGTCGGTCAGCCGGGTGCCCGAGCGGCGATCTATGTGCACGAACACGGCCGAATGGCCCGGGCGCGCGTCGGGGAACCCCCGTTCGTCCAGGCTCGCCACGACGTCGGCGCCGAGCGTTCTCGACGCCTCGAGCAACAACCGGGCCAGGTCCGGCTCTCCCATCGCTCCATCGTTCAGCCTCGTGGCGGTCGATGTCAATCTGATTGACGGAGACTGCCGCGGTAGCCTCCTCGGTCGTGGAGGTTCGCGAGGCGCGCGTGGAGGAGCACGAGGAGGCGGGGCAGGTCACGGTCTCGGCCTACCGCGAGTTCGTCCGGCCCGGCGACGAGGCCTGGGAGGGGTACCTCGGGGAGATCGGCGACGTGGCTCGCCGGGCCAAGGTGGCCACCGTCCTGGTGGCCGTCGACGGCGGTCGGATCCTGGGAAGCGCCACGCTCGAGCTCGGCGAGCGGATCGACGACGACGATCCATCCCTCGCGCCCGACGAGGCCCACATCCGCATGCTCGGCGTCCATCCCGAGGCCCGCGGCCGCGGGGTCGCGCGCGCCCTGATGGCGGCCTGCTTCGATCGCGCCCGGGCCGCCGGCCGGACCCGGATGACGCTGCACACAACCCATCGGATGCGGGCCGCGCAGGCCATGTACGAGGGGATGGGGTTCGAACGGCTCGCGGACCGGGTGTTCCCGGACGGGTTCGTGCTGCTGACGTATCAGAAGGAGATCCCGCCGGCCTGAGCCCCCGTGCCGGTGGAGGCCCACCGGCGCCGGTCACTCGCGTCCGGTCTTCACCACCTCGCCGGTGGTCAGGATCACGCCGTCTTCACATTCGGCCTGGACGGTGCCGCTGCGGAACTGCTGCTCGTAGAGCCGGGCGTAGAGCCCGGCGCGCTCGAGCAGCTCGGCGTGGGTGCCGCGCTCGACGATCCGCCCCCGGTCCACCACGAAGATCACGTCCGCCGACAGGATCGTCGAGAGCCGGTGCGCGATGGCGATCGTCGTCCGGCCCCGCATCAGCGGCTCGAGCGCCGCCTGCACCAACCGCTCCGACGTCGTGTCGAGCGACGAGGTGGCCTCGTCCAGGATCAGGATCCGGGGGTCCTTGAGGACCACCCGGGCGATGGCCAGCCGCTGCTTCTCCCCGCCCGAGAGCTTGTAGCCGCGTTCACCGACGACGGTGTCGTAGCCCTCGGGCAGCTCGGCGATCCGGTCGTGGATGTTCGCCGCCCGGGCCGCGGCCTCGAGCTCCTCCTGCGATGCCTCGGGCCGGCCGTACAGGAGGTTGCGGCGGATGGTCGTGTGGAACAGGTAGGTCTCCTGGGTGACCACGCCGATCACGTCCCCGAGCGACTCGAGCGCGATCCGGCGGACGTCGTGACCGTCGATCTCGATCCGGCCGCGCTGGACGTCGTACAACCTGGGCACGAGGTAGGTCATGGTGGTCTTCCCCGCGCCCGACGGGCCCACCAACGCCGCGAGCTGGCCCGGCTGGATCTCGAGGGAGACGTCCTCGAGCGTCCATTCGCGTGGAGCCTCGTTCGCCAGCGCGAGGTCCGTCGGGGACACGGGCATCTTTCCGGTCTCCGGCGGGCGGTCGTAGCGGAACCAGGCGTCACGGAACGCCACGGCGCCCCCGACCTCGGCGGGGGCGAGCCGAACGGCGTCGGGGGCGTCCACGATCTCGTGGTCCAGATCCAGGTACTCGAAGATCCGGTCGAACAGCGCCAGCGACGAGTGGATCTCGGTCGAGACCTGGAGCATGGACCCGATCGGGAAGAACAGCCGCGACTGGAGCGTCGTGAACGAGACGATCGTGCCCGCCGTGATCGCGATCTGAGCGGGATCGTTCGACATCACCCACCCGGCGACCAGGTACACGAGCGCCGGCGTGATCGAGAAGAACGTGCCGACCAGCGCGAAGAAGGACCGCCCGATCATCGTCTGCCGGATCTGGAGGCCGGTCAGGCGTTCGTTCTCGTTGCGGAAGCGGCCGATCTCGTGCCGCTGCCGACCGAACGCCTTGGACAGCAGGATGCCCGAGACCGACAAGGTCTCCTCCGTCACGGCAGTCAGGTCCGCCATCGTCCTCGCCGTGCTGGTCGCCACCTCGCGACGGGCCCGGCCGACCTTCACCGTCAGCCAGAGGAAGAACGGCATCAGCGACAGCGACAACACGGTGAGCTGCCACGACAGAATGGTCATCGCGATCATCGTGCTGACGATGACGACCACGTTCGACAGGACGTTCGAGGCCGTGTCCGTCACCACCGCCTGCACGCCGCCCACGTCGTTGGCCAGACGAGATTGGATCTCGCCCGTCCGCGTGGTGGTGAAGAAGCGAAGCGGCATGAACTGGAGGTGCGAATACAGCGAGTTCCGGAGGTCGTGCATCACGCGCAACCCGACGAGGTTGGCGAGATAGGTCTGGGCGATGCCGATCGCGCCGGTTACCACCGGGATGGAGACCATCCACGCGACGCCCACATACAACGCGCCGAGGTCGGGGCAGGCGCCGCCGCCGCAGCTGCCCTGCGGGTTGCCGAACAGCGCGTTGTCGAAGATCCACTTGATCAGGAGCGGGTTGACGATGCCGAGCCCCGACGTGAGCAGGATCAGGACGCCGACCACGGACACCTTCCTCCGGTACGGGCGGAACGTGCCCACCACGCGCCGGACCGTGTTGCGGGCGATCGGCCGCTCGTCGTCCTCCGACGGCAGGCGGAACATCCGGCCGTGACCTCGCATCTCGCCAGGATACGGCCCCCCGCCGATACGACCGGCGGGGCTAGGCTGTGCGGGTGGAGGCGGACCTCCAGCTGACGCTGCTCGGCCGGGCCGCGCTCGGCGCCCTCCTGGGCCTGGCCATCGGCCTGGAGCGGGAGTACCGAGGCAAAGCCGCGGGCGAGCGCACGTTCGCGCTCCTGGCGTTCGCGGCCGCCGGGTTCACGGCCGTGGGCGAGCTGCTCCTCGGCCCCGAGGGGACCAGCCGCGTCATCCAGGGCGTGGTCACCGGCGTCGGCTTCCTCGGGGCGGGGCTCATCTTCCGTCGCCAGCCCACGGACATCCACGGCCTCACCACGGCCGCGGGCGCATGGGCGGCAACGGCCGTCGGGACCATGGTCGGGATGGGCGCCTACCTCGCGGCCGCGCTCGCCGGCGCCGCCGTGGTGATCATCCTCGAGCTCGACGCGATCCCGGTGCTCCGGAAGATGCGCGAGCGGGCGGAGGCCGCCGCCTCCGAACCGAAGAACGAGGACTCCTGACGCCGGCGAGCTCCGCGGCTCGGTGGAACACGGCGTCGAGCATCTCGGCCGTGAGCTTGCCGGTGAACGTGTTCTGCTGGCTGGGGTGGAAGCTCCCCAGCAGGACGTAGGGTCCGACCTCGGCTTCGGCCTCGTGGCCGAACCTCGGCCGGGGCTTGGCCGACCATCCGAGCGCCGCGAGCGCCCGAAGCGCTCCGCCCCACGCGAACGCCCCGAGCGCCACCAGCACGTGGAGCCGTCGCAGCGCCTCGATCTCCCGAACCAGGTAGGGCAGGCAGTTGTCTCGCTCGGCCGGCGTCGGCTTGTTGCCCGGCGGGGCGCAGCGGTTGACGGCCGCGACGTACGTGGACCGGAGGCGAAGCCCGTCGTCTCGCGCCACAGACGTCGGCCGGTTCGCCAACCCGACCCGGTGGAGCGCGGGGAACAGGAAGTCCCCCGACCGGTCGCCGGTGAAGATCCGCCCGGTCCGGTTCCCGCCGTGCGCAGCGGGGGCCAGGCCGACCACCAGGATCGTCGCGTTGGGATCGCCGAACCCGGGCACGGGCCGCCCCCAGTACTCCTGGTCGGCGAACCGGGCCACCTTCTCGCGCGCCGCCCGCTCCCGCCACTCGACCAGGCGGGGGCAGGCACGGCAGACGACGATCTCGGCGGTGACGCGTTCGAGCGTCTCGGCGGCGGACGCGGGGGTCACTGAGACGAATCGTACGGTCGGGGGAACCGTTGCCTCTCGACGCACGTTTGATAAGAAGGACCTCCCCCATGGCCGAGCCGAAGATGTACGTCCGCCTTGGGTGGCGTGCCGCCGCCGTACTGGCCCTCGCCGCCCTCTTGCTCACGGGCGCGTTGCCGATCCCGAGCGGCGCCGCCCCGGAGAGCGACGTCCGGATCGTGCCCGTGCCCCTCGCCGAGCTGCTGCCGGCGTCGGCCCACGCCTCGCTCTCCCCGAGGTCGGCCGGCCTCCGGCTCGCCGCGGGGGAGCTTCGCGCGGCCGTCGCGACGGAGACCGCCGCCACCGCGGTCTGCTCTCCCATCGAGGTCACGGGGCTCGGCGTCACGTGGGAGCAGCCCGGCCGGGGAGACGTCCACGCGGAGGTCCGGACCGAGCGCGAGGGCGGCTGGAGCCGACCCGTCCATCTGGGATCCGAAGACGACGCCGACCCCGGATCGCCCGACGCGAACTCGCGCCGCGGCTCGAGCTTCCTGTGGACGGGGGGCGGGCGGTGCATCCGGCTCGCGCTCGAGCTCGACCGCGGGGTCCGCGTGTCCGACGTCGCCGTGGTGTTCGTCGACTCCTCGGGCGAGGTGCCCTCCGCAGGCGGCTTCGCCGGGACCGCCCAGGCCTTCGCCAAACGCCCGAGGGTCGTGACCCGCCAGGCGTGGGGGGCCGATCCCAAGCTCCTGAACTGCACGCCGTCGGTGGCCGACCGCGTCCTGATGGGGTTCGTGCACCACACGGCGGGGACGAACGCGTACTCGCCCGCCGAGGCCGACGACGTGATCCGGGGCGTCTATGCGTTCCACACCAACGGGCGGGGATGGTGCGACATCGGCTACAACTTCCTCGTCGACCGGTTCGGCACGGTCTACGAAGGCCGGTCCGGCGGGATGACCGAACCCGTCATCGGCGCCGCCCAGATGGGCTTCAACACCCGGGCCTTCTCCGTCTCGGTGATGGGCAACTTCGAGACCGCCGCCGTGCCGACGGCCGTGCAGCGGGCACTCGTGCGTCTTCTGGCCTGGCGGCTCGACCTGGCGCACGTGAACCCGTCGGCCCGGGCCACGATGGTTTCGGCGGGCGGCTCCAACACCCGGTACGAGGCCGGCCAGGTCGTCCGCTTGCCGACCATCGCCGGCCACCGGGACACCGGGCTGACCGCTTGTCCCGGCGACCGCCTGTACAAGCTGCTGCCTTCGATCCGCGAGAAGGTGGCCAAGCGCGGCCTGCCGAAGATCTGGAAACCCCGGCTGACCGAGGAGGGGCTGGTGGCCGGCACCCCGACGAAGCTCCGCATCCTCGCCCGCGGCTCGACGGACCTGCGATGGTCGGTGACGCTCCTCGGGCCGGACGGCGCCGCGATCGCCGACCTCGGGACCCGGAACGGGACCCGCCTCGCGCTACGGTGGCCGAAGACGGGCCCGCCGCCTCAACCGACGGTCCCGGGGACCTACACCGTCCAGATCACCGGCGATGCCCGGGGCGGCGCGACGGCTCGCCCGGCCTCGTTGCCCCTCGTGGTGGCCCCGCCGACTCCCTCGCCGACGCCGTCGCCCACCACCTCGCCTCCACCCTCCCCGTCGCCCTCGCCCTAACGGGTCTGGAGCCGGCGGAACCGCTCCGCCGCCTCCGGGAACGCCTCCAGCGGCTCGAGCAGGTCTCCCACCACCCCGATCAGGCCCTCGAAGCCGGCCGGCTCGGGGGCCTCGGCCCGGAGGCGCTCGGCGCGGGCCAGCGCGGTCTCGAGCCCCTCGGCCGCCGCCCGCCAGGCGTCCTCCACCTCGGGCGCCCGCCACCCGTCCATGCCGGACCGCACCGTCCGAAGCCCATCCTCGAACTCCAGCAGCGCCTCCGCGAGCGCTCGCCCCGGCCGCCGCGTCCCCGGGACGGCGTCCAGCAGCGCCGCCTTCGCCGCCTCGAGGGTGGGTGCGAGCTCCCCCAGGGCGCGCCGTCGCGCCTCGAGCTCGGGTGGGAGCCGGCGGCGGCGGAGCACGGTCAACGCGAACGCCCGGCCAGGACGCCGAGCGCGGTCTCCGGGTCGTTCGACGCGATCGCGTCGACGCCCCATTCGAGGAACCGGCGCACCTGCTCGGCCTCGTCCACGGTCCACGTCCCCACGCGCAGCCCGCCCGCGTGCGCGGAGCCCACGAACGCCTCGCCGGCCGGGATCAAGGACCTGGTGCCCGGCAGCACCATCTCGTGCCCGCCGGCGGCCGCGATGGCAAGCGCGTCGGCGGGCGGGAGCGGGGCGGCCCCGAGCAGGCCGGTGGGGACCTCGGGGTTCCGCACCTTCGAGGCCGCGATCGAGGACGGGTTGAACGAGATCACCAGCACCGGCCCGTCGAACCCCACCCGGTCGAGCTCGGCGTGGGCGGCCCGGACGACCGACTCCCCGCCGGGCTCGAACGCGGGCTCGCCCGGGAGGTTCTTGATCTCGAGCGCCACCGCCGCGCGCCCGCTGAGCAGCTCGAGCACCTCGGCCAGCGCCGGCACGGCCGCGGGCCGGTCCGCCGTGCCGGCGTTGAGCGCGCCGAGCTCCGCCGCGGTCAGCTCGTGGACGGCGCCGGCGCCGTCGGTGGTGCGGTCCACGGTGGGGTCGTGCATCACCACGGCCACCCCGTCCCGCGACAGACGGACGTCGAGCTCGATCACGCGCGCCCCCAGGCGGAGGGCCTCCTCGAACGCGGCGATGGTGTTCTCGGGCCGGGACGACGACGCGCCGCGGTGGGCGACGATCGTGGGGAACGCGTCGTCGGCGAACCGATGGTCACCCATCCGCGGCCGATCTCTCGCCCGCGGGCACGATCAGACCAGGCTGGACGGGCACAGGTGGTTGACGACGCACCGCTCGCAGCGCGGCCGGCGCGCGATGCAGACGGCGCGGCCGTGGTCGATCAACACGTACGTGAACGGGAACCACCGCTCGCGAGGGAGCAGCGCCATCAGGTCGCGCTCGATCTTGTCGGGATCGGGCTGCGCGCTGAACCCGAGCCGGTTGGCGAGCCGCTTCACGTGCGTGTCCACCGCGATCCCCTCGACCGTGTCGAACGCGTTGCCCAGCACGATGTTCGCGGTCTTGCGCGCAACGCCCCGCAACGTGACGAGGTCCTCCATCGTGTCGGGGACCTGCCCGCCGTATTCCTCGACGATCCGGTGGCACGCGCCGCGGATGGCGGCGGCCTTCTGATTGAAGAACCCCGTCGGCTTGATGTCGGCCTTCAGCTCGTCTTCGGGGACCCGTAGATAGTCCTCGGCCGAACGGTACTTCCGGAACAACGTGGCCGTGACCTCGTTCACCTTCTCGTCGGTGCACTGGGCGGACAGGACCGTGGCCACGAGCATCTCGAGCGGGGTGGTGAAGTTCAGCGCCACCTTCGCGTCCGGGTAGGCCTCGGAGAGCAACCGCACGATCTCGGGGGCCCGGTGCTCCACCGGGTCGTCGCGGGTCAACCTCCGTTTGGGCACCGTCACATCCGGCCGTCGAGCGAAAGCTCGAGCTCGAATACGTCCCCCGCGCGAAACGTCGTCCATGCGCCGTGCCGCAGGACGTGGACGGCCTGCCGGCCCAGGACGCTCCACGAGGCCCCGTCTCCCACCATGGCCGTGTCTTCGTCCAGCCCGACGAACAGCTGCCCGTCCCGGACCGAACCGACGATGAAGTCGCGGGCGCCCGGCACCCACGAGTCGACGATGTCCCAGTGCGGGCCGAACAGCGTTCGGCGCACGAAGCCCATCCCGGGACGCCACACCGACTCGAGATCCTGCGTGTCCGAGTCGTACGTGACCTCGGTCAGGCACGCCACGCCGGCGCTGCAGCCCGCGTACGGCAACCCATCGGACAACCCTCGGCACATCGCGTCCCAGAACGGCGAACCCGTCAGCACCTCGGTCAGCCGGGCCGGGTTCCCGCCCGAGAAGTAGACGAGCGAGGCATCGTCCAGCCGGGCCGCCACGTCGTCGCGGTGCGCGTCGTCGCGGGTTCGAAGCGGGAGCACCTCGGCCGGCCTCCCCGACCTCCCGAAGTGCTCCAGCCCCTTCGCCCCCCACGCGGCGAAGGACTCCTCGCCTTCGTGCGCGGCGGCCGTCGGAGCGATCAGCACCACGCCGTCGGGGTTCCTGGAGCGTTCGAGCAGCCACCGGTCCACCGGCTCGGACCACGGCTCGAACTCCCCGGAGCCGAGCAGGGCGAGGCTGACGCTCACGCCGCTCCCTCCCGCAGCGACGGCGGCCGAAGCTCCGCGTCCAGTCGCGAGCCGATCTCGGACGCCACCTCGAGCACGGCGTCCAGGTCCCCCGCCTCGGTCCGGAAGTTCACGATGCACACCCGAAGGACGAACCGGTCGCCGAGGACGGCGTTGGAGAAGAAGACTCGGCCGTCCTGCTGCGCCTCGGTCATCAGCCGCTCGTTCAGCCGGTCGAGGTACTCCTCGCGCCCCTCGCCGGCGGGCAGACCCGGCGGTACGTACCGGAAGCAACAGATCGACAGGCCCACCGGGGATACGAGCTCGAACTCCGGCCGGTCCTGGACGCGGGCGCCCAGATACCGCGCCAGCTCCGCGTCGTGCGAGATCCGCGTGGTGTACGCGCGGCGCCCATGGGCGAGCAGCGAGAGCCACACCTTGAGCGCCCAGAAGCCGCGCGAGAACTGCGGCCCGATCTGGCTGCCGTCCACGCCGCGGCCAGTCCCCTCCTTGTCCTGGTGGGTGTAGGAGGCCATGTAGGAGAACGAGTCGGGCAGCGCCCGGAAGTCCCGCAGGAGGGCACACCCGCCCGAATGCGGCGTGTACAGCCACTTGTGCGGGTCGAACGCGATCGAGTCCGCCCGCTCGATCCCGGCGAACAGCGGGCGCAGGTCGTCCGTGAACGCCGCGGGACCGCCGTACGCGGCGTCGACGTGGAACCACACGTCCTCGTCGGCGCACAGGTCCGCCACCGCGTCGAGCGGGTCGATCGCGCCGGTCGCCACGGTGCCGGCGGTGGCCACCACCGCGAAGGGCCGGACCCCCGCGTCGCGGTCGAGGCGGATCGCCTCGCGCAACGCGTCGACGCGAACACGATATCCCTCGTCGACCGGGATCGTCCGGACCGCTTGCGTGCCGATCCCCAGGATGTCCGCGGCTCGCGACGACACCACGTGCGTCTCCTCGGACAGGTACATGGCAAGGGGCGGGCCCGCGGCGACGCCCTCGCGGCGCACGTCCCAGCCGGCGCGGTGGTCCCGGGCCGCCTTCAGCGCGACGAAGTTCGCCATCGCGCCGCCCGAGACGATGATGCCGCCGGCACCCGGGGGCAGGCCGAACCACCGGGCGAACGTGCGCGTGAGCTGGAACTCGATCTCGGTCGCGGGCGGCGAGAGCATCCACCCGCCGAGGTTCATGTTCACCCCGGCCGCCAGCAGATCGGCCGCGGCGCCGGGGACGGTCCCCGACCCCGAGATGTAGGCCAGGAACCTCGGGTGTCCCGGATACGCGGCCTGTTCGAACACCACCTCGCGGAGGTAGGCGAAGAGCTCGTCGTCGCGCATCGGCTCCTCGGGCACCTCGATCGCCACTGCGCGTCGAACCTCCGCCGCGGTCCGCGCGTGCGTGATGGGGAGCTCGTTCAGCCGGGCCAGGAGCTCCTCGTACAACGCCGCGGCGCGATCGGTGAACGCCCGCGCGCGCTCCGGCCCCCAATCGAGATCGGGGAACGGCGCCGGAGCGTCCGTCACTCCTTCTCCTCGCCAAGCCGGAAGGCCTCGAGCGACATCTCCCTCCACCACACCTCGTCGCCGACCGCGGCCAGGATCGACTCGATCTGGCTGACGTGGGCGTTGATCGCGTTCACTTTCGTCTCGAGGATGTCCGGCGGGAGCTCGTAGTGGATCTCGAGCTCCTCGCGCGGGACCACGTGGGGCGTTCCGGGCAGGAACACGTTGAACGGCTCCCAGGCCGGGAGGAACTCCTCGGCCCAGTCCGGGGTCACGCACGCGAAGAGCACCCGCGCGCCCGGCTTGCCCGCCTCGCGCAGCGCCCGGACCGCCCATCCAGAGACCGACTTGTGCGCCTCGTGGCCGGTCATGCCCTCCGGGCCGAACGTGAGGATCGTGTCGGGCTGGAGGTCGGCGACCAGGTCCAGCACCGGGCCGTAGCCGGACTCGGGAAGGCCGGTCTGCATGTCCTTGTCGGGCAGGTCGAGCCAATGGTGGTCGGTCACGCCCAGGATGCCGAGGGACTTCTCGAGCTCGGTCGTGCGCACCTCGGCCATGGTCTCGGGCGGCCACTTCTCCTCGTCCAACGACCCGCCCTCGCCCCGCGTGGCGGTCACACACACGACCCGGCTGCCGTTGCGCACGGCCCGCGCCATCAGGCCTGCCGAGAGGTAAGCCTCGTCGTCCGGGTGCGCCCACACCCCGAGGATCGTCGCTCCGAGCTCGTCAGCCATCCCAACCCCCGCCTCGCGCGCCAACATGATCGGCCACAACGTGACCGCCGTCCGTGAACGGAATCATGTCGGTTTCGGCCGCGAACGTCGACTCGAGGCGCGGGCGAACGTTCAGGAGGGCGCGTCTCGCAGGCGCCGGCCCCGGCGGTTCGGGAACTCGATCTCGGCGTGTTGCCAGCAGCGATCCGACGTGTTGTAGACGGAGAGCCGGGTCGTGCAGCCCTCCTGCGAGCAGACCCGGCCGTCGGGTTCGGGCTCGGAACGCGCAGGGAGCTTGCCCGGCCTGGTCGCCTTCGGCACCGTCGAGACCTCCTCGTGGAGCATTCGACGGCGGGGCGGGTGACGGTTCGGCGCGGCCGACTACGGCGGCGGCCCGGGCGAGGCCGAGCCGAACAGGCTCCGGATGCGCTCGGCGAACTCCGCGGGGACCTCGTGGCAGCCGCACTTGGCCCGGAGCATCTCCTTCAGCTTGCGCTGGAACTCGGAGTGCCCGTGGCACGGGGAACACTCCCCCAGGTGCCGCTCGATCTCCACGCGCTCCACCCCGACGAGCTCCCCGTCGAGGTAGAGCTCGATCTGCCGAAGCACGTGCTCGCAGTCAGTCGGTGACAAGTCCACGCTCCCGTACCGTCTCCCACAACGCCTTCTGCAGCGCTTTCCTTCCCCGATGCAGGCGCGACATCACGGTGCCGATCGGGATGTCGAGGATCTCCGCGATCTCCTTGTAGCTGAACCCCTCCACGTCGGCCAGCAGGACCACCATCCGGAAGTTCTCGGGCAGCGCCTCCAGCGCCGCCTGGACGTCTTCGTCGGGGATCCGGTCGAGCACCTCGGTCTCGGCCGAGGACTCCACGCCCGATCCGCCGAGCCGGTCGTAGAGGTACCAGTCCTCGATCTCGTCGTCCTGGACGGTCAACGGCTCGCGCTGGCGCTTGCGGTAGGCGTTGATGAAGGTGTTCGTGAGGATCCGGTACATCCAGGCCCGGAGGTTCGTGCCCTCCTCGAAGCCGCCGAAACCACGGTACGCGCGCAGATACGCCTCCTGCACGAGGTCCTCGGCGTCCTGCGGGTTCCGCGTCATGCGCAGGGCCGCCCCGTACAGGTTCGGAAGGAGCGGCAGGACGTCGCGCTCGAATCGGGCGCGAAGGGCCGGGTCTTCGGGCGGCGCCGTCCGGCTGCGTGCCACGTCCATCTCCACGTGCTCCCGTGTTCAGCGGCCGTGCCTTCCCGGTCGCCACGGCCTCAGTATCCCAGCGCCGTCACCCCGGGGCCGTGGCATCCGGTTTCTGTCGTGTTTCGAGGGTGATGGGAAGATGGAAGGACCGATGGCAGGCGACAACGACCGACGCGGGCGCTGGCAGGGCTTCGACCTCGGAGGAGGCTCCTCCGGCGGGCCCCGGCGTATGCGCGGGAGCCCGTGGTTGTGGATCCTCGGGTTCCTGCTCGTGCTCATGCTGTTCCAGTGGTTGACCTCACCCCGTCCGCAGGACCTTCCCTACTCGGAGTTCCTGACCAAGGTGGACCAGGGCCGGCTCACCGGAACGCTCGAGGTGTCCGAGACCTCGGTCACCGGCCAATACGTGGAGGGCGGCCGGTCCGTCGACTTCACCTCGACGATCCCCCCGATCCTCCAGGGCACCACGCAGCTCACCGAACGTCTGGACGAGCAGGACGTCCAGTATCGAGGGGTGACGCCGAACGCCTTCTCGAGCTTCCTCATCGCGTGGGTCATCCCGTTGCTCCTGTTCGGCCTGTTGTGGTTCTTCCTCATCCGGCGGATGAGCGGCGCCCAGACCGGCGCCGCGTTGAACCTCGGACGGAACCGGGTCCGCATCTACGACCGCAAGGAGATGAAGACCACCTTCGCCGACGTGGCCGGCGTGGACGAGGCGAAGGAGGAGCTGCAGGAGATCATCGAGTTCCTGCGCAACCCGAAGAAGTACCAGCGGCTCGGCGGACGGATCCCCAAGGGCGTGTTGCTGCTCGGGCCGCCCGGATGCGGCAAGACGCTGCTCGCGCGCGCCGTGGCCGGAGAGGCCAACGTCCCGTTCTTCTTCATGAGCGGGTCCGAGTTCGTCGAGATGTTCGTGGGCCTGGGCGCAGCCCGGGTGCGCGAGCTGTTCCAGCAGGCCAAGGAGAAGGCGCCCGCGCTGGTGTTCCTCGACGAGATCGACACCATCGGCAAGGGCCGCGGCGGGGCGCTCGGCGCGGGCATGGGCGCCCACGACGAGCGCGAGCAGACCCTGAACCAGCTCCTGGTCGAGATGGACGGGTTCGACTCCCAGAAGGGGGTCATCATCATGGCCGCCACCAACCGCCCCGACGTCCTCGATCCCGCGCTGGTGCGCCCGGGCCGGTTCGACCGCCAGGTGGTCGTCGACCAGCCCGACCTCAGAGGGCGCGAGGAGATCCTGAAGGTGCACGTGCGGGGCGTCGCCATCGACCCCTCCGTGGACCTTCGGGTCCTCGCCGCGCGCACCCCCGGTTTCACCGGCGCCGACCTGGCCAACGTGGTGAACGAGGCGGCGCTGCTGGCCGCCCGGAAGGAGAAAGACGGCGTCACGATGATCGAGCTCGAGGAGGCCATCGACCGGACCGTGGCCGGGCTCGAACGCAAGAGCCGCGTGATGTCCGAGAAGGACAAGGAGCGCGTCGCCGTGCACGAGATGGGGCACGCGCTCGTGGCGCTCACCGCGCCCACGGCCGACCCCGTGCACCGCGTGTCGATCATCCCTCGCGGCGCGGCGGCGCTCGGCATGACGATGCAGCGGCCCCTGGAGGACCGGTACCTGCTGACCGAACCCGAGCTCACCGACCGGCTGGCGGTGCTCCTGGGCGGGCGGACGGCCGAGGAGATCGTCTTCGACAACGTCGTCTCCACCGGCGCCCAGAACGATCTGGAGCGCGCCACCGAGATCTCGCGGGCCATGGTCGCCGAATACGGCATGAGCCCGAAGGTCGGGCCGGTGTCGTTCGGCTTCCGCGGCGCCGAGGGACGGATGTTGTTCCCGGGAGCGAGCCCCGAGCTGTCGGACGAGCTGGCCTCGCTGGTGGACCAGGAGGTCTCGCGCCTGGTGAACGAGGCGCACGAACGCGCCATGCACGTGCTCTCCGAGCACCGCGAGTTCCTGGAGAAGATGGCGGAGATCCTGATCCTCACCGAGGTCATCGACGGCCCGGACCTGCACGGGTACTTCGATGGGACCAAGCCCATCCCCTCGTCCGAGGAGCTTCGCCGCTCGGTCACCGGCGAGAATGGCCGGCGGGCCGCGGACCTGGCGCCCGCCGGGCCCGACGTGGTGGTCCAGCCGCCCTCCGAGGGCTGACACGCTCCGACGACCCGGCCCGGTCAGGTCCGCCGGTTCGCCACCAGGAGGTCCGACCGGCCCCGGAACCGCTCGAGGAACGTGTTGAAATTGCGCTTGGACAACCGTTCGCGCTCCTCGGGCGGCGTGGTGTTCCACATCCGGTGTTCGTGCCGCGTGACGGGCAGATCCACCACGAGGGCGCGATACCCGGCGTCCTTCAGCCGGAAGCACAACTCGATGTCGGCGATCCGGTACCACCGGAACCGCTCGTCGAACGTGGCCGTCTCGGCGAGCACCTCGCGCCGGAACGCCATCAGGTATCCCTCCACCGCGTCGACCTCCGGGCCGGGGCTCTCGTGGAAGTCGCGAAGGTCCTCGGTGGAGATGCCGAACGGGCCGCACACTCCCACGGTCGGGTCCCCGAGCGCGGCCTCCAAGGGGCCGAACACGTCCCCGGTCGCCTCCACCGAGCCGTCGAGCGCCACGGCCACCCGGCCCCGGGACCGCCGGAGCCCGGCGTTGCTGGCGGCGGCCCAGCCCGTCCCGTCCTCGAGCGCGATCACCTCGACGTCCTCCCCGTACGCGGCGGGATCGGTCTCGGTCGCGTCGGCCACCACGTATTGCACGTCACGGCCGTCCTCGACCCGCCGGAACGAGGCCACGGCCCGGGCCACGTCCTCCGGCCACCCCTCGACCACCCAGTGCAGGCTGACGTCGGCCGTGGCGGGCTCCGCCAGCACGCTGGGCACCTCGCGAGCCGGTCGCCGACGCGGCGCCTCGGCCTGCGCCGGCTCCAGCGCCGTTCCCTCCGGGCCGTCCACCACGCGATACCCGAGCTCGGCGATGCGGTCGCGCAGGGCGTCGGCGCGAGCGAAGTCGCGTTCGGCGCGCGCGCGGGCCCGCTCCTCGGCGAGGTCACGGACCTCCTGCGGCGCGTCCTCGTGGTTGCTCACGCCCGATGCCTCCGAACGAAGTCGAGCACGAGGGCGTCCGCCCGCTCCGGCTGCTCGATGTCATAGGCGTGGCCGGCGCCCTCGAGCACGACGATCTCGGCGCCCGGGATGCGCGAGGCCATCACCTCCGCGTTGCGGGGATCGACCAGGCGGTCCCCCGAACCGTGGAGCACCAGGACGGGGACCGCGACGTCTTCCAGGCGGTCGGTCGCGTCCCAGCCCCGGATGGCCTCCCACTGCCGCCGCTCGCCGGCCCGGTTCCGCCCGTGCCAGCGCTCGGCCCGCGAGGCCTCCTCGACCACGTCGGGGTGGTCGGCGGCGAACGCGGCGGAGAACCGCTGGAGCCACGGCCGGTCCTTGGGGACACGCTCGCTCGTCGGCACGGCGCCGCGGCCGCCGGGGTGGGTGGCCGCGAGCACCGCCGAACGCACCCTCTCCGGATGCGTCAACACGAGCTCCAGCGCGACCATGCCGCCGAACGAACGACCGTATACGTGGCAGCGTTCGAGCCGGAGCTCGTCGATGAGGCCGAGGAAGTCTTCGACGTAGGTGGTCATCGTGGCTTGAGCATCGCCGGCCCGGCTCCGACCGATCCCCCGGTGGTCGAATGCCACGACGAACAGCTCCGCGGCGAGGGCCGACGCGGTTCGGCGCCAGCCGGAAACGTCGCCCCCCAACCCCTCGAGCAGGACGATTGGGGCCCGCCGGGGGTCGCCCGCCACCTCGTAGTGGAGCCGCGCGCCGTCGGGTCGCTCGAGGAAGGCCACCCGGAACGGGCGTTAGACGGGTTCCTTGGTAACGGCCCGCAGGCGACCGGCCACCGACTCGAGGGTCTTCAGCGCGATCGACGGGTGCTCCATCAACATCCCCCGGAAGACCCAGCCGGTGACGCCGGCCAGCCGAACCGGGGTGAGGGCCGTCACGGTGGCGGTCCGGGGGCCGCCGTCCAGGAGCGCGACCTCCCCGAAGAAGTCTCCTTCGCGCAGCACGGCCTTGCGTTTGCCGCCGACCGTGACCTCACACTCCCCCTCGAGGATCAGGAACAACCCGACGCCGCGTTCGCCCTCCCGGGCGATGACGGTGCCCGCGCGATGGGAGATCTCCTTCGCCGCCTGCGCGATGATGGAGATCTCGCGTTTGGTGCATCCGGAGAAGATCGGGACCGTGGCCAGCCTGGCGGGGATGTCGATTCGTGCCACCAGCGGGTTCCTCCTTCCGACGGGCACCGTATCCTATCCGGCCCATCCGCACCCGCGCCCGTTCGACGGACGCGAGTACGATGACCGGCGATGAGCGAACGGCGCCGGTTGACCGCGATCGTGTTGTTGTTCCTGATCGGGTTCGGCCTGGTTGGGTTCGCCAGCGTGGTCGAATCCGTATGGCCGCTCCTGCTCACGCCGATCCCGTACGCCGCGATCCCCTGGATCGTGGTCCGGGCCGACGACGAGGGCGAGCCCCCCACCCGCGAGGCCGAGGCCTGACCGGTGGCGGCCCCGCGGGGTCGCGTGATCGACCTCAGCCACCCGATCCGTGAGGGCATGACCACGTACCCGGGGCTGCCGGGCCCCGAGTTCGCGGATCACCTCACTCGCGCGAAGGCCGAGGAGTCCTACGGCCCGGGGGTCACGTTCCACATCGGTCGGATCTCGATGGTCGGGAACACCGGGACGTATCTCGACAGTCCGTTCCACCGCTTCGACGGCGCCACCGACCTGGCCGGTCTGGACCTGGAGCGGCTGGTGGATCTCGAAGGCATCGTGGTCCGCGTTGCGCGCTCGCACGCCCGAGCGGTGGAGGTGGAAGAACTCGACGGGCACGAGGTGGGCGGCCGCGCCGCCCTGGTCCACACGGGATGGGATCGCCACTGGGGAACCGCCGACTACGGACGCGACAACCCGTACCTAACGGAGGCCGCCACGGCCTGGCTGG
>DASUTU010000066.1:0-33162 GCA_036374435.1 Actinomycetota bacterium | reverse complement strand
CCGTCAAGGTGATCAGCGGAGACCACCCCGAGACGGTCGCGGCCGTGGCCGCCCGGGTCGGCCTGCCGGGTGCGGAGGCGCCGTACGACGCGAGGGAGCTCCCGACGGACCGCGGCGAGCTGGCCGAGATCCTCGAGCGGTACTCGGTGTTCGGACGGGTGACGCCACAGCAGAAGCGGGCGATGGTCGAGGCGCTCCAGTCGCGAGGGCACGTCGTGGCAATGACCGGCGACGGCGTGAACGACGTCCTAGCGCTGAAGGACTCGGACATCGGCATCGCGATGGGCTCGGGGAGCTCAGCCACGCGCGCGGTGGCGCAGCTCGTGTTGCTGGACTCGACGTTCGATCCGTTGCCGTCGGTGGTCGGGGAGGGCCGCCGCGTGCTGGGGAACATCGAACGCACCTCGAACCTGTACGTGACGAAGACCGTCTACGCGATGTTGCTGGCGATCGGCGTCGTCGTGGTGGGGCTCGAGTTCCCCTTCCTGCCGCGGCACCTCACGTTGATCGGCTCGCTCACGATCGGCATCCCGAGCTTCTTCCTGGCACTGGCGCCGAACAACGAACGGGCCCGACCGGGGTTCCTCCGGCGCGTGCTCCGGTTCACGATCCCGGCCGGCACCCTCGCGGCGGTGGCCACGTTCCTCGGGTACGTGCTCTCGCGCGACGAGACCGGGGTCAGCCTGGCCCAGGCCCGCACGGCCGCGACCATGGTCCTGTTGTGGATCGGGTTCCTGGTCCTGTCCGTGATCGCCGCGCCGCTGACGACCTGGCGGCTTGCGTTGGTGTGGGCCATGCCGTCGCTGTTCGCGCTCGTGGTGGCGTTGCCGATCACGCGCGAGTTCTTCGCGCTCGAGCCGCCGAGCCTGATCGTGTGGCTGGCCGGATTCGGCATCGCCGCGCTGGTCTGGTCGTTCGCGCGTTTGTTCCTGCCGCCCGAACGACCGGTGGGTCCCGGCGCACCGCCGGCGCCGCCGTGAGGGCAATGGGCGGTGGGAGCGGTCGCCGCCTCAGCCGATGCCGCCGAGATGTGACGGCGGCCAGATGATGATGAACGCCTGCCCGATGACCTTCTCCGCCGGGACGAACCCGAGCCCGTAGCGGCTGTCGGCCGAGTTGCAGCGGTTGTCCCCCATGACGAACAGGCTGTCCCGCGGGATCTCGGTGGCCGGGTACTCCCCGTTGCAGGCGGCGGCGCCCCCGCTCAGATACGGCTCGTCGAGCGTGCGGTCGTCGACGTAGACGACGTCCTCGCGGATCTCGATGGTCTCGCCGGGCAACCCGACGACGCGTTTGATGAAGTCCTCGTCCTCGGCCTGGGCGAAGCCCACCCCTTCGCCGAGCCAGTGCAGGAACCCGTCGACGACCCCGCGATCGGGGATCGCCCCGGGATGCGGATTCTCGAACACGATGACCTGGCCCCGGCCGACGTCGCCGAAGGCGACCTTGTTGACGAAGACGCGGTCGCCCACCTCGAGCGTGGGGGTCATCGATTCGGACGGGATGTAGAACGCCTGGATCAGGAACGTCTTCACCAGGATCGCCACGACGAAGGCGACCAGGATCAGGAACGGCGTGGATCCCACGAACCGGCGCCACGGGCTTGGGCGCCCGGGCAAAGAGGGGCCGGCGCCGTCGCCCGAAACCGCCGTGGCCGGGCCGTCGGGGGGCGCGACCGACCGGTCCTCCGAACGTGACGTCGCGCCGTCGGGGCGGGACGTATCGGGGCGTTCGGGAGCCTCGAGGTCGCGGGCTTCGGGGTCGGCCATGGAGGTGCCAGCTTACGGGTTGGCCACCGCTACGAGAGCACCTGGACCTCGACCGCCTTGAACGACGCCCAGACGATGGTGCCGTCGCGGATCCCCAGGCGCTCCAGCGACCCGTGCGTGACCTCGGCCACCAACGGAGGCGTGCTCGCGATCCGCACCCTGGCCCGGTCGCCCTCGACGGCCACCGAGGTGACCCGCCCGCGGAACACGTTGCGGGCCGAACCGACCGGGGGCTGGAGCGAGACGGTGACGTCCGCCGGCCGCAGCACGCCGACCACGTCGCCCTCGAGATCGAGCTCGGGCCACGGGACCACGATCGCGCCGTCACCGGTGACGATCCGCCCCGTTCCCTCCTCCAGCGGCTCCAGGCGCCCGCGGAACGCGTTGACCCCAACCAGGTCCGCGGCGTACCGGGAGCGCGGAGCGGCGCGGATCTCCTCTGGCGTGCCGGCCTGCGTGACCTCGCCGGCCTCCAGCACGACCAGACGGTCCGCCAGCATCATGGCCTCGACCGGATCGTGGGTGACGAGCACGCGGACCCCGGGGAACCGGGCGAGCTCGTCGCGAACCAGCTCGCGGACGTGGAGGCGGGCCGTCACGTCGAGCGCCGACAGCGGCTCGTCGAGCAGCAACAGCTCGGGCTCGGCGACCAACGCCCTGGCCAGTGCGACCCGCTGCGCCTCTCCGCCGGACAGGTCCCGCGGCCGCGCGTGGGCCCGGCCGGCCACGCCGAGCCGTTCCAGCAGGCGGGTCGCGCGACCGTCGGCCTCCGACCGCGTCGCCCCCCGGGCCCGAAGGGGAAACGCCACGTTGTCGAGCGCACTCAGGTGCGGGAACAGGAGCAGGTCCTGGAACACGACGCCGATGGGCCGCCGTCGGGGCTCCACGTACACGCCGCTACGGACGTCGTCCAGGACGAGATCGCCGAGGAGCACGCGGCCGTCGTCCGGTGGAACGATGCCGGCCACGGTCTGGACCACCGTCGACTTGCCCGATCCGTTCGGCCCGAGGAGGGCGAGGGTCTCCCCGGCCTGGGCCTCGAACGAGGCCTTGAGGCGGAACCCGTCGCGCCGGGCCGTCACGTCCACCGTGAACGTCATCGCAGGAACCGCCCGCGAAGCGCCAGGATCACGGCGAGCGCCACGGCGATCAGCAGCATCGACAGGGCAAAGGCCGCCTCGGGATCGGTCTGCAGCCGTTCGAACACCGCGAGCGGCAACGTCTGGGTCCGCCCTTGCAGGTTGCCGGCGAACGTGATGGTGGCGCCGAACTCGCCGAGTGCCCGGGCCCAGGACAGGACCAGCGCCGCCGCGACCTGCGGCGCGAGCAGGGGGAGGGTCACCCGGCGCAGGACGTACCCGCGGGACGCCCCGAGCGTCGAGGCCGCATCCTCCAGACGAGCGTCGAGTCCGCGCAACCCGGCCTCGAGCACCAGCACCGCGAGCGGGAACGACACGAACGTCGCGGCGAGCACGGCGGCAGTCGTGGTGAAGGTGAGCTGTACGCCGAACCACTCGAACAACCAGGCGCCGACCGCGCCTCGACGGCCGAATGCGGCCAGCAGCGCCACCCCGGCCACGACCGGCGGCATCACGAGGGGGAGCACGACGATGGCGCGCACCAGCGCCTTCCCGCGGAACGAGCCCCGGGCCAGGGCCCACGCCAGGGGGAACCCCGTCACGAGGGAGAGGATCGCGGCCGCCGTGGCCACGACCAGCGAGAGTCGCAGCGCCTCGGTCGCCGTCGCGCTCGACAGGATCCCGACCAGCCGGCTCCACGGGGTCCGGATCGCCAGGCCGAGCAGGGGCAGGCCGACCAGGACGACCCCGAGGGCCGCCAGGGCGACGAAGGGTCCGGGGGTCCTCCGGCTACGGCGGCGGGAGGAACCCGTGGTCGTCGAGGATCTCGCGTCCCTCTCTGAGGACGAAGTCGACGAACCGCTGCGCAAGCGCCTCCTCCTCGGAGCCGGCGATCACGGCGATCGGATACACGGCGATCACGTTCACGTCGTCGGGGATCGAAACGAGCTCGACCCGGTCGGCGATGGTGGGAGAGACGTCGGTGACGTAGGCGATGCCGACGTCGGCGTCTCCCGAGACGACCTTGGTCACGACGCCCCGCACGTCCTCCTCGTTCGAGACCAGGTTCGCCAGCCCGGCGTCCTCGATCCCGGCAGCAACCAGGACCTCGCGGGCGTAGTCGCCTGCCGGGACGCCTTCGGCGGCGAGCACCAGCCGAACCCCATCCCGGGCGAGGTCGCCGAGGCGTTCGACCCCGGCCGGGTTGCCGTCCGGGACCAGGACCGCCAGGCGGTTGCTCGCGAAGTCGGCCCGGCCGGCGACGCCCGGACCCTCCTCCGCCACGACGTCCATCCACCGGGGACTGGCAGAGGCGAACACGTCGACCAGCCCGCCCACGCTCACGATCTGCGTGGCCAGGCCGTCCGAGGGCCCGAAGTTGAAGACCACCTCGATGCCGGGGTTCGCGGCTTCGAACGCGGTGCCGATCTCGGTGAAGGCGTCGGTGAGCGACGCGGCGGCCGAGACCGTGAGCTCGCGACCGGTGCTCCCCGCACACGCGGCGAGCACCGCGGCCGCGCCGAGCGCGGCCAGGGCACGTCTCACTCGTCGACCTCGACCATCACATTCGTCGCCTTCACGGTGGCGACGGCGCGCATGCCCGGCTCGAGCCCCATCTCGTCCACCGCTTCACGGGTCACGAACGCGAGGATGCGGTGGGGGCCCGCGAGGATCTCCACGGTCGCGGCGAGTTCGTCGCGCTTGATCTCGGTGACGACGCCGGGGAAGCGGTTCCGCACGCTGGCCGAGGTCACCCGAGGCCGCCGTCGGTGTTCGCCGAGGACGCGGGCCACCTCGGCGGCCGGGACGAGCCGTTGTCCGCCCTCGGAACGCGTGACGCGGATCTTGCCCTCGCGCTCCCACCGGCGCAGGGTCTCGACCCGCACGCCGAGCATCGCCGCCGCCTCGCCGATCCGGTAGGGCTCGTCCATCAAGGAATCCTGAGGACGATAGCAGGGTTTCCCTTGTGGTGATGCGGATGATCCCTAGACCGCGAAGCGGACGTGCAGGACGTCGCCCTCCCGGACCTCGTAGTCCTTGCCCTCGACCCGGATCAGACCCTGGTGTTTCGCCGCGTCCATCGAGCCGGCGGTGACGAGGTCGTCGTAGCCGATGACCTCGGCGCGGATGAACCCGCGCTCGAGGTCGGTATGGATGACCCCCGCCGCCTCCGGGGCCTTGGCGCCGCGGCGGACCTCCCAGGCCCGCGTCTCGTCCTCGCCGGTGGTGAGGAACGTGATGAGGTCGAGGGCGCCGTACCCGGCCCGGATGACCTGCTCGAGACCCGGCTCGTGGACGCCGAACTCGTCGAGCAACGCCCGGGCCTCGTCCGGGTCCATCTCGGAGGTTTCCGCCTCGATCGAGGCGTAGACGCCGACCGTTCCCTCCGGTAGTCCCGACGGGACCTCGGAGCCCTCCTCGAGGTTCGCCACCACGACCTCGGGCTTCAACGTCAGGGGGGCGATCGCCTTGAGCTCCCGAACGAGCTCCGGCGAGAGCCCGGCCTCCCGGAGCGGGGTCTCGGCCTCGAGCGCGGCGGCGGCCGCCTCGAGCGCGTCGAGCTCGGGGGTCGGCTTCCCGCGAGCCCGCTTGGTGGCGCGTTCGGCGGCCGGCTCGATCACGGCCTGGTCGGCGAGCAGGAGCTCGGCCCGAACCTCGTCGAGCTCGGCGGCGGGGCGGGCGTCCGGGCCGAAACACCGGACGACGACGGCCAGGGCGTCGTTCTCACGAAGGCGGGCCACGCCCTGGGCCGATGCCGTCCCGCCCGGCACGTCGACGAACCCGACCTGCGCGTGCACGGTCTTTCGCGAGCGCTCCATCTCCGTGAGCACCTCGACCCGGGGATCGGGGACGGGCACCACCGCGTGATTGGCCTGGCCGCCGTGCGACCCGGAGCGGGTGAGCGCGGTGAACAGCGTGGACTTCCCGCTGAACTGGACGCCGACCAGGCCGATGTCCTTCACGGCGGCCGAGCCTAACAGCGGGCGTTCGGCCGCCGGGGACGATCGTCATCGGGCGGCGAGTTCGTCGGGCACGACCTCGATTTCGAGCTCCTCG
Source organism: Actinomycetota bacterium (assembly GCA_036374435.1). GTDB lineage: Bacteria > Actinomycetota > UBA4738 > UBA4738 > HRBIN12 > CALGFI01. The sequence continues at coordinate 27,257 of DASUTU010000066.1, read as the reverse complement.
CCGTGCCGGGAGACGAGCACGCGGACCCGCCCGCCGATGCGCTCTCCCACCATGAGGCGCTGGAGGTCCCCGACGTCTTCGACGGGCGCTCCGTCCACCTCGAGCACGATGTCTTCGGGGCGGATGCCGGCCCGCGCCGCCGCGCCGTTCGGGACGACCTCGACGACCTCGACCCCGCCCTCGCGATCGAACCGCTCGGCGAGGCGCGGCGGCAGCGGCCGGGCGCCGCCGGCGATCCCCAGATACGCGCGACGAACGCGACCCTCGCGCATCAGCTCCCCCACGATCCGGCGGGTTCCCTCGTCGATCGGCACGGCCAGGCCGAGCCCGATGCCGGCCACGGCCGTGTTGATCCCGACGACGCGCCCGCGCCCGTCCACCAGCGCCCCGCCCGAGTTGCCGGGGTTGAGCGAGGCATCGGTCTGGATCACGTTGTCGATGATCCGGCCGCCGCGCACCGGCAACGCCCGTCCGAGCGCGCTGACGACCCCCGCCGTCACCGAGCCGGCGAACCCCAGCGGATTGCCGATCGCCACGACGAGCTGCCCGACGCGGAGCGTGGAGGCGTCGCCGAGCTCCGCCGGCGTGAAGCCGTCCGATCGCAGGCGGAACACCGCCAGGTCCGAGAGCCGGTCGGCGCCGACGACCTCGAACGGCAGCTCCCGCCCGTCGACGAACGCGGCCACCCCCGCGTCCATCCGTTCCACCACGTGCGCCGAGGTCAGCCCGAACCCGTCGGCGGTGATGATGACGCCCGATCCCGCCCCCTCCGGACGCCGACCGCCCGGAACCTGCCGCATCAGGCGAAGGCTCGCCACCGAGGGCGACAGCCGTTCGGCCACCCCGGCGACCACGCGTGAGTAGGCGTCCAGGGCCTCGTCGGGTTCGAACGGCTCGCCGCGATGCTCCATCGTTCCTCGATCGGTGAACGCCGGGCCCGGGGACGGCTATTCCTCGAGGAGACGCGGCGCGGGGGCGCCGGGCGAGGGCGCCCCCGCGTCGCGCGGTCGTCCTACGACTTGGTCTCCCAGAAGATCTTGGCGATCTCGTCGATCGCGTCGAGAAGCTTCTGCCCCTGGGCGGGGTCCTGGGACTTCTTGGCCAGGCCGGCCTCCTTGGTGGCCGCCCAGAAGAGCACGTGCAGGTTGGAGTACTTCTCGACGTGTTCGGGCTTGAAGTAGTCGGTCCACAACACCCACAGGTGTTCCTTGACCAGGTTCGCGCGCTCCTCTTTCACCGACAGGCACCGCGACCGGTACTCCTCGGCGGTCTCGGCGGCCGACTTCATCTTGTCGGCGTCCTGGTACCGCTGCTGGATCGCCTTGACCGACTCTGCCTCGATGCGGGCCTGGGCCGGGTCGTAGACGCCGCAGGGAACGTCGCAGTGAGCGTGGACGACGCGGTGCGGCCTGAGCAAAGCTTCGAGCATGAGCGTTCCTCCTTCCGCCGGAAGCCCTTCCGATCGAACCTACCATCGCGGTCGCTTCTCGCGGAAGGTGATCGCCGTGGGGCTCGTGGGCGGGACCGCGGTGGGCTGGTGGATCCTGCGGCGGCGGCCGGTCCGGGTCGAGATCGTGGGCGACTCGATGCGGCCGTCGCTCGAACCCGGAGAGTGGGCGCTCGCCCTGCGCGGGCTCGAGATCCGCCGAGGGGACGTGGTCGTGGTCGACCACCCGCGGCGCCCTGGGTTCGAGATGGTCAAGCGGGTCCTGGCCGTGCCGGGCGACGTCACCCCGACGGGCCGGCCGCTGGGCTCCGAGGAGTACTGGGTCGAGGGCGACGCGCCGGGCCGGTCCACCGACAGCCGCGAGTTCGGGCCGGTACGTCGCGATCAATTGAAGGCGGTCGTCCGGCTCGTGTACTGGCCGCTCGAGCGGCGACGTCGGGTCTGAGTCCGCGGGTCCTCAGGTCGGGAAGTTCTCGCAGAGCACGAAGGAGTCGGGGCCGGGTCCGCCCTTGCAGTGGTCGGTGCCTTTCCCGCCGTTGTGCTGGTCCCGGCCCTTCTCGCCGCGCACCACGTCGTCGCCGCCCTGCCCGAGGACGAAGTCGTTGCCGTTCCCACCGCGGATCCGGTCGTCGCCGGCCCGGCCGAAGATCCGGTCGTTGCCCGCCACGCCTTCGAGCAGGTTCGCCTTTCCGTCCCCGGTGATCTCGTCGGCTTTGGGGCTCCCGGTGACGCGTTCGAACGCGTCCAGCGTGTCGGTCCCGGCGCCCTCGGCGGTCCCCTTCTTCAGGTCGACCGTCACCCCCGAGCCCGACGACCGGAACGACACCGTATCGTCGCCGTCCCCTCCGACCAACTCGTCGCCGCCGCCGCCGCCGTCGATCGTGTCGTCGCCCGTTCCTCCGTCGAGCACGTTTGCCTCGTCGTCGCCGGTGAGGACGTCGTCCGACGCCGTGCCGATCACGTTCTCGATGTTGCGCAGGACGTCGGTTCCTTGTCCGGTCGCGCTCTGCCGGCGCAGCTCCACCACCACGGCCGTCGAGGAGGCGCCGTAGTCGATCTCGTCCACGCCGTCCCCACCGTCGATGGTGTCGTCGCCTTCGGTCCCCACGATGTGATCGTTGCCGGGAGACCCGACGAAGCTCTCGATGCTCGTCAGCGTGTCGTTCCCCCCGGCCTCGTGCGTGACCTGCCCGGTGGCCAGGTTCACGTCGAGTCCGATTGCGCCGGAATAGTCCACCGTGTCGGTTCCGTCGCCGCCGTCGATGGCGCTTCCGGGCGCCCCGGTGACCAGCGTGTCGTTGCCGAGCCCCCCGCGAAGGGTTCCGCGGACGGCGTTCCCGGTGGCGGCGCCGCCGCCGATCGAGAGGACGTCGTCGCCATCGGCCCCGTCGATCTCGATGGACGGCGTGCCGGTGACCGCCACGTCCACATCGGGCGTGGTCTCGTTCGCGTTCAGGTTGATCCCCCCGGCCCCTGCCGTGACGAGATCGGCCCCGGTGGAGCCGAGGACCCGGACGAGCGGAACGTCGCCCGGCAGGTTGATCTCGATCTCCGAGGAGTCGTCGGATTCCGCGGTTGCGCCCGGCGCGAACGGGCCCCCGCTCAGGTCGACCGTCACCGACGCCACGACGCCGGTGGCCTCGACGGCGATCGTGTCGGTGTTCGATACGGTCGCGCTCTCACATGTTGACCCGTTCACGTGGATGGCGTCGCCGGACCGGAGGATGACGACGGCGTCGCCCGCGTCGGCGGTCACCGTGGCGGTCGGCGCCGCGAAGGTGCACCCGACGACCGCGGGGGCCGGCGTGGCGAGCCCGACCATCGCGAGGAGGAGAACGGCGATACCGCCGACCGAACGGAGCCCCCTGCGCATGTTCGTCGACACGTTACCGGCCCATCGGCCCTGGGACCCGTTGGCTTGAGCAGGTTGGCCCGGTTGCCTGGAACCGCACTCTCCCGGTAGGATTTGCACCTGCAATGATCCGGACGCGCTGCCGAGGGCTCGTGGGGGCCATGATCCCCGACCGGTGCTGCTGTCCGAGGGTGCCCGGCGTGGGCCGATAGGCCCCGCCACCCGGCACCGATCCCCACCCCACCCCGCCGTTCGGATCCAGGAGGTCGCCCGCCATGAACGTCATCTCCGCCACCGTCGATGCCCGGGGCCAGTCGTGCCCGGGACCGCTCGTGACGCTCCATCGCGCGCTGAAGGACGCGGAGCGTGGCGACCTGTTGGAGCTGCTCGCGACCGACCCGGGCTCCAAGTCGGACGTCCCGAGCTGGGCCAGGCTCTCGGGGAACGAGCTCGTCGAGAGCGGCGAGGCCGACGGCGTGTTCCGCTACGTGATCCGAAAGGCCTGACGATGACCCAGCCGAACAGCGACGCCACCTCCATCGACGAAGCCTCCCTCCGCGAACTGATCGACCGCGCCCTGGACGAACGGGCAGAAGCCGACGGGATCAACAAGAAGAACAAGATCACGATCGTCGCGTGGGACGGGCACCTCGACCGCGTCTGGCCGGCCCTGATCCTGTCCACGACCGCGGCGGCGTCGGGCATGGAAGTGAGCGTGTTCTTCACGTTCTGGGGGCTGTTCCCGCTGGTGCGCCCGGAGCGTCGGCGCAAGACCGGCAAGGAGTGGATGACCAAGGCGCTCGGGGTCATGAACCCCGGATCGATGCAGAAGGCCAAGCTCTCCCGGTACCAGTTCGCCGGGATGGGTCCGTGGATGCTCGGCAAGGTGGCCGAGAACTACAAGACCCCCCACCCGACGGAGCTGCTCGAGATGGCCCGCGACATGGGCGTTCGCCTCATCCCCTGCCAGATGACCATGGACCTCATGGGGGTCAAGAAGGAGGACCTGATCGACGGGCTCGAGGAGCCGATCGGGGCCGCTACGGCGCTGCTCGAGATGAAGGAGAGCGCCATCCAGCTCTTCATCTGAGGTCGTCCGCGGCGTCGGCCCGGCCCGGCGCCCGCCGGGCGCGCAGGTTCAGGCGGACGTAGTCGAGCTCCGCCCGAGGCAAAGCGTCGGCGACGGCGCGGGCGAAGGCCTGCCCCTCCTCGGCGGCCATCGTGGCCACGTGTTCTCGCAGTCCCACGGTCCGCAGGAACGTGGCGAGGACCTCGCGATCCTCGAACGGCGTCGGCTCCGGGTGCAACAGCCCTCGACGTCGACGAATCCGGCGGCCTCGAGTCGGCGCGTGGCCTCCTCCGGCGAGGCGAAGACCTTCGCGGAGAACGGGTCCGCTCCCAGGTCGCGGAGGACGTCGACCACCGTCGCCAGGTTGCCGGCCCCGCCACACTGCGCGACCAGTCGACCGCCCGGGCGCAGCGCCGCGGCGAGGTTTCGGAAGAGCGCCTCGTGATCGGGGAACCCAGTGGAAGGTGGCGGTGGAGAACACGGCGTCCATCGGGGCGCGGAGCGGGAGCGGCCGCAGCAGGTCCGCGACGACCAGCCGGGCGCTGTCGCCGAACGGCTCGAGCCGGCGGCGGGCCTGCTCGATCATGGCGGCGGACGCGTCCAGGCCCACCACGCGGCCCCGAGGCAGCCGCGGCGGAAGGAGCTCCGTCACGCGGCCCGACCCACACCCGGCGTCGAGCACCACCTCGTCCCAGCGGAGATCGAGCCACTCCACGACGGTCGTACCCCAGGCGGTCTGCGGGCCCGCCACGCGGTCGTAGGTCTCCGCGTCGCAGTCGCGGGTCAACGGCCCGCCAGGGAGAAGTGCATGTAGTCCTTGCCGCCGCTCCATCGGCCGCCCCAGGCCCACCCGATGGCGGCGAACGATCGCACCACGACGTCTCCGTCGTGGATCATCCCGGCCAGGTCCTTCGACCGGTCCACGTACGGGCGGGCGAAGCGGTTCCGCACCCACCCGTCGCTCCGGACGTACGGGTTCTGGAGCGGGTTGATGTCGATGGCGAGCCCGTACGAGTGTTGGGAGAAGGTCGTCCCTGGACCCGCGGGTGTGATGACCACCCGGCAGTTGAACGACGCCGTGACGCTCCGGCGTGAGTGCCGGCGCTCCTCCCACCGGGACCGGTCGAACTCGCGCGCCAGGTCGACCCGCTTCATCGCGAACCGCGCCTCGAACAGCCGGCGGAACACCCACAAGACGTCCTCGGCCACGGAGGCGTTCACGACCATGCGGCCGCGCTCGATCTCGCCGTCGAGCCCCACGTGGTTGAACCGCAGCAGCCGAAGGTCCGAGAGCGGAACGGGGCATCCCGCTCTCCACGTCGTGCCGCGCATCTCTCGCTCCAGCGCGCCCGGGATGGTCGAGATCCTCCCGGCGAACCGGCGTCGATCCGGCTCCGGGTCGGCGGCGTCGGCAGGATCGGAGTCGCCTCCCGGATCGGTCTCGGGCTCCGTGGGCGATCCGGTCGCCGGGCCGACCGACCCGGCCGGAGGCGCCCCCTCGGGATCCTCGGCCGCCGTGGACGCCGTGCAGGCCGCGAGAAAGGCTGCCAGGACGAGCCCGGCCATCGCCCTTCTCACGGCAGGTACTGCTCCTCGATCTTGGTCACCCGGCCGTCCTCGACGGTCAGCCAGTACTGGGACGCGGGGCCGTAGGTCAGGCGATCATCGAAGGTGGTCGGCTCGTCGCTGGCGATGGCCTGCGCGAACTCCGACAGGGTCAGCGAGAACGTGTCGTCGCAGCAATGGTTCCAGTCCAGCAGCTCGATCTCGAGGTCCGCCGACGCGGTGAGCGTTCGCACGCGGGGGTTGTCGTTGACGATGTAGTAGTCGTTCGGGACGGGCGTTTCGTCGCCGCGTTCGGCGGCGATCTCGTTGGCCTCGTCGCCCGTGTAGAAATAGGCCAGGTCGAACTCGAGCGTGGCCTCGTCCCCGTCCACGGTTCGCACGTAGCCGAAGTGCCGGCCGTCTTCCAGCTCGGCCCCCGGGTCGGCCGTCGGCGCCTCGGTGGGTTCGTCGGTCGGGCTCGGGGTCGGCGCGGTTGGGCCGGTGGCGCCGGTGGCGGTGGGTCCGGTCCCCGTCGCGCTCGGGTCGTCCGGCCCGTCTCCGTCCTCGGCGCACGCGGCGACGAGCAGCGCGAGGGCGAGGAGCGGGGCGAACCACCGGGATCGAGTCACGTCGGCATCACCACGTGGAGTGTGTCACCCACCAGCGGGGTTGACGAGGGAACCGGTCCAAGGGCGTCCTCGGGACCCTCCCTGGAGATCGTTCGAGAGGCTAATTAGCGATGCGTAGTATCATGGGGTCGTGACGATCGCCGTCCTCCCGGACACCGCCGCGCTGGCCGCCCGGCTGCGCCTGGGGGTGACCCGTCTGGCCCGCCGGCTCCGCCAGGAGGCCGAGCCCGGCATCACGCCGTCGATGCTCGCCACGTTGTCCTCGGTCGAGCGCCACGGCCCCCTCACCATGAGCGAGCTGTGCGCCGTCGAGCAGGTGCAGCCGCCGTCGATGACGCGGATCGTGGCGGCGCTCGCCGAGGCCGAGCTCGTGACCAGGACGACCGACGAGGACGATCGGCGGGTGGTCCGGGTCGAGGTCAGCTCGAGCGGTCGGCGGCTCCTCGAACGCGCTCGCCGGCGGAAGGAGGCCTACCTGGCCAAGGCCCTTCGCGGGCTCGAGCCCGGCGAGATCGAGACCCTGGAGGCGGCTGCCGCCATCCTCGAACGCCTGACGGAACGCCGGCCGTGACCCGCGCCCGCCTCGCGTTGCACCGGACGTTCCACGCCGTCGGGCACTCCCGGAACTTCCGGCTGTTCTTCATCGGCCAGGCGGTCTCGGTCTCCGGGACGTGGATGCAGATGGTGGCCACGGCCTGGCTCGTGCTCCTGCTGACCAAGAGCGGGGTCGCCCTCGGCATCGACACCGCCCTCGCGTTCGGGCCCATCCTGGTCTTCGGGGCGTTGGGCGGCTCCCTGGCCGACCGGTACGACAAGCGCCGGATCCTGATCTGGACGCAGGTCGCGTTCGGCGCGCTGGCGCTGGTCCTGTGGGCGATCGTGGCCGCCGACGTCGTCCGTCTGTGGATGGTCTACGGGCTGTCGTTCCTGCAGGGCGTGGTGACCTCGATCGACCAGCCCACCCGGCAGAGCTTCTTCGCCGAGATGGTGGAGCCCGGCGACCTCCAGAACGCCATCAGCTTGAACAGCGCCGTGATGACCGGAACGAGGATCGTCGGCCCGGCCCTGGCCGGCGCGATGATCGCCGGCGTCGGCATGGAGTGGGCGTTCCTCGTGAACGCGGTGTCGTACCTGGCCGTGATCGCCGGCCTCCTGGCGATGCGAGCCGAGGATCTCCGGCCCCAGCGCGCCTCGCGGGAGCCCGGCGCGATCCGCCACGGGCTGCGCTACGTCTGGCGGACGGCCGAGCTGCGGTGGCCGCTGGTGTTGATGTCGATCCTGTTCGTGGCCTCGTTCAACTACGCCGTGCTGATGCCTCTGTTCGCCGAGCGCGAGCTGCGCGGCGATGCCGGCACGCTCGGCCTGCTGATGTCGATGATGGGGGTGGGGTCGCTGCTCGGCGCCCTCGTCATGGCCGGTCGTCCGAACGCGGACGAGCGGCGCCTGGCCACCTCGGCCGTCGCCGTCGGCGTCGTCACGGCGCTGGTGGCGATGGCTCCCACGCTGGACGTCGCGGTTGCCGCGATGATCCCGCTCGGGGTGGCCTCGATCGTCTTCTTCGTCACCGCGAACTCGACGCTCCAGCTGCACTCGCGACCGGAGATGCGGGGCCGGGTCATGGCCCTGTACGGCATCGTGTTCCTGGGGACGACGCCGATCGCCGGCCCTCTGGCAGGCTGGGTGGGCGAACATCTCGGCGTGCGGGTGGCGCTCGGCGGCGGGGGGCTGGTGGCGTTCGCCACCGGGATCGTCGGCTTGTGGCTGCTCCGGCGCCGCGAGGGTGCTGGGCCGGTCCCGGTCCCGGTCCCGGTCGCGGCCGGGGCGACGGCGGCCCTCCAGGCCGACGAGGCCCTCTCGGCCTAGTCGATCGCGGGGTGCCGGCGGCGCTCCCTGATCGGACGTCTACTCGAGCTCGCGGTCCAGGCGCCAGGCTGACTCGTCCTCTCCTCGCGAGACCTCGATGACCGTGCCGTCGGCCATCGCCAGGCGGTACCGCATCCGGCGTTCGCCGTCGCGTTCGTCCAGCCATCGCCGCTGCACGGCAACGTCCTCCTCGACCCCGGCCCAGACCACGGAGCGCGGCTCCTCCTCGGCCATCGCCCCCTCGTAGAAGCGGATGCGCAAGGGTGTGGTCCGCCCGATCCATCTCGGCAGGACCGGCGCCCACAGCAGGAACACCAGCCCGATGATCGCGACCGAACGCGCCTCGCCCAGGGCGGGCAACATCGGGATCGCCAGGAACGCCGCAACGACCCTCGACAGGTTGTAGACGACGTCGTACACGGCGAAGACGCGGCCGCGGTAGCCGTCGGGCACGGCCTCCTGGACCAGCGTGTCCACGGGGATCTTCTTCCAGGCGAACGTGAGCCCGACGGCGAAGCTCGCCACGAGCACCGTCCACTGGGTGATGGCGAGCGAGACGGCGATCAGCACGAGCGCCCCGGCCAGGAACGACCCCGCGACGATGTGCTCCTTGCGGAATCGCTCCTCGAGCTTCCCGACGGTGAAGATCCCCACCAGCACGCCGAGCCCTCCGGCCCCGATCAGGTTCGAGAACGACGCCACTCCCTGCTCGAAGCGGTCGCGGAACACGAACAGCGACAGGACCAGGACGATGCCCTGGCCCATCTGGTCCAGCGCGATCGAGGTGATGGGGCCGAGCGCCCGTTGGGTCCGGACCAGTCGCCGGGCCCCGTCGGAGAACTCGTGCAGCACGCGGTGAAGCTCGTCGCGCATCGCGCCTTCGGGGAGGTGGTGGGGGGCCAGGGGCGATCGGATGCCGCGCGCGATCCCCGAGGCGATCAGCCACTGGATCCCGGCGATCGCCACGGCCGGCGTGGTGTCGTCGCCTGCGAGATCGGTGAGCCATCCGCCGACGAACACCCCGGAGAGAAGCGCCACGGTGCCGCCAACGGTGGCCAGGGAATTGGCGATCAGGAGATCCTCGTTGGGGACCAGCCGCGGCACGACCGCGACGGCGGTGGCCAGGTAGAACCGGTTCACCGACAGGACCCACAACGCGCCGAGGTAGAAGGGCACCCCCGGCGCAGCGGGTTCGATCAGCACCAGCCAGACCAGCGCGGCGCGAAGCACCGGGGCCACCACCAGGATGCGGCGCCTCGACCACCGGTCGATGAACACGCCGGTGAACGGACCGAGCACCGAGAACGGCAAGGTCACGACGAGCGTGGCGATGGCGAACCCGACCGTGGTGCTCAGCTCCGTGGGGGAGAACACCACCGAGCTGATCAGCGCCACCTGGAACAGGCCGTCCGCCGATTGCGAGACGAGACGGATCGCGAACAGGCGGCGGAAGTCGTGGCTGCGCAGCGCTCCGCGAGCCCGATCGAGCGTTCCCTGCATGGACCGGATGCTAGGGGGTCCGCCGGGCCGGCGGTTGCCGCGCTCAGGCGGTCGAGCGAAGCACGTGCACCACCGCGGTGTTGTCGTCGTCGGCCCGGCCGGCCTCGACCGCCTCGTCGTAGCGGGCCAGGGCTGCCTCGGCCAGGGCGAGACGCCGCCCCGTCTCGGTCGCCTCTTCGAGCGCGAGCGCGAGGTCCTTGCGGGCCAGGGCCAGCCGGAAGTTGACCCGGTCGCCCGGCCCGGTGAGCTGAGGCCGCCACCGCTCCATGGCCGAGGCCAGCGGCCCTCGGGCCAGCGCATCGAGCACGACCTCGGCGTCGATGCCTTCCCGGTCGGTCACGGCCAGGATCTCGCCCACGCCGACCAGGGCGCCCAGCGCCGCAGCGTTGTTCGCGAGCTTGACGGCGGCCCCGGCTCCCGACTGGCCCACGTACTGGACGGTTCCGAGGAGCTCGAGCAGCGGAGTCACCCGGTCGGCCGCGTCGCGATCGCCGCCGACGAGGATCACCAACGACCCGGACTCGGCGTGGGAGATCGTGCCGAGCACCGGCGCGTCGAGCAACGGGACCGGGTGCAGCCGCTCGGCGGCCGCTCGCGCCGCGGTGGGCCCCACCGTGGACAGGTCGACCACGACGGCGTTCCGATCGACCGCTTCGGCAACCCCGTCCGGGCCGAACAGGACGCGCTCGAGCGCGGGGGGATCGGCCAACATCGTCAACACCACCTCCACCTCTCGAACGGCCTCGGCGGGGCTCGCCGCCCGAGCGGCGCCGGCGGCCACCAGGCCCTCGTCGCGCCCGGGGGTGCGGTTCCAGACGTGGAGGTCGTGTCCGGCGTCGAGGAGACGGCGCGCCATGGGCCGGCCCATGGCCCCGAGCCCGAGGAACGCGATCCGCGTCACGCCGGCACCACCGCCACCACGTCGACCTCGATCAGGAACTCCGGGGAGACTAGGGCGACGACCTGCACCGTCGTGCTGGCCGGCGGCTCGGCCGGCAGGTACCGCGAGCGGACCTCTCGAACGCCGGTCAGGTCGTCCAGCGTGGTGAGGAAGGTCGAGATCTTCACCACGTCGGCGAAGCTCGCGCCGTTGGCCCGGAGGATGGCCTGCAGGTTCTCGAAGACCTGCTCGGCCTGCGCCCGGAGGTCGCCCGGACCGACCAGCGCACCGTCGGCATCGAAAGCGACCTGGCCGGACACGTGGATCCACACGGCGTCCGCCGTCTCGACTCGCACGGCGTGGGAATAGCTGCCCAGCGGTGCCGCCACACCGTCGGGATTCATCCGGGTCGTCTGCACGTCGGGCTCCTTTCGGACGAGGAGATTCACGCCCTCCCCTATAGTGGAGAGCAGCCTACGATACGAGCGCACCGTAAACAAGAGGAAATTCCACGATGGGAGAGGCAGTCGTCGAACGCCTGGCGGGACGGCTCCGGGCGCTCCGCCGGGAGCGAGGATTGACCCTGGAGGAGGTCGCCGAACGTTCGGGAGTCAGCCGCTCGGCGCTGTCGAAGATCGAACGCGGCGAGATCAATCCCACGCTCGTCCTGATGACGAAGGTGGCGGACGCCTTCGGGATCACGGTGGCGCAGCTGATCGGCGTGGAAGGACGTCGGGCCGCCGTTCGCGTGCCACGCGACCGCCGCGTCAGCTTTCGCGATCCCGCGACCGGCTTCGAGCGGCAGCTGTTCCCGGCGTTCGAGGACGCGCCCGTCGAGTTCGTGCGGCACGTGATCCCGCGCGGGCAGAGCTCGGGGGACCTCCCTGGGCACGAAGGGCCCGTCGAGAAATACGTGTTGATGGAGCGGGGACGGCTGCGCCTCACGGTGGGGGACGCGTCGTACGACCTCGGGGAGGGGGACCTCCTCTACTTCGACGGGTCGGAACCCCACCGGTTCGAGAACGGCGGCCGCGGGCCGTGCAGCTACTACCTGATCAAACGGCGCTCGTAGCGTCGCCGGTCGGCACGGCGGCGAGCGGCGTCGGCAGCGGCGCCGCGTCGAGGTCCCAGAGCAACTCGGCGAGGTCGTCCAGCGACTCCACCTGGTCGGGGATCCGTTCTGCGAACGGCTGCACCATGTCGTAGTCGTGCGCGAGGGTGAGCGCCATCATCCGCCGCGGCCAACGCCTTCCGAGCTCGCCCCAGCCGTACGCGTCCAGGAACGCCTCGAGCAGTCGTTTGTCCCCCCCGAACGCCTTGGCGTGGATCGCCACGAGGTCGTAGTGCGGATCGCCTTCGTACGCGTCGTTGAAGTCGACGATCCCTCGGGCCTCGAGTGATCCGGGCTCGCCGTGCACGAACACGTTGCCCGCGTGCAGGTCGCCGTGGAGGAACACGGGACGTTCGACCTCGGGGTCGACCAGGGTCCGGGCCTCCCACAGATAGTCGCGGACGTGGGGGACGAGCCGCACCGGCAACGACCCCCACAACTCGTGGTCGCGGTGGCTGCGCTGCAGCCTGATCTGGATCAGGTCGCAGTAGACCTCGTGGCTGATCCGTTCGCCGTCGCGGATCGGCACGCCGTGCAGCGCGTGGACCGCCTCGCCGAGCCACGAGGCCACCCGGAGACGGTCTTCGGGCGTGGCCGAGCTCGCCACGTCGCGCAGGGAACGCCCCCCCATCGCCGTCATCACCAGGAACGGCCACCGCCAGCCCTCGTCGTACAGGGCCCCCTCCGCCAGGAGGTCGGGGACCGGGAGCTCCTGGTCCACGAGCATGCGATAGGCCTCACGTTCGGTCTGGAAGCAGTCCTCGCCGAACCAGTCCTCGTAGTGGAGCTTCACCAGGTACCGGTCGCCGACCAGGACCGCGACGTGGGTGGTGGGGACGTGCGTGCGGACTTCCCCGGCGTCCTCGAGCCCCGACAGGCGCAGGGCCGCCCGCGCGTAGGGCTCCCAGAAGGCGGGATCCTCGAGCGACCGTTCGTACGTGTCGTCGTCGGCCAAGGCCGGAGGTGGTGGAACGGTCATCGGCCCCAGTGTCCCAGACCGGCCGCGACGGACCTGGGACCAACGTCCCGCGTCCGAAGACCCAACGGGGGACGTCGGCCCCGGGTGCGGGGCTAAGCCTCCGCCGGCTCCGTGTCGAAGAACGCGGTCCAGTCCACGTCTTTGCTCGCGCCGTTGCCGATGATGAACTCCTCCACCATCTCGCGGGCGGCCTCGTCGCTGAACTGCACCGGCGGCGATTTCATGAAGTAGGCGCTCGGACCGATGAGCGGGCCGGCCACGCCGCGGTCCAGCGCGAGCTTGGCGCACCGGATGGCGTCGATCACGATGCCGGCCGAGTTGGGGCTGTCCCACACCTCGAGCTTGAGCTCGACGTTCAGCGGGACGTCGCCAAAGGCCTGCCCCTCGAGGCGGATCTGTGCCCACTTGCGGTCCTCGAGCCACGGGACGTGGTCGCTCGGTCCGATGTGGATGTCGTGACCGCTCAGCTGCTTGCGCATCTGCGACTGGACGGACTGCGTCTTGGACTTCTTCTTCGAGGCCAGTCGCTCGCGTTCGAGCATGTTCATGAAGTCCATGTTGCCGCCGAAGTTGAGCTGGTAGGTCCGGTTCAGCTTGACGCCCCGGTCCTCGAACAGCTTCGTCAGGACCCGGTGCACGATGGTGGCCCCGACCTGGCTCTTGATGTCGTCTCCGACGATGGGGACCCCGGCGGCGACGAATCGTTTGGCCCACGCCGGATCCGAGGCGATGAACACCGGCAGGCAGTTGACCAACGCCGCGCCGGCGTCGATCGTGGCCTGGGCGTAGTGTTTGGCCGCCTCCTCGGAGCCGACCGGCAGGTAGCTAACCACCACGTCGGCCTCCGCCTCGCGCAGGGTGCGCGCCACGTCCACCGGGGCGTCCTGGGACTCGTCGATGGTTTCTCGGTAGTAGCGGCCGAGCCCATCGAGGGTCGGCCCGCGCCGGACCTCGACGCCCAGCGCCGGGACGTCCGCGAAGCGCATGGTGTTGTTCGGCTCGGACACGATCGCCTCGGCGACGTCCCGACCGACCTTCTTGGCATCGACGTCGAACGCGGCCACGACCTCGACGTCGCGGACGTGGTACCGACCGAGGTCGACGTGCATCAGGCCCGGGACGGCGTCGTTGGGGTCGGCGTCTTTGTAGTACTCCAGGCCCTGCACGAGCGACGACGCGCAGTTGCCCACGCCGACGATCGCCAGTCTGACCTTGCTCATGTCGTGTGCTCCTTCCTCTTGAGCGCTCGCTGCGCGCGCCGCTTGGATCCCGACGCGGTGATCGCCTCCGCGGTCCGGCGCTCGGTGGCGATAAGGCCGTTCAACCACGCGATGTCCTGCTCGGTGGTCTCGCGGCCGTGCTGCATCAGCGAAACCGTGTACGTGTCTCGGTGCGTCGCCAGGGACGCGGCGAGCGTGTCCAGGCGCTCCTCCAGGAACGCGCGGCGCCGCTCCAGCAGGCGGATCCTGGACTCGGGCGCGAGGTACTTGAAGAACGCCACGCGCACGCGGAAGCGGTTCTCCTCGGTCGTGGCGTCCGAACCGGCCTCTTCCAGCAGCTCGCGGAACAAGGCCTCGCCCTTCTCCGTGATGCGGTAGACGTTCTTCCTCCGGCCGACCTCCTGCTCGTCGAAGACCTGCTCGACCGCTCCCTGCCGCTCCAGTCGCTTGAGCGAGGGGTACAACGAGCCATACGAGACCCGCCAGAACCCTCCCAGGGTGTCGGTCAGGCGCTTCGAGAGCTGGTAGCCGTGCATGGACCGCTCCTTCAGCAGCCCGAGGATGGCCAGCTCCAGCATCGTGCTCCTTCCCCGGCCGGGCTCCTCCGCAGGCGTCCCGGCATCTGGTGTTGCGCTTCGATATATCGCCTAAGTATATCGCGGCGATATATCTACTCGCTCCGGGCGGGCGCCGTCAAATCGCTCCGCGGATCGCCTCCAGCGCGGAGAGAACGGGAAGGGAGCGTGGAGTCCGAGCGACTTCACATCTTTCCGAAACTACGCGTGGACGCCTCGGCTCGGTGCTCGCAAGAACGCCCTGACCTCGGTGTTGAGCCGTTCGGCCGCCTCGATGTCGATCACGTGACCCACCCCCGGGATCAGCACAAGCTTCGATCCAGGGATCCCCGAGTGCAGCGCCGCCCACACCGACACTGGAGCTCGCATGTCCTCCTCACCACACAGCAGCAGCGTCGGGACCTCGATGCGCGGCAGCACGTCGCGGAGGTCGGCTTCGGCAAAGGCCTGCATCGCGACCCTGGTGGATCGCGGATGGAAATCGGAGACGATCGACACGGCCTCACGGACGATCTCCGAAGGTGGATCCTTGGAGAAGAACGTCTCGACGAGCGCTGGGGCCCACTGATCGGGCGGCAGGTCCGAGTTTCGCAGCATCAGCTGAAGCCGCTGCGCGACGACCTCGGCGGGGAGCGAGCCGGCCCAGCCTGCGTATGCGGACGCAAGGATCAGTGAGCGGACGACCTCGGGATGGCGACGGTAGAGCTCCAGGGCGAGGCCCCCACCCCACGAGAGCCCTCCCACATGCGATCGTCCGAGCCCGAGCGCCTCGATGAATGCGGCCAGGCAATCGGCCCAGTTGCGTAGGCGAAAACTCCCCGGTGGATCCGACGACCGCCCGGCTCCCGGCGCGTCCCACGCCACCACGGTGAACTCGTCGGAAAGGCCGTCGATCTGACGGCGCCACTCCCGGCCGTCCATAGGCCATCCGTGCAGAAGAACGAGCGGCGGCCCGTCGCCCTTCCTCTCATAGGCGATCCGGTGGCCCCTGACCTTGATCTCATCCATCATGGTCACAGCACCTGATGCGTGCACGACCATTATGGTGTCGAGACTTCGGGTTGGCGACGCGTCCCAGGCGCCGAGCTTCTACCCACAACGCCTGACCCGCCGTGTGCGGGTTCTTGGGTGTTCCCTCCGCCTCAGCCGAGGGGACCCTGTCCGGGGGCGCCGCCCTCGCGCTGCTGGAGGAAGCGCTCGATCTCGCCGACGAGCTCGTCGCCGGTGGGTAGCTCCTGGTTGTCGACCACGGTCTCCAGACGCGCCACGTAGGCCGCGGAGTCCTCGTCGGCCTCGAGCGCGGCGTCGAGCCGCTGCCGTTGGGTCATGGCCTGGTCGGGCAGGTCGCCCAGCGCGAGCTCGACCCCGAGGTGGCGGACGGCGTGCTCGAGGATGGCGATCGTGGCCGCGGGATACCCCCCGCCGACATAGTGCGGGACCTGGGCGAAGAAGCCGACGGCGGGCAGCCCGCCCTCGGCCGCGCGGTGTTCGATCGCCGAGATCGCGGCGGCCGGCACGCGCAGGAGCCCCTGGGGACCCTGGGGCACGTCGTCGGGGAGGAGCCCGGGTCTGGACGCGGTCGCCAGGACCGGGACGGGGCGGGTGTGAGGGACCGCGGCGGGGATGGCGCCGAACGTCACCCATTCGGTCACGCCGAGCCGGACGGCCGCCTCGAGCACGTCACCCGCGAGCTCGCGCCACCGGAAATCGGGCTCGGCCCCAGTCAAGACCAGGAGGTCTCGGCCATCGAGGCGCCGCCGCCGGATCGAGAGCTGGGGCCAGGTGAGCTCGCTGAGGGTTCCGTCGACCACGTCCAGCACCGGCCGACGGGACCGGTAGTCGTAGAGAAGGTCCGAGTCGAAGGTGACGATCGGCTCGGCGTCCCCGGCCAGATGTTCGGCCGCGGCGGTGGAGGCGCCCCCCGCGTCGATCCATCCGTCGAAGGCGGCCACGATCGCCGGGGCGATGAGCGGTTGCGACGGTTCGATCAGCCGGTGCAGGGGCATTCACGCAGGATAGACCGGCCGGCCGAACCGGCGGTCAACGGCCGGGTAGTCCAGCGCACTCGGACGCCGTCGCCCTCAGGTGGTGGACGAGGTGCTCTGCGTGGCAGCGGGCCCGCCGGTCTCGTCCCACCCGGACTCCCCGTTGCCCTGCGCGCGCATCTTCACCACCGCGTAGGCGCCGCCACCGAGGGCAGTCAGGAACAGGAACCACCGGCCACGGTGGGTCTTCTTCTTCTCCTGCTCGACCTCGACCTCGATCTCCGGTGGCTCCAAGCGCCGCTCGAGCATGTCCATCATCTTGCGGTGATCGTCCCGCTCCCGGTCGACCTCCTCGCGGAGCATCTGGTTCTCGATCCGCAGGCGCTCCGCCTCGTCCGACGTCCTCATGAGACGGCGCTCCAGCGCCCGCCCTTTCATGGACTGGCCGATGGTCTCCGCCCGGTGGCGGGCGCTTCGGCCCATCCAGCGCATGCTGTCGGTCGCGCTCATCGCTCCTCCCCTCCTGGCGTGTCGTCGCTGACGTCTGGATGGGTACCCCCGAAGCGGATGTCCCAACCCGACCGGTCAGAGCGTGGGTTTGGCGACCATGAGGAAGACAATGGTCACCACGTCCACGGCGAGCAGGCCGCCCACGATGGTTCCGCGGGTCGAGAGGGCCCGGAACTCCTGCGAGCTCGGTCCGCCGGCGTCGAGCGCCCGGATCTGGTTCCGCAAGGTGGGCGTGTAGACGAGGAAGCCGACCAGCAGCGCCACCGCGTACAGGCCGATCGCCGTGGCGAGCCAGAACTGCGTGAGGTCCACGTCGCCCACCAGCGCCGTGCCCATCCCCGTCACGAACAGGAGCACGTAGGCGGGGTTGGCGAACCAGTCGTCGAGGACCTTGACCGTTCGCAGGACGTGGCCGAGGTGTTCGGGCTCGCGGGACGCACGAGCGAGCAGCACGCCGTAGGCGGCGTTGAAGCCGACGGCGACGATCGCAAGCAACACGTGCAGGAACCTCAGGAACGTGTATGTGGTGATGGCCACCATGGCGTCTTCGATGGTCGTTCGGAACCTCGAGCGTACGGGACGGTCGTCGCTCGCGCATCTTCAGGTTCCCTTCAGGTCCGCGGGTCAACCTTGCTGCCGCATGGCCTGAATGGTTCGGGCTGAGGAGGCTCCAATGGGCAAACGCAGGCTCGTGTTGGCGGGAATCGTCGCGGCCGCGATGGCGGCGGCCGGGGCGCTCGGAGCGATCGCGTTCACCCCCCGGGTTGGCGAGGCGGCGGCGGGTTCGACCACGGCCGAGGCGACGACGGCCTCGACCTCGGACGACGTGGACCGGCCGTGGGAGAGGTGTGCACGGGTCGCCGGCGCGGTCGGCTTCGGGATCCGGCCCCTGGCGGTGGCGGCCGACGCGATCGGCATCGAGACGGCCGAGCTGCTCGAGGCCGTGCACGACGGCGAGACGATCGCGGAGGTGGCCGAGCGACAGGGCGTCGACCCCGCCGATGTCGTGGATGCCATCGTCGCGGAGGAGCGCGACCGCGTCGAGGAGGCCGTCGCGAACGGCCGCCTCACGCAGGAGCAGGCCGACCGCCTGCTGGCCTCGGCGGAGGAGCGGGCCACCAACCTGGTCGAACGAGACCACGCCGGGTGGCCGTTCCCGAGGCGAGGCGGCCACGGCATGGCCTGGCCGTGGGGCCCGGGCGAAGGACCGATCGCCGCGGCGCTGGAGGAGCTGGGCATCGATCTCCCGGAGCTGCTCGACGGGCTTCGCGAGGGCCAGACCATCGCCGAGATGGCCGAGGAGCTGGGCGTGGGCCACGACGCCGTGGTCGACGAGAGCCTCTGAGTCACCCCGCCCGCGGTCTCATCCCGCTCTCAGCGCCTTCGTTCACACTGGCGCCGTGATGCAGATCCTGGTGGTCGACGACGAGCCGGCCGTCCGCGACGCGCTCGAACGGGCCCTCCGCGCCAGCGGCTACGTGGTGGCGACCGCCGCGGACGGGCAGGACGGCCTCGACCGGATGGCGACCGAACGCCCGGACCTCGTCGTGCTCGACATCCTCATGCCACGGCTGGATGGGCTCGAAGCGTGCCGGCGGCTGCGCGCCTCGGGTGACCGGACGCCCGTGTTGATGCTCACCGCCCGCGACGCCGTCGGCGACCGCGTGGAGGGGCTCGACGCCGGAGCCGACGATTACCTGGTCAAGCCGTTCGCGCTCGAGGAGCTCTTGGCTCGGATCCGCGCGCTGCTGCGGCGTTCGGCCCCGAACGCGGACGACAAGCCGCTGGAGTTCGCCGGCCTGCGGCTGGATCCCGTGACCCATGAAGTCCGACGGAACGGTCGCGCCCTAGAGCTCACGAAGACCGAATACCTGCTGCTGGAGCTGTTCCTGCTGAACCCCCGACGCGTGTTGACGCGCGAGGTGATCTTCGACCGGGTCTGGGGGTACGACTTCGGTCCGACGTCGAACGCGCTCGAGGTCTACGTTGGATACCTCCGCCGGAAGACGGAGGCGGGCGGCGAACCCCGGCTGATCCACACGGTGAGAGGCGTCGGGTACGTCCTGAAGGAGGCGGCGTGACGTTCCGCCGGCGCCTCACGCTCGCCGCCACGGTGGCCGTCGCGATCGCCGTGGCCCTCGCCTCCCTCGGGGCGTGGCTGGTCGTTCGCGGACAGCTCCGTGGCGAGATCGACGACGATCTGCGGAGCCGGGCTGCGACGCTGCGCCGCGTGCCGTTCATCCGAGTCGTGGACGGCGCGATCGACCTCCCCGACTTCCTGCCGGGCGAGCGGGTCGGGTTCACGCAGATCGAGGCCCCCGGAGGCCGGATGTTCCGGGCGGGCGGAGGGCCCGATGCGATCCCTGTTCCGCAGTCCACCTCACCGACGTTCTTCGATCTGAACGCGAACGGCACCCACTACCGCGCCTACACCGAGCCGATCGGCCCGTTCACGCTCACGCTGGCGTTGCCGCTCACGGAGGTCGACGACTCGCTCCGGCGGCTCGCGTTCATCCTCCTGTTCCTCACCGGCGGCGGCGTGGCCCTGGCCGTGGTGCTCGGCGGCGGCGTCACGGCCACCGCCGCGGCCCCGGTGGCGCGACTCACCGACGCCGCCGAACGTGTGACCGAGACCGGGGACCTCTCGCTGCGCATCGAGGAGGAGGCCGCGTCCGACGACGAGATCGGCCGGCTGGCCACGAGCTTCAACGGGATGTTGGCGGCGCTCGAGGCGTCGGTGAACGCCCAGAGGCAACTCGTCGCGGACGCGTCCCACGAGCTCCGGACGCCGCTGACGAGCATCCGGACGAACGTCGACCTGCTCGCGAGCGGGGCCGAGCTCGATCCGGAGGAACGGGGGCGGTTGCTCGATGACGTTCGCGCCCAGCTCGAGGAGCTCACCACCCTCGTCCGCGACCTCGTCGAGCTGGCCCGCGACGGGGAGCGGCCGCTCGGCCTCGGTGACGTGCGCCTCGACGAGGTGGTTGCCTCGAGCGTCGGGGCGTCTCGCCGCCACGCCGGCGACGTCGAGATCGCGACCGATCTCGAGCCCTCGGTCGTCACGGGTGAAGGGTCGCGGATCGACCGGGCCGTCCGCAACCTCCTGGACAACGCGGTGAGCTGGAGCCCATCCGGCGAACGGGTCGAGGTGGTCGTCCGCGAGGGGGCGGTGACGGTCCGGGATCACGGTCCGGGGTTCCCGGAGGAGGACCTGCCCTATGTGTTCGACCGCTTCTACCGATCCCGGGTCGCCCGGTCCAAGCCGGGGTCCGGGCTGGGACTCGCGATCGTCCGGCAGGTAGCGCTCGCGCACGGCGGGCGCGTGAGCGCCGAAAACGCCCCGGGCGGCGGTGCCATCGTGCGCCTCGAGATCCCGGTCGCGGGCGACGAGACGGCGTCCGAGCTCCCGGCGCCGCCGGACGCCTCGGCGGGGTGACCGGCTCAGGCGGTCCGGCCGGGCCGGTCGCCGCCCCGTTCGACCTCGACCGAGACCGCCTCACGAACGCGCCCCGGCGCGATCCCGAGGTCCTGGAGGATGCGCGCGCCGGTGCCGTGTCCCTCGCGCATCAGGCCGAGCAGGACGTGCTCGGTGCCGACGTAGGCGTGGCCCAGCAGCAGCGCCTCGCGCAGGGAGAGCTCCAGCACCGTCTTGGCCCCCCGGCTGAAGGGCAGATGGCCGCGCGGCCTCATCCCGGCCTCGAGGGCTCCGGGCCCGAACGCCTCTTCGGCGGCGTGCCGGATCTCGTCCAGGTCGATGCCGACGGTCCGCAGGGCTTCGGCCTCCTCGCCGCCGAGTGCGGCCTCCCCGTGACGGGACCGGTGGGCGACGAGGCGCCGAACCTCCTCGAGGTCGAGCCCGAACCCGTCGAGGACTCGGGCGCCGGCGCTGGGACGTTCGCCGAGGAGGGCGAGCAGGACGTGTTCGGAGCCGACCGCGGAGTGGCCGAGCTCGCGAGCCTCGTGCTGGGCTCGAACCGCGACCGATCTCGCCTGCGTCGTGAACCGCTCGAACATGGCTACCTCCTCTCGCTCCGGGGGGCTACCGCTCGCGCGTTCGCTCTCGCTCCTTGAGCCCCCCGGGCCCCCTCCGGCCGAGACGCCGGCGCCCGGCGTGTTTCTTGTGGACCGCCTGGCGGCTCACGTGCAGCTCGTCGGCGATGTCCTGCCAGGACCATCCCTGCTCGCGGGCACTCCGCACCTGGAGCGCTTCGAGCTGTTCCAGCAGCTTCCGCAGCGCCGCCACCGCGCGAAGCCCCACCCGCGGGTCCCGGGCGCTCGCGGCGCCGGCAAGCTTCGTCGCCTCGCTCACGGTGGCAATGTATGTTGACATCGACCGTATGTCAACCCACGTTGACGGCGGCGTGAGCCTCAGGCGCGCACGGCGTCGGTGAAGTAGTGCTGGATCGTCGGACCGACCGCGGCCGCGACGTCGTCCACGCTCGCCGACGCGAGTGGCTCGAGGGCCACGATGTAGCGCGCGATGCCGAGGCCGATGATCTGGCTCGCCACGAGTGACGCCCGGTATTCCGCGTCCTCCACGTTCGTCAGCCCGGCCACCGTGGCCAGGATCGTGCTGGTGACGAATGTCCGGAGCATGGCGGCCGCTTTGTCGTTGGTGACCGCGGACCGGATCAGCGCTTCCGCCTGCGCTCGCAGGTCGCGCGTCTCCCACACGCCGAGCACCGTCCGCACGATCGCCTCGCCGAGGCGGTCCGGATCGCCGTTCCGAACCGAGGCCAGGACCTCGCTCGGGACGACCGGGAACCGCATCGCCTCGACGAACAGCCGCTCCTTGGTGCCGAAGTAGTGGTGGACGAGCGCCGGGTCGACGCCGGCGTCGGCCGCGATCCCCCGGATCGTTGCGCCGTCGAACCCGTGCTCGGCGAACCGTTGCCGTGCGGCCTCGAGGATGGCCTCGCGCGTGCCGCTCTCGCCGGACCGCCGCCCGGTGCGCCCGCCGGGCGTCGGAGCGCTCATGCGGCACGCGCCCCTTCGCCGGCGAGCGCCAGCTCCAGGAAGCGCTCCTCGAGCGTCGCCGCCGCCTCGTCGACGCGCGCCGGCACGTCCCCGAGCGCTCGCTTCACGGCCTCCGTCGACGCGCCCGGCACGCGGAGCGTCCGGCCGACGAGCGCCGCGACGAAGTCGGCTCGCTCGAGGGCGGTGAAGGCGCGCTCCCACTGGTCGGTCTCGACGACGGCCACCCGGGCATCACCGACGATCTCGGCGATCGTGCCGGCGGCGACCACCCGTCCGTCGGCCATGATCACGAGGCGATCGCACTCCTCGGCCTCGTCCATGTGGTGGGTCGTGACGAGAACCCCTGCGCCCGCGTCCGCGGCCCCGCGGATCGTTTCCCACAACCTGGCCCGCGCCAGCGGATCCACGCCCGAAGTCGGCTCGTCCAGAACGAGCAGATCCGGTCCGTGGGCGAGCGCCTGGGCGAACGCGACCCGCCGCTGGACGCCGAGCGAGAGCTTCCCGACGGGGACGCGCCACACGCCGGCGAGGGACGCCGGAACCGAGCCGCGGCCGGTTCCGAAGGTGGCGTTCGCGAACGCCAGGTTCTCCTCCGGGGTCAGGTCGTCGTACAGGCCCAGACCCTGCGGCACGTACCCGATCCGCCGCCGGGTCTTCCGCGACGGAGGAAGCCCGAAGAGCCGAACGTGTCCCTCCGTCGGATGCAGAAGGCCTAGCAGGTTCCGGATGAGAGTGGTCTTCCCGGCGCCGTTCGCCCCGAGCAGGCCGACCACCTCACTGGGTTCGACCCGGAGCGACACGTCATCGACGGCCACGAGGGATCCAAACCGCTGGACGGCGCCGACGGCCTCGGCGAGGGTCGTCATCGCGGCCCACCTCCATTCGCCGCCGTCTCGAGCTCGGTCGCGAGCGCGGCGACCGTGACCGCATCGTTCAGATCGGGCCGGACGAGCTCGGCTCCGCCGGCCCCCAGCTCCTCCGCGGGCGACCACACGCGCCACTTCGCGGCGCGCCGCCATGACCGACGGGCCGCCTCTCCATCGGGTCGCCTGGAGACCGAGCGGATCGTCCCCGGGACGGCGGCGGCGATCTCGTCCGGCGTTCCCTGCGTGAGCGTTCGCCCGCCGTCAAGCGCCAGGAGCCACGAGGCCCGCTCCGCCTCGTCGAGGTACGCCGTGGTGAGCACGACGGCGGCGCCGTCGGCCGCGGCCCGCGCGACGAGCCACCACAGGTCGGCCCGGCTCACCGGATCGACCCCCGTGGTCGGCTCGTCGAGCACCAGCAGCTCGGGCCGGTGGACCATCGCCCGGATCACCCCGAGCTTCTGCCGCATGCCGCCGGAGAGGTTCGCGGCCAGCCGGTCCCGTGCGGGCTCGAGGCCGGTGCGGTCGAGGAGCTCCGCGACCCGGGTCCGCGCCCGGGCCGGTGAGACGCCGTAGGCCGTCGCGGAGAACGTCAGGTTCTCCTCGACCGTCAGATCCGGGTACGTGCCGGAGGTCGACGCGAGGTAGCCGATCCGCCGCGCCTCGGGGCTTCGCACCGTCCCCCCGTCGGGCGCGACGGCGCCGACCAGGCACCGGAGAAGTGTCGTCTTGCCCGCGCCGTCGCCGCCGACGACGCCGGTGACGCGGCCGGGCGGCGCCTCCAGGGAGACGGCGTCCAGCGCGAGATGCTCGCCGAATCGCACCGTCACGTCGTGGACGCCCCAGCTCATCGGAGGGCCTCCTCGAGCGTCCGCTCCGGCGTCTCGCGCCGCCGGCGAGCGGGCGCGAGCGAGCCCCGGAACCGAAGCGTCGCCAACCCGAACACCACGAGCCCGATGATCGCCAGGTACAGGAACGAGGTGGCCAACGCCTCGAACGAGGCCCCCCGGATCATCACGCCGCGGGCGATGTCGACGAAGTAGGTGAGCGGCAGCACGTACCCGATCCAGCGCACCCCCGCCGGCATCGACGACAGCGGGAAGATCAGGCCCGACAACATCACCTGGGGCAGCAGGACGATGAGGGCGAGCTGGATCGCCTGGCCCTGGTTCTGCGACACGCTCGAGATCAGGACGCCGGTCCCGAGCGTCACGAACAGGAACAACAACGCGCCGAGCGTGAACACGAACACCGACCCTTCGAACGGGACGTCGAACAGCCACATCCCCGCGAGCACCACGATCACCATGTCGACCGCCGCGACCACGAAGTAGGGGGCGATCTTGCCGAGGAAGACGTCGACGGGACGGATCGGCATCACGGCAAGCTGCTCGAGCGTGCCCGCCTGGCGCTCGCGCACGACCCCGAGGCTCGTGATCACCGAACCCACGAACAGCAGGATCATCGCCGCGAGGCCCGGGATCATGATCGCGGACGTCTCGAGGTCGGGGTTGAACAACACCTCGACCTCGACGCTGCCCGCGATCTCCTCCGGGACACGATCGGACAACGTCGCGAGCGTCGCCTTCGTCTCCTGGGCGATGAACAGCTCGGAGCCGTCGAGCAGCACCGTCGTCCCGGTCGACGAGGTGACCACCGCGACCGGGACCTCGGCGTCCCGGAGCGCGGACTCCGCGTCCGCCCGGTCGGCGCCCTCGTCCACCTCCTGCACCTCGAAGGGTGGGGGAAGGACCCGGGCGACGCGCTCGGCGCCCGGGCCGAACACGTTCACGGGGACCTCGGAGACGTCGAAGCTCGCCGCGTACCCGAACACGACGAGCATCAGGATGGGTTGGAAGACCAACAGGGCCACCGTCCGGCGGTCCCGTCGGAGCTGGCGGAACTCCTTCACGATCATCGCCCACATGCCGGCCCTCCTCCCGCGCAGCCTGCTTCAACGAGTGCTGAATTCTACAGACGTTGAATTCACCGCGTCAACGGCCGCCGGGCGAAGCAGGACCCACGGGGCGCATGATGAGCGGAGATGGGGCCTGGGCCTGGGCGTGTCGAGGTCATCGCCGGACCGATGTTCGCCGGCAAGACCGAGGAGTTGCTGCGGCGGGTTCGCCGGGCCGTGATCGCCGGGCTTCGGGTCCAGGTGCTGACGCATACGCTGGACACCCGCGGAGGCGCGGACCGCGTGGCCTCGCACGCGGGCCTCGACTATCCCTCCAGCGCCGTGCCGTCGGCGGCGGCGATCGCCAAGGTGGTGCCGAACGACGTGGACGTGGTCGCGATCGACGAGGCACATTTCTTCGGACCGGACCTGGTGGGGGCCGTGGCCGAGCTCGCGGCGGCCGGGGCCGTGGTCGTCGTGGCCGGCCTCGACGTCACGTTCGGGGGCGAGCCGTTCGAGCCCCTTCCCTCGCTCATGGCGCTGGCCGAACGGGTCGACAAGCTCACCGCGATCTGCGCGGTGTGTGGGGCCGAGGCCATCTTCCACGCCCGGGTGCGTCCGTCGGCCGCCAGCGGCACCGAACTCGTTCCCGAACACGTCGGGGGAGCCGAGGCGTACCAGGCGCTCTGCCGCCGGCATCACCCGGGTCCTGCCACCCAGCCGCGATGAGCCTGGCCATCGATGGGTAGAGATACAGAATCCGGCCGAGGGAGCGTGAGCACCGATGCTGCGAACGTCCGATGCGATCGTGTTGTCCCGAGCCGATGTGAAGGTCCTCGACGAGGACGACTTCGGCGTGCCCGGCCTCGTGGCGCACGAGTGGGTTGGGCCCTTCGTCGACCTCCAGACCGTCGGTCCGTTGATCATGGTGCACGACGGTGTGTTCGAGCCGGACAGGGGGATCACGCACCATCCCCACCGGTTCAACGAACGCTTGTTCTACATCCTCGAAGGGGTGGTGGAGCACGACGACGCCCTGAACGCGATCCGGGGGCGGATGGAGACGGGTGACCTCGGCCGGCTGACCGAGGGGGCGCGCGGCATGTACCACAAGGAGTGGAACGTCACCGACGGCCGGGCCCGGGCCTTCATCCTCGTGTACGGCACCGATCCGGTGCCGCCCCGCGCGTCCTTCGAGGTCCTCCGGGACGCCGACGCGCCGCGGTACCTCGAGGCCGAAGGCGTGCGGACCAAGGAAGTCGTGGGCCCGAAGGCCGGCTTCCCACTGAACGGCGACGTGCGGGTAGTAACCGATTCGCACGTGGACGCCGGCGCCGAGGTCCTGCTCGAGCTCGGCGAGGGCGAGGGCGGCCTGGTGTTCCCGGTGGAGGGGGAGGTGGACCTCGACGGGGAACGGCTCGGCGTCGAGTCCATGGCCGTGTTCCCCCCGAGCCTCGATCCACGCTCGCCGAAGATCGTCTCGTCCTCCGGCTCCCGGATCCTTCGGGCCGTGTTCGGCCTCGGCGAGGGATTGTTCGTCCGCTCCGGCTGACCACCGACCCGTTCGTCCGCCCTACCGACCGGACCGGTCGCGCGGCGGGTACGGTTCGTCGCGCATGACGTCCGACGAGATCGCCGAGCCCTCGCCCACGGACCACGAGAGCTGGGGTCTGGCCGAGGGGGATCCGATCGTCCCTGGGCTGCTCGCACTCGGCCCGCTGGGCGGCGGCCATGACTTCGAGGTCGTGCTGGGCTGGGACGAGCATCGGCATTCGCTGGTGGTGGTCAAGCTGGTGCGGCCGCACCTGGTGAATGACGACCACGTGCTCGGCGCCCTCGCGCGCGAGTCCGGGCTCGTGCACCATCTGTCGCACCCGGTGATCGTGCGCGGGTTCGGCTCGGCGCCGGACGGCCCCCGTCCGCACCTCGTCCTGGAGCACCTCGAGGGCCCTACCGTCTCGGCCACGGTCCGCCGCACCGGGCCGCTCGCGCTCCACCAGCTCGTGCCGCTCGCCTACCAGCTCGCCAGCGCGCTGCAGTACCTGGCCAACGAACGGGTGGCGCACCTCGACGTGAAGCCCGGCAACGTCATCTTGGGCGCGCCGCCGCGGCTGGTGGATCTCAGCATCGCACGCTCGCTCGACGACGCCGCGTCGATCCGGCGTCCGCTTGGCACCGATCGGTACATGGCCCCGGAGCAGTGTGTCCCCGAAGGCGCACCGATCGGGACGGCCGCGGACGTGTGGGGGCTGGGTGCGACCCTCTACGAGGCGGCGAGCGGCCGGCCGCCCTTCCCGCGACCCGAGGGGTTCGACCCCCATCTGGCCGAGGAGCGGTTCCCACAGCTCCTGGGGT
>DASUTU010000065.1:0-7429 GCA_036374435.1 Actinomycetota bacterium | reverse complement strand
GACCCGCCGGACGAGCGGCCATCGCGACATCGACACCGCCAGGAGGAACCCGATGGCCGACCCCAGCGAGAAGCCCACCACCGCCTCGGTCAGCGTGACCCGCGTCCGCGCCCACAGCACCTCCCAGTCGTCCGCGATGGCACGGAAGACATCGCCCGGCGGCGGGACCGTCGAGGGCCGGACGTCGAACGCCCGGATCGCGAGGTCCCACAGGACGAAGACCGCCGCGATCCCGATCACCGGGACCAGGAGCCGGGCGGCGCGCGTCATCCGACCGCCGCCCCGTACAGCAGCGCCAGGACCCGGCGCTTGCGTTCGATGAACTCGGAAGACGTCAACGTCTCGAGGCCGCGCGGACGAGGGATCGTGACCTCGATCTCGGTCTCGATCTTCCCGGGCCTCGGGGTCATGACCACGACGCGGTCGGCGAGGAACACCGCCTCGTCCACGTCGTGGGTCACGAACAGGATGGTGCGGCCGAGCTCGGACCACACCTCGAGGAGCCAGCGCTGCATCTCCAGCCGCGTCTGGGAGTCCAGCGCCCCGAAGGGTTCGTCGAGCAGGAGCACCTCGCGGTGGACGGCGAGCGTCCGCATCAGCGCCACGCGCTGCCGCATCCCGCCGGAGAGCGCGTGCGGGTAGTGGTGGACGAAGTCGCCGAGCCCGTACCGCGTGGCGAGCTCGAGCGCGTCCTCCTCGTCCCGCGGCTTCACCCCCCGAGTGAGCGCGGCTCCGAGGACGATGTTGCCGAGCACGGTTCGCCACGGCACCAGCAGGTCCTTCTGGAGCATGTAGCCGACGTGGCCGGTCGAGCCCGTCACGTCCACGCCGTCGAGCACCACCCGCCCCGAGGATGGACGGACCAGCCCGGAGACCACGTTGAACAGCGTGCTCTTTCCGCACCCGGAGGGGCCGACGATCGAGACGAACTCGCCTCCCGCCACCTCCAGGGACGCGTCGGCGAGGGCGACCGTCCCGTCGAACGCGACGGTCACGTCCTCGACGACCAGGGTGCCCTCGCCCGCCACGGCGCGAGTGTAGAACCCGCCCGGGCCACTCAGCCGGCCGCGGCGGCCTCGAGCAGGGTGAGCGTCTCCTCGTCGCTCGCGAACAACACGTGGACCTCGGCGTCCTGTCCCGGCACCACCGCGGCGTCCTCGGATCCCTCGCCGATCCACTGGCGGATGGCCTCGGCGAACTCGGCGGCCTCCTGCTCCGTGTCCCACACGGTCGCGAGCACCAGCGCCACTTCGCCGTCGTTGGTCCAGGCCCGGTAGATCCCGCCGTCCCACCCCGCCGCCGCGCTGCCGGCGGTCGTGTCGTCCACGCGCAGAGCGAGCGCCAGGCGCAGCCACATCTCGCCGACGAGCTGAACGTCGAGGTCCTCCCAGCCGTTGCCGAGCGCCGGCGCGAGGTCCGGCACGTCGACCGGGACCGGGACATCGTTGGGGTACCGCTCGGGATGGATGATCTGCTCGGTGGAGACGGGGAGGTCCCGGAACGAGCCGTCCACGGCCTCCAGGCCGCCGTCGCGTTCGAGCCGCGTGATGTACCGCAGGCCCTCCGTGTACGGCCACTCCTGGATCGCGCTGATGAACGGTTCGATGTCGCTCGGCGGCGGCGACTGCTGGGTGGCCTCGGCGGCCATCTCGAGCTGCTCCTCGAGGCTCAGGAACGCCTGGGCCCACTGGAGCATGAAGTACGTGGCGTTGCCCTCCACCACCGCCAGGGCGGCCTGGAGCTCCTCGTCGCGGCACGACGCCCCCAGCGCGTCGATCGTCTCCAGGCCGAACCGCTGGTCGTCGATGGCGTGGGTCAGCTCGTGGGCGAGCGTGACCCGCTCGAGCGGGGAGGGGTCTTCCTCGCCGATGAACTTCAGCTCGCCGGTCAACGTGTCGTAGTAGCCGATCACCTGGGTGCTGCCGTATTCGAACAGCTCGTCGCGGATGTTGGTCCCCTCCGAGATCACGCCGATCGTCTCCCAGGCGCGGCTCCGGCGCTCGTAGAACTCGACCGGGAACGCGGTCTCCAGGTAGTCCGTGTAGCCCTCGGCGATCTCCTGCTGGGACACGGGTTGGGCCACCACCGGCCGTGAGAAGCCGAAGCCCCGGATCTCCTCGAGCTCTCCCATCAGCTCGGCGACGATGGGATCGGTCGGCCCCTCGGCGGGCACGTCCGTGCCGTTGCCGCCCTCGGGCGCCGGGAGGGTGCAGAGCTCCTCGTAGGCCGCCAGCGCGGAACCTGGACCGGTCTCCGGCTCGGGAACGACGTCGGGTGAGACCGGCGCGTCCGGCGACGGCGACGTCACCTCGGGCGCCGTCGACGGGTCCTCGGGACCGTCCGGAACGTCGCCGCTCGAGGTGCACCCCGCGACGAGCAGCGCCGATGCCAGGAGCGCCGCGAGCAGACGCGCCGTCATCCGCGCCTCGGGGCGAGGACGCTCGCCACGGCGAGGACGATGGCCGCCCCCGAGATCCACGCCGACACCCGCAGCAGGCTGACGGACTCGAGCCTCCCGAGCGACGCCACGACGAACACCACGGCAGAGATGAGCATCAACACGAAGGCGGCGGCGTAGAGGCTGATCCATCCTCTCCGGGGTTTCGGCACCTCCATGGGGTTCCTAGAGGCGTTCGGCGAGGTGGACGTGGAGGTTCTCGATCGGCAGCCGGTCCTGGCGCATCGAATCGCGCTCGCGGACCGTGACCTGCCGGTCCTCGAGCGTGTCGAAGTCCACCGTGACGCAGAACGGCGTGCCGACCTCGTCCTGCCGCCGGTACCGACGGCCGATCGACCCCGCGTCGTCGTAATCGGCCATCCAGCGCTCCTTGACCAGGTCGAACACGGCGCGCGCGTCCGGCGCGAGCTGCTCGTTCCGGCTGAGCGGCAACACGCCGACCTTGATCGGCGCGAGGTCTTTGTGCAGCGCCAGGTACGTACGCTTCTCCATGTCGCCTTTGGCCGTCCGGGCCTCCTCCTCGCGGTAGGCGTCGATCAGGAAGGCCAGGACCGAGCGGTCCACGCCGGCCGAGGGCTCGATCACGAAGGGGTGATAGCGCTCGTTCTTCTCCTGGTCGAAGTAGGTGAGATCCTCGCCGGAGAACTTCTCGTGCTGCTTCAGGTCGAAGTCGGTTCGGTTGGCGATGCCCTCGAGCTCGCCCCAGTCGGTGAACGGGAATCGGTATTCGAGGTCGACCGTGCGTTTGGAGTAGTGCGAGAGCTCGTCGGCCTCGTGCTCACGCAAGCGCAGGTTCTCCGGGCGAAGGCCGAGGTCGAGGTACCAGCGATGGCGTTCGTCGATCCAGTACTGGTGCCACTCCTCGTCCGTGCCGGGTTCGACGAAGAACTCCAGCTCCATCTGCTCGAACTCGCGAAGGCGGAAGATGAAGTTCCCGGGCGTGATCTCGTTGCGGAACGACTTGCCGATCTGCGCGATCCCGAACGGGATCTTCTTGCGGCTCGTCGCCTGGACCTGCACGAAGTCCACGAACTGGCCCTGTGCCGTCTCGGGGCGCAGGTACACCGCGTTCGAGTCGTCGGCCACCGGGCCCATGTGCGTCTTGAACATCAGGTTGAAGTTGCGCGGGTCGGTGAACTGGTGGTGCCCGCAGTTCGGGCAGGTCGGACGGTCGTGCAGGTCGACGGTCGACTCGTCGTCTTCGTGGCCGGACTGCGGGGCGTGGATCCCCGGGAGGTGGTCGGCCCGGAACCGTTGATGGCAGTTCAGGCACTCGACGAGCGGATCGGTGAAGACCTCGAGGTGGCCGCTGGCCTCCCAGACCTTCGGGGACATGATCACGGCCGCGTCGAGGCCCACGACGTCGTCGCGGAGCTGGACCATCGAACGCCACCAGGCGTCCTTGATGTTCCGCTTCAGCTCGATCCCGAGCGGCCCGTAGTCCCAGGACGAACGCAGCCCGCCGTAGATCTCGCTGGACTGGAACACGATCCCTCGCCGCTTGGCGAGGGAGGTGACGGCCTCCATGAGCTCGGCCACGACGGTCCTCCTCTCCCGGCCGCCGGCTGCGGCCGCTGGCGTGGCGCCCAGTCTACGGTCGAGCCGAGGCCGCCACGCGCCGATTCCTATGGAGAGATGACGGCATCTCGAACGTGACGGGCGTGCGGGGCCGAGCTCTCCCCCGACGTCCGATGGTGCCTCCGGTGCTTCGAGCCGGTGCGGCACCTGACCCCGAGACCGCCGCAGCTCCCAACGATCCACTTCCTCCGGCCCGAGGACCGTCCGCGGACGTCCGCTTCCCTCCGCTCGCAGCCCCGATCCCTCCATCGTCGCGCTCGGGGTCGTCGGCGCGATCGTCCTCGGCGCGTTCGTCGTGGTCTGGGTGGCCACCGACGACGTCGTTCGCTTCTATCTCGTCGCTGCGGTGGTCGCCGGCGTCGTCGGTCTGTCGCTCGTCGTCTGGAACGAGCTCTGAGCTGCCCTCACGTCAGCGGGAACGGCGGCTGCCACCACCACGGCTGATCGTCGACGCGCACCAGGTCGACCCACTTGACCCACCAGAACCCGCGGCGCTCGGGTGCGACCAGCCGAACCGGTCCGCCGTGGCCGGCATCGATCGGGCCGCCGCCCACGTGCGTCGCGAGCCACATCGCCGACAGATCCGTCAGCGGGAACCTCCTCGAATATCCCGTGAGCGACCGCACGAGGACGCTCCGCCCGGCGCCGGTCCCGACCAGCCGGTCGAGTCGGATGCCGGACCAGTCCTGCGTGGAGAACCACCCGCTCGTGCAGTCCAGTGTGGCGCGAACTCGATCGCCGAACGCCGCGAGCTCGGACACTGCCAACGGTCGCTCCCCCGCCGGGGTGGTCACCATCACGAGATGCGAGGCCGGATCGACGCCGGGACGCGAGTCGTTCAGCCAGATCGTCGTCGGCATCGCCGACGGATCGAACGACCCGGCCTCGTGCGACCCCGTGTGCCGTCGGCGTTCGCCGGCGAGTCCCAGCGCGCCGATCGCCCCCTCGTACGCGACATACGCGGCCGCTCCGCCCGCGAGCGCCGCTCCGCCCCGCAGGAGCGCGCGGCGCGACAGATCGGTTCGGCGTGGGTACGTGCGGCGAGCCACCACGTGCCACACCGCCAGGGGGACGGCGCTCAAGGCGGCCGCGACGTGCACCCACAATGCGCGGGCCGGCAGGAACCCGAGGCGTTCGACACCGGCGGCGTGGGCGATCCCCATCCCCAGCGCGAGGAGGATCAGCGCCGCCAGCGCCAGGCTCGGCACGGACCGGGCGCCCCGGCGGCGGACACCTCGGCGCGAGATCAGGGTCTTCCACGGCGCCACGACCGCGAGCGCGAGGCCGACCACCCCGTGCGCGACCACCGGCCATCGCGACCACCCGCTCCCGATCGCCGTCGCGAGCGTTCCGGTCGCCAGGGCGCCGCCGAGGAGCACCAGGATGGCGAGGTTGGTTCCTCGCCCGGCCCGGAGCGGAGACGCCATCCTCCTTCAGTACGGGAACGACGCCGCAGGCGCAAGCCCCGGCCGAGTCAGTCGGACTCGTTCTCCGCGATGGCGCCGAACCGCCGCGAGCGCTTCTGGAAGTCGCGGATGGCCTCGTACAGGTTCTCGCGGCTGAAGTCCGGCCAATACACGGGGGTGAAGTAGAGCTCGCTGTACGCGGCCTGCCAGAGCAGGAAGTTGCTGATGCGCTCCTCGCCGCTCGTGCGGATGATCAGGTCGGGGTCGGGCATGTCGGGGTGGTACAGACGGCGCGAGATCGACTCGGGGGTGATCTTCTCGCCCTTCAGTCGGCCGGCGTCGTGGTCGGCCAGGAGCCTCTTCACCGCGTCGGCGACCTCGACTCGCCCGCCGTAGTTGAACGCGATCGTGAGGGTCATGCCGGTGTTGTGCCTGGTGAGGTCCTCGGAGATCACCATCTCGCGGAGGACCGACCTCGGCACGCGCCAATCGCGGCGCCCGATCCACCGGACCCGGACGTTCATCCGGTGCAGCTCGTCGCGACGCCGCCGAAGAAGCCTGCGGTTGAACCCCATGAGGTAGCGGACCTCGGCCTTGGGCCGGTTCCAGTTCTCGGTGGAGAAGGCGAACATCGTCAGCCATCGCAGGCCGAGCTCGTTCGCCCCCACGACCGTGTCCCACATGGCCGATTCGCCGGCGGCGTGCCCCTCGGTCCTGGGGAGCCCCCGGAGCTTCGCCCACCGGCCGTTGCCGTCCATGACGATGCCGACGTGCCGCGGCAGCCGGTCGCGGTCGAGGTCGTCGAGGAAGCTCACGGCACGAGGCTCCTCGCCAGGATGGGCAGGCTCTTCATCCGTCTCTCCAGGTGGTACTCGGCGAATCCGAACAGCAGGGCGCGGGATTCGCGCCTCGTGGTCATATCGGTCGAGATAGCCCCCGACTCGAGCAGCCCCGTGCCTCCCAGCGCCGCCAGATGCTCGAGGGCCTTCGGAGAGGCCGGGCCGGCGTCCAGCTCGGCGTGTTCGGCGCAGACGGCTCCACCCTGGCCGCTCGCGAACCGGTCCGGGCCGGGCCGGCCGCAGACCGCGCACGCCAACAGGTTGGGGTGAAACCCCGAGAGCGACAGGAGCTTGAGCAGGAACGACTCTGCGACCGCGGCCGGATCCGCCGGGCCGGTCTCCAGGGCCCGAAGGCCGGACAGCAAGAGCATGAACAGCCGGATGTTGCGTTCGTGCTCCTCGGCCACCTTGTCCACGGACTCGAGCATGGTCTCCCCGGCGGCGAAGAGCCCCAGATCGGACCGGAGCGCCAGGAACGGCGAGAGGATCTCGGCCTGGCTCACGGTGTCGAGGGATCCCCGACCCCGGTAGACCATCAGCGACACGTGGGTGAACGGCTCCAGGCGGGCTCCGAATCTCGAGGTGGTCTTGCGGATGCCTTTGGCCACCGCCCGGACCTTGCCCGAGCCCTGGGTCATGACCGTCACGATCTTGTCGGCCTCGCCCAGCTTGGTGGAGCGCAGGACGACGCCCTGTTCCTTGTAGAGGGGCATCGTCGGCATCGTAGCCGCGACCCCGGCGCCACCCCGGGAGCCGACGTTGTGAAGTTGTGAAGTCCGGCCACGGAAGGGGCAGCCTCGCGGCGGCCCCGTCTCCGGCGGTCTTCGACGGCCTCACGCCCCGGCGCCGGCCGCCTCCAGGTTCTTCGTCACGACCTCGAGGGTCTGCCGGAGCCGGTCGGTCGGGCTGAACTCCACCAGCGTGGTTCCGGCGAAGATCGAGGGCGTGTGCCCCGGCCCGACGAAGTAGGCGTCGCCGGCGGTGAACTCCTCGTCCCCGCTCGCCGTGTGGAACACGACCTTGCCCTCGAACACGTAGCCCCAGTTGTCGCACTGGCAGCGGTCGTCGGGCAACCCGGCGAACAGCGGCGTCATATCCGCGTCCGCCGTATAGGTCTCCCACCCGACCGTGTACGGCCCGATCTCCCC
>DASUTU010000064.1:0-6082 GCA_036374435.1 Actinomycetota bacterium | reverse complement strand
CCGCCCGGCGACTGGCGTGTAACGCTCGGATCCAGATGGTGCTCGAGGACGAGATGGCCCAGCCCATTCGCTTCGGACGCCTGACGCGTGAACCCTCGGCGGCGATGATGCGGCAGCTCCGGTATCGGGATCGCGAGTGCCGCTTCCCCGGGTGCGGCTCGCGGCGGTTCACGCACGCCCACCACATCGAGTGGTGGTCATCGGGCGGCCGAACCGACCTCGACAACCTCGTGCTCGTGTGTTCGTTCCATCACCGCCTCGTCCACGAACACGGCTGGAAGGTGGCGCGAGCTCCGGATGGGACGGTGACCTGGCTCGGGCCGGGCAGTGTCCGCCGTCGTGCGGGGCCTCCCATGGCCGCCTGAGGCGGCAATGACCCGCATCACCCATCGCTGGTGCTCAGCGTCACATTGACCTGCCTTGCAGGCCCCCGTCACAATGACCCCGCGCGTGCGCCGGCAAGAGCTTGGCCACCGCTCGTGACCGCGCGGGTGACCCGGGCGGCGGCGCATCGAGGTGGGGGACGAACATGAAGGACGACGACGTCGAGGATCTGCCGCCGTTGGAGCGGGCCGACGCCGGACCGGCGGTCGCTGACGCCGAGCTGGTCGACGACGCGCCGCCGATGGAGCCCGGGCCGGGGAGGTTGCCGCCGTTGATCCGGCCGTTCGCCGACTTCATCGCCCGGATCCGCGCGAAGGTCCACACCAAGCTTCTCGCGGGATTCCTCGTGATCGCCGTGCTCCTGCTCGGCATGGGCGTGATGAGCATCTACGTCATCGGCCGGATGAACGACCACGCCGGCCAGATCGTCGAGCTCCAGCGCCTGAGCGACCTCTCCCGTCAGGGCATCTACGGGGTCACGGCGCGGAGCCACTACCGGGCCATGGCGCTCACCACCCAGGACGACACGTGGAACGACAAGATCGTGCTGGCCAAGGAGAACTTCGACACGCAGGTGGCCGAGCTCGAGGCCGTCGGAGGGCCGGAGGTGCAGGACGCGGTCGACCGGCTGCGCGCGATCGACGAGCGGTACGCGGAGGCGGGAGAGGACGTCCTCGCCCTGTACGAGTCCGGCGAGATCGATCAGGCGCTCTCGCTGCACATCTCCGCGGAGCACGAGATCTCGCACGAGCTCGAGGACGTGTTCAACGCGCTCATCGTCACGACGGAGGAGCGCATCGACCGCGCCTCGGCCGACCTGGCATCGCTGCACCGGTTCCTCCTCACGGCGGTCGTGTCCCTGTCCGGCGTGGCACTGCTGATCGCGCTCGGGCTGGGCGCGGCCCTGTCCTGGTCGCTGATCCGTCCGGTGCGCAAGGTGGACCACGCGCTGGCCCGGATCGCCGGCGGCGACTTCGACGAGCGGGTGGAGGTGCCGAACCGCGACGAGTTCGGCCGCCTCACGGCGAACCTGAACAAGACCTCCGGCCGGCTCGCCGAGCTCTACGGCGACCTCACCACCCTGAACGAGAACCTCGAGCGGCAGGTGGAGGACCAGCTCGGGCAGATCCGGCGGGCCGAGCAGCTTCGCCGGTACCTCGCGCCGCAGGTGGCGGACGCCGTCCTGAGCGGCAACGCCCCCGTCACCCTCGAGTCGACGCGCCGCAACCTGACCATCCTGTTCGCCAACATCCGCGGGTTCACCGCGATGTCCGAGCGCGTCGAGCCCGAGGAGCTCATCGACGCGCTCAACGAATACTTCGCGGCCATGACCGACGTGGTCTTCCGCCACGGCGGCACGCTGGACAAATACGTCGGCGACGGCATCCTGGCGTTCTTCGGCGACCCGATCCCGTTCCAGGATCACGCCGAGCGTGCCGTGGCGGCGGCGCTCGAGATGCGTTCGCGCCTGCGCGGCATCCGCACTCGTTGGATGGAGCGGCTGCACGAGGAGCTGAACGTCGGCATCGGCATCAGCACCGGCTACGTCACGGTGGGCAACATCGGGTCGGACACCCGGACCGAATACACGGTCATCGGAAACCACGTGAACCTGGCCTCGGGCCTGGCCGAGACGGCCGGGCCGAACCAGATCCTGGTCACCGAGCGGACCCTCGCCGCCGTGCGCGGCCGGGTCGAGGCCGAGCCCGTGGACGAGACCCTGCTCGAGGACGTGAGCCGCCCGGTCCGGCTCTTCGAGATCGTGCGGGCCGACCTCACCGCGCCGGCCTCGCCGCGCGGCGTCGTCTGACCGGCCTCAGCGCCAGGCGACCGAGAGCACCTCGACCGGTTCGCTGACGCCTTTCAGCTCGACCTGTCGGGGGTTCTCGAGCTCCAGGCCCTCGAGCCCCGCCACCGTGGTGGCGCTCGTCACGATCTCCCCGGCCCCGCCGAGGGCGCCGATGCGAGCGGCGACGTGCACCCCCATGCCGGTGTACTTCTCCACCGCTCGCGAGGCCTCGGCAGCGTGGACGCCGATCCGGACCTGGGGCGCGAACCCGTGCTCTCGCCGGTGGGCCGCCAGCCTCCGCTGGATCTCGCGGGCGCACGCGATCGCGGAGCCGGGCTCGTCGAACGCGACGAAGAACCCGTCGCCGGTGTGGTCCACCTCCTCGCCGCCGTGATCCGAGATGCACCGGCGGAGCTCCTCGTCGTGCCACCGCCGGAGGTCCGTCCACGCCTCGTCGCCGATCGCCTCGAGGAGCGCGGTCGAGCCGATGATGTCGGTGAACACGAACGTCCGCCGGGCCGGCTCGACCTCGGCGGGTGCCGGGGCGAGGGTGGCGAGCCTCGTCTCGGCCTCCCGGGTGTCGGGCGCCGCCCCCAGCCGCGCGAACAGCGACCGGGCGGCCTCGAGCTCGATCGCCGCCGCCTGCGGGTCACCCTCGGCGACGAGCGCCTCGGCCAGGAGCCGGCACGCGCGGGCGGTCTCGTACGGCGCCTCGACGCCCTGCCAGAGCTGCCGGGCCCGGCGGAAGTGGCGCGAGGAGTCGCCCCCCTCCGCCAGGTCGGCCAGCCCGTGGGCCCACTCCGCGCCGGCGCGGATCGCGTCGCTCCCGAACGCGGCCGCGATGTCGTCGAGCTCGACGGCGGCCGCCCGCGCCACGCCGGCGTCGCCGGAGCGCCAGGCGATCTCGGCCTGCGTCGGCAGCAGACGGGAACGGCCGAGCCGGTTCCACTCGATGTCCTGGAGGCTCCCCCGGATCGAGGCCGCCGCGGCCTCCAGGTTGCCCTCGCGAAGCAGGAGCAGGGCGCGGCCGGGCTGCGGATCCTCGCTCAGCTCCTGGGCCTGTCGGAACGCCTCCTCCGCTCCGGCGGCGTCGCCCATCCGCAGGCGGACCTCGCCGAGCTGGTGGAAGCCGGCGCCGGCGTGCGCCGGGTTGAACTCGAACAGCTCGTCCGTGGCCTTTCGCAGCTCCGCATCCGCCTCGGCCCAGCTCCCGAGGAGCCGCAGCACCTCGCCGCGGTGGACGCGGCAGATCCCGGGGAAGCCGGTGATCGACTGGCGTTCGCACCATCGTTTGGCGGCGTCGGCCCACTCGCTCGCCCGGCGGTAGTCGGCCAGGTCCCGGCTGGAGGCGATCACGTTGCAGAACACGGCACCGGTCGTGTACGCGCCGAGCTCGCCTCCCACGGCCGCCGCGCTCGCCTCCTCCATGAGCGCCCAGCCCTCCTCGACGCGACCCAGGTCGAGCAGGATCATGCCGCTGTAGGTGCTGGCCCACGCGTGCAGGTCGGTGTCGCCGAGCCGGTGGGCGATCTCGAGGCCGCGCTGCATGTGGGCGAGCGCGACCTCCAGCTCCCCGCGTCCCCACGGCGCCGCCCCCCTCGCCAGCTCCAGGTACCCGTGGGACACGGACTCCGGCTCGTCGGCCAGGAGCCGCTCGGCCCGGGTGAGCCACCCCTGCGCCACGGACCCGGCGAGCTTGGCGGCGTTCTCCCGCCGGAGGGTCAACGCCGTGAACGCGGCGCGCGGGCGGTCGCCGCGTTCGATGTGCTGCGAGTAGGCCCGTTCGCGCGCCTCGATCGACTCGTTCTGCCGGCCCACCCACCAGGCGGCCTTCGCCAGCAGCTCGAGGTCCCCGGCGTCGAGCCGGCCAGCGGCGTCCGCGGCGGCCAGGGCCTCGTAGGCCTCGGGCCACGCCCGTTCCTCGGCCGCCCGGCGGCCGCTCTCGAGCAGGCCCTCGATCTCGGTGGCGCTCATCGAGAGATTGTCCCGCCCGGCGCCGGTAAGGGACAACGGCAGGCGGCCGCCCAGGATCTTGCCGCCCGGGCAGCCCCGCGGATCAGCTCCGCGTCGTGGCGCCATCGCGGACTTGCCGGATCGCCTCGTCGACGCCGCCGGTCCATACGTCGCCGTGGCCGGGAAGCACCAGGTCCGCGTCGATGCCCTCGAGCCGAGACAGGGAAGAGACCGCCTCGTCGGCATCCGCGGTGAACGGCGCGACCTGCGGGCCGCGGGCGCCGGTCGTGACCGCGTACGTCGCGAATGCGTCCCCGACGAAGAGTGCGCCGAGCGCCGGGAGGTGGAGCACGGCGCTGCCCGGCGTGTGTCCGGGCGTCAGGATCACGCGCGGGCTGCCGGGGACGTCGAGCGTCGCCCCGTGGCCGAACGTGGCTACCACCTGCACCTTGGTCGTGCGGACCCCTCCGTGCCGGAGCCCGTACCAGAGGAATCCCAGGAGCGGTCCGAGCCTGGTCGGGCCGAGCCCCTTCGACGGGTTCGGCACCTCGCCGCGCGCCAGCGCCGCGTCCGCCTCGTGCACCGAGACCGGGACGCCACGCTCCCGGCGCAGGCGTTCGGCGAAGCCGATGTGGTCGGAGTGCCCGTGGGTGAGGACCAGGGCACGGACGTCGGCCACGGACCGGCCCATCGCCCGGAGCTCACGGGGGATGTCCCGATAGAGGCCGGACATGCCGGCGTCGACGATCGTCACCTCGCCCGACTCCTCGACCAGGTACGAGTTGACGAGGCTCCGATCGCCGATCCGGTGGATGTGTTGCGCGAGCTTCACCGGGGTTGCTGGGTCACGGTCCCGACTCGAGGAGCCGTTTGAGCTCGCCGAGGTTCGCGGCAACGGCCTCGCGAACGCGGCCGGCGGCGAGCGGGGCGGCGAGCCTCATCACTCCCTGGGCCTCGAGGTCGGCGGTGTTGACCAGCCTCGTCGCCCCGCCGGTCTCCTCGAGCTCGTACGTCAGCGTCCCGTGGAGGGGGCCGAGGTCGCCTCGGACTGCGAGGCGGCGGTCCGGCTCGAGCTCGGTCACCTCCAGCGATTCCTCGCTTCGGCTCGGGATGGTCCGAACCTGCCGGTACGTCGTGCCCACCCGGACCGGCCCATCGGAGGTCTTCCGCGTCGACTCGATCGCGTAGTTCCACCTCGGGACGTTCTCGAAGTCGGCCAGGAACTCGAAGACCTCGGCGGGAGGCCGTTCGATGACCACGGTGTTCTCGAACCTCACCATCTCCAGCCTAGCCGCACCGAGAACGTGACGGGCCGGGCCCCGATGTGCGGGACCCGGCCCGTTCAGGCGCTACAGGACTCGCGGGCGCTTCGGCCTCGTCGGAGGCTTCGTCCGGTAGACCAGTCCGGAGCTCGCGAGCTCGGTGATCTGGTTGGATTCTGCCGGTCGCCCGGCAACGGGCGGGGCGGTGGCCCCGGCCCGCGAGGGACGGCTCAGCAGCCAGTCACCTCGGGGGTCTCCTGCGGTTTATGCAAGTAGGACCACCTCCTTTCTCCCGTACCGCCCATCCTGCGACAGACGGCCGCAAACGGCAACAACCGAGGGTGAACTTCGGGTACCAGGCCGATTCGGATCAGCTCTGGCGGCCTCCAGTGACCTCGCCCCCGCGTAGGCTCGTGGCCCCTCGCCCGCGAGAGAGAGGAGCTCCCCTGGTGGCCAGGCTGATCTACACGACGATCTGTTCCCTCGACGGATACGCGGCCGACGAACGCGGCGCCTTCGACTGGGCCGAGCCGGACGAGGAGGTCCATACCCAGGTCAACGACCTCGAGCGGCCCATCGGGACCCACCTGTACGGGCGCCGGATGTACGAGGTGTTGGCGGCGTGGGAGACGCTCGATCTCGCCGGCCAGCCGCCGCACATCCGCGACTACGCCGAGATCTGGCGCGCCGCGGA
>DASUTU010000063.1:0-17274 GCA_036374435.1 Actinomycetota bacterium | reverse complement strand
AAAGACTTCCGACGCGCTCTGCCGTGACGGAGGTCACACGAGGCGGAAGAATGTCGTACACCAGCGCAAGAGGGCGAATCCGACCCCTTCGGTAGACTTTCGACGTGACCGAATCCACCCGCGAAGCCACGGTGCCCGCCCTCGGGTTCGACGAGGACGCCCTGGCCCGCCTTCCCGAGGCGCCGTCGTTCGTGCAGGCCATCCGCAAGCAGGCCTTCGAGGAGTTCCGCGCCCTTCCGATCCCGTCCCAGGAGACCGAGGAGTGGCGGTACACGGACCTCGAGGAGTTCGACCTCGACCTGCGACCGTTCGAAGAGAGCGGCGGGCCGGAAGCCGTCAACGAGCACGGCGTGTTGGCCGCGGCGAAGGTCACCGGCGAACGCGCCGGCCTCCAGATCCAGCGGAACTCCGGGGTGATCTCGACGACGAAGGCCGACTGGCTCGATGGCAAGGGCGTGTGGTTCGGCGACCTGGACCGCGCCGCGGCAGAACGGCCCGAGCTCGTCGAGCCGTACCTGCACAGCCTGGTGGCGACGGACCGGTCGAAGTTCACCGCGCTGCACGCCGCGTTCCGGACGGGCGGGACGTTCCTCCACGTCCCGAGAGACGTCCAGATCGAGCTCCCGCTGCAGACCCTGACCTACCTCGACGCGGACGGGGCCGCGGTGTTCCCGCGGACGCTCCTCGTCGCCGAGGAGGGGGCCGACGTGACGTTCATCGACCGGTACGCCTCGCCAACGCTCCGGCACGCCCTCTCCGACGCCGTGGTCGAGATCTTCGCGGCCGCCGGCGCCCGGGTGCGGTACGTGGCACTCCAGGAATACGGCGACGGCGTGACCCATCTCAGCGTCCAGCGTGCGCGGGTCGGCCGCGACGCGCAGGTCCGCACGCTCGGCGTGGCATTCGGGGCCTCGCTGGCGCGGGCCGAGGTCGAGACGGTCCTGGCCGAAGACGGCGGCTCCAGCGAGATGCTCGGCGTGTATTTCGGCGACGGCGACCAGCACATCGACCACCGCTCGATCCAGGACCACGTGGGCTCGCGGACGGCGAGCGACCTCCTCTACAAGGGGGCGATGCGCGACCGTTCGAACGCCATCTACACCGGCACCGTGATCATCGAGCAGGGCGCGCACCGCTGCGACGCCTATCAGACCAACCGGAACATCCTGCTCTCGGAATCGGCCCGGGCGCACTCGGTCCCGAACCTCGAGATCCTCACGAACGACCCCACCCGATGCGGCCATGCGGCGAGCGTGGGGCCGGTGGGCGACGACGAGCTCTTCTACCTGATGAGCCGCGGCATCCCGCGCCACGAAGCTGAACGGCTGATCGTGTTCGGCTTCTTCCAGGAGGTGCTGGACCGCGTGGACATCCCCGAGATCCGAGACGGGCTCGTCGCCGCGATCGAAGACGAGCTGGCGAGGGGGTTCTGAGCCGGTGGCCCTGGTCCGGATCTGCGGCGTCGGGGACGTCCCGGAGGGCGAGGTGCGGCGGTTCGAACACGACCACCGCCCGTTCGCCGTCGCGAACCTCGGCGAGGAGGGGTTCCGGGTCGTGGACGCGATCTGCTCGCACGCGCATTACTTCCTGGACGAAGGCGAGGTCGATCCGGATTTCGAGACGGTCGAGTGCCCGAAACACGGCTCGACCTTCGACCTGAACACGGGCAGGCCGAGGAGCCTGCCGGCCACGCAGCCCGTGGAGGTGTTCCCGGCAAAGGTGGAGAACGACGACGTGCTGATCGAGGTGGGTGAGTGATGACCGACGTGGCGACGCTGGAGATCCGGGGCCTCGAGGCCTCCGTTGAGGGCAAGCCGATCCTGAAAGGGATCGACCTGGTGGTGCGCCAGGGCGAGACCCACGCGTTGATGGGCCCGAACGGCTCGGGCAAGTCGACGCTGGCGAACGTGTTGATGGGCCGTCCCGGCTACGCGCTCACCGCGGGCAAGGTCCTGTTCAAGGGCGAGGACATCACGGCGCTCACGGCCGATAAGCGGGCCGAACGCGGGCTGTTCCTGGCCATGCAGTACCCGGTCGAGATCCCCGGGGTCTCCGTCGTGAACTTCCTCCGGACCGCGTACAAGAACGTGAAGGGCGAGGAGATCAGCGCCCTCGCGTTCCGCAAACACATGAAGGAGAAGATGAACCTGCTGGGCGTGGAGGACGCGATGGTCCAGCGCTACGTC
The DNA here is from genome assembly GCA_036374435.1 of Actinomycetota bacterium. Classification (GTDB taxonomy): domain Bacteria; phylum Actinomycetota; class UBA4738; order UBA4738; family HRBIN12; genus CALGFI01. The sequence continues at coordinate 15,088 of DASUTU010000063.1, read as the reverse complement.
AACCAGGGCTTCTCCGGCGGCGAGAAGAAGAAGAACGAGATCCTGCAGCTCGCGGTGCTCGAGCCCGAGATCGCCGTGCTCGACGAGACCGACTCGGGACTGGACATCGATTCGCTGAAGGCGGTGGCCACCGGGGTGTCGCAGCTCATCGGGCCGAACCTCGGCGTCCTGCTGATCACCCACTACCAGCGGATCCTGAACTACATCACCCCGGATCACGTCCACGTCATGCTGGACGGTCGTATCGTGAAGTCGGGCGGCAAGGAGCTCGCCCACGAGCTCGAGGAGAAGGGGTACGAGGGCCTGCGGGCCGAGCTCGGCCTCGAGGAACAATCGGCAACCGTGGCGACGACGTGACCCGGGGAGGCGAGGTTCGATGGCGGTAACCGAGCGGCGGTCCACCAACCGGCTGGACGTCCCGGCGATCCGGGCGGACTTCCCGATCCTCGAGCGCACCGTCAACGGGAAGCCGCTGGTGTACCTGGACTCCGCCGCAACCTCGCAGCGGCCGCGCCAGGTGATCGACGCCGAGATCGAGTTCTACACCCAGCACAACGCGAACGCCCACCGCGGCATCTACGAGCTGGCCGAGGAGGCCACGGCCCTGTACGAGGGCTCACGGGGCACGCTCGCGCGCTTCATCGGGGCGCCGCAGCCGGAGACCATCGTGTTCACCCGCGGCACCACCGAGTCGACGAACCTTGTCGCCTACGCGTGGGCTCGGAAGTTCCTGACCGAGGGCGACGAGGTCCTGCTGACCGACATGGAGCACCACTCGAACATCGTCCCGTGGCAGCTCGCGGCGCGGGACACCGGGGCGGTGCTGCGGTACCTCCCGCTCACCGACGAGGGGCTGCTCGACCTGTCCGAGCTCGGCTCACTGCTGACCGAACGCACGAAGCTGTTCGCTGTCACCGGCATGTCGAACTCGCTCGGGACGCTCACGCCGGCGAAGGAGCTGGTCGAGGCCGCCCACGCGGTCGGAGCGCTCTGCCTCGTCGACGGGGCCCAGCTCGTGCCGCACGTCCCGGTCGACGTGGTGGACCTGGACTGCGACTTCCTCACGATCAGCGGCCACAAGATGCTCGGACCGACCGGCTCCGGAGGCTTGTACGCGAAGCTCGAGCACCTCGAGGCGATGGACCCGTGGATCAGCGGCGGGCACATGATCGACGAGGTGTTCCACGACCACTCCACGTGGAACGTCGTGCCGTTCAAGTTCGAGGGCGGGACGATGAACATCGCCCAGGAGGTCGCGCTCAGCGCCGCGGTGGACTACCTGGAGGAGCTCGGCATGGACGCGGTGCGCGGGCACGAGATGGAGCTCACGGCGTACGCGCTCGATCGGCTGCTGGAGGCCGGGGCCACCGTGTACGGCCCCAAGGACGCGAGCGTTCGCGGCGGGGCGGTGTCGTTCTGGTACCGGGACGTCCACCCGCACGACCTCGCTACCGTCCTGAACGAGGAGGGCGTGGCGATCCGGGCGGGGCACCACTGCAACCAGCTCGTGATGCGGCGGTTCGACGTGGCGGCCACGGCCCGGGCGAGCTTCTACGTGTACAACACCAGGGACGAGGTCGACGCGTTGATCGAGGCGCTGGCCAAGGCCGAGGCCGTGTTCGGGTAGGGTGGCCCAGATGGCGCTGGACGACATCTACAAAGAGGTCATCCTCGACCACTACAAGAACCCGCGGAACAAGCGGGAGATGCCGGACGCCGAGCTCACCTGCTCCAAGAACAACCCCCTCTGCGGCGACGAGATCACCGTGTTCGCCCACGCCGAAGACGGGAAGGTCCTCGAGGTCTCGTTCGTGGGGCAGGGCTGTTCCATCAGCCAATCGTCGGCGTCGATGATGACCGAGGCGGTGAGCGGGAAGACGACCGAGGAGGTCGAGGCGCTCGCGTCGGACGTCCGGGCGATGTTGTCCGGCGACCGGGAGCCGGACGAGGACGCCTTCGGCGAGCTGGTGGCGCTGAAAGGCGTCGTGAAGTACCCGGTGCGGGTGAAATGCGCCGTCCTGGCCTGGGACGTGCTCCAGGAAGCCCTCCAGGGGGAGGGTTCCGGCACCGGCGCCTCGCCCCACTCGGCCTAGGGGCGTCGTCCCACGTAGGCCTCGGAGCCCACGGGAGGCCAATCCGTCTCGATCGCGACCGGGGAGGCCTCGAACCCGGCGGCCTCGAGCAGCTCGAGCCACGTCGCGCGGGGGAACAGGCCGCAGACGTGGGTGTCGTGCTCGACCCGGATGGAGCCGTCGGGCTGTCGGAGCACGTACGTGAGCTCCATGACGTGCGTGTCGTCGGCGGGATCCGGGTCCCAGTCCCACTCCAGATACCGCAGGGCCCGGTCGGGACCGTCGTGGCCGCCGTGGGAGGTCTCGGGGCGGAACGTCTCGCGGATCCAGTCCGGGACGAACAGGGCGGTGCCGCCGGGGCGGCAGTGCTCGAACGCCGTCGCGAACACCGCCGCGAGGTCCTCGCGCGTGGTGATGTAGGCGATTGCGTCGTGCACGAACACGGCATCGAACGTCCGGCCGAGCCGGATCGTGCGCATGTCGCCCTCGACGTGTTCACACTCGGGATTGAGGCGCCGGCTCACCGCGAGCATCTGCGGCGAGCGGTCCACGAGCGTGAGCTCGAACGACGCCTTCAGATGCGAGGCGTTGTTCCCGCCGCCGGAGCCGAGCTCGAGCACCCGGCGAAGCGGACCGTCGACGCTCGCCGCCAGGATGGCCCCGTACCGTTCGGCCTCCTCGTCGTATTCCGATGGGGGCGAGAGCAACGGCCACCACTCGGCGAGCTCGGTGTACAGCTTCAGTTCGACGGTCACGACAGGTGGCCCTCGGCGTGGCCGGCCTCTCGTTCGGCGACCAGCGCCTGCCAGTACGCGGACAACAGGCTGTCGCGGGTGGCGAACCCGATCACGCGGCGCTCGCGCTCGTCCTCGACGACCGGGATCATCGGCAACCCGCGGGGCGCCAGCTTACGCAGGGCGGCGTCCACCGACTCCCGCGGGGTAACCACCGGATAGGTCTCGATCAGGTCCTCGATCGTGGGTTCGCCGTCCCACTCGTCGCTCAGGAGGCGCTCGGCGCTCACGACGCCGATGAGCCGGTCGGCCTCGTCCACCACCACGACCCGTCCGGTGCCGGCCGTCTCCATCGACAACCGGATCTGCTCGAGAGAGACCGGAGCGCGCACCGTGGTGACGTCCGGAATGGTCGCGCGCCCGACCGACGTCCGTTCCAGGAGGTGGCGCTCCCGCCCCTCGGCGAGGTCCACCCCCTTTCGGCGGATCTTCAGCGTGTAGATCGAGTCCGGGTGGACGATCGAGGAGACGAGGGTGGCCACGATGCAGGCGAGCATGAGCGGCAGGATGATCCGGTAGTCGTTCGTCATCTCGAAGAGGATCAGGATCGACGAGATCGGCGCGTGCGCCGCGCCGGCGAACACGGCGGCCATCCCCACCATCGCGTACGCACCCGCGCCGGCGGCCGTGCCGGGGATCAGGGCGTGGACCCCCTGGCCGAAGGCGGCCCCGAGCATGGCGCCCATGAACAGCGAGGGGGCGAAGACGCCGCCGGAGGCTCCGGAGCCGAGCGTGAGGGACGTCGCCACCAGCTTGGCCAGCAAGAGCAGGAGCAGGACCTCCCACGCCAACCCACCACCGAGCGCCCGGTCGATCCCGGGGAGCCCGCTGCCGTAGACGAGGGAGCCGTCCGCGAGCCGCACCGTCGCGAGCCCGACGACGCCCAGCAGGAGCCCGCCGAGCGCCGGCTTGAGGTCCTCCAGGATCGGGAGACCGTCGAAGCGGTCCTCCGTCCAGTACAGGGTCTTGACGAACGCAATCGCCGTGACCGCCGCCAGCAGGCCGAGCACGGCGTAGAACAGCAGCTCGACCGGATGGCGAAGCCCGAACGGTGGGACGTTCAGGACCGGTTGGTTGCCGAACACCGACCGCCAGATCACCGACGCGGTGACGGCGGAGAGCACCACCGTGGCGAACCCCCGCGCGCTGAACTGCTGATGGATCACCTCGAGGGCGAAGAACACCCCGGCCAGCGGGGCGTTGAACGCGGCTGCGATCCCGCCGGCCGCCCCGCAGGCCACGAGGAGCCGAATCCGGGGCTCCGACATCTTGAACAACTGTCCGGTCTTGGACCCGAGCGTGGCGCCCACCTGCACGATGGGGCCCTCGCGTCCGGCCGATCCGCCGGAGCCGATCGTCAACGCCGACGCCAGGGTCTTCACGACGGCCACCCGTCCGCGGATCCGGCCCCCGCGCACCGCGACCGCCTCCATGACCTCGGGGACTCCGTGGCCCTTGGCCTCTCGCGCACCTCGGGCGATGAGCGGTCCGGCCAGCAGGCCGCCGATCACGGGCGCGACCGCGACCCGCAGCACGTGCGAGGTCACGCCGGACTCGGAGCCGAGGAACAGGCGGCCGATGAGGCGAAGGAGGAATTCGAGCGCGACGGCGCCCAGGCCGGCCAGGACGCCCACGCCCACGGCGGTCAGGGCGAGGACGTTGCCCTCGAAGCCGAACAAGGCCCTGGCACGGTCGCGGAACCCGCCGGCCAGGGCCTGGAGTCTCTTCACGAGGCGCCATGCTACGGCCGAATGCCCTCCCGCCCACGCTCGAAGCTGCGCCGCAAGGCTCTAGTCTGTGGACCCGTGAGGCGAGGGGTCCGGCTCGCGATCCTCGGCGCCGCCGCCGCGGCGCTCATCGGCACGCCCGGCGCCGGGGCTCAGGGGTTCGAGTCCACGCCCCGCTTCGACGTCCGGATCGTCATCGAACCCGGCGGGACGCTCGAGATCACCGAGACGATCGTGCAGGACTTCGGGTCCGTCGAACGGCACGGGATCTTCCGCTACATCCCGGACCGGCTTCGCTTCGACGACCGCTACGACCGCGTGTACCCGATCGAGGTGGTCTCGGTGACGACGTCGGCGGACACGCCGGACGACGTGGAGACCAACAGCGAAGGCGGCGCGTTCTCGATCCGGATCGGGGACCCGGACCGGACGATCACCGGCGAGCACACCTACACGATCGTGTACCGCGTTCGCGGCGCGATGAACGGGTTCGACACGCACGACGAGTTGTACTGGAACGCGATCGGGGATCGGTGGGAGCAGCCGATCGGACGGATGCGCATCCGGGTCGAGGGCCCGGCTGCGATCACGCGGGTGGCGTGTTTCCAGGGGCCGTTCGGGTCCACGTTCGGATGCGACCGGGCCGAGGTCCGCGACGGTGCGGGTGTGTTCGTGCACGAGGAGCTCGGCTCGTACACGGCGATGTCGGTGGTCGCGGCGCTCCCGCCGGGCACGGTGTCCGACACGGCCCCGATCCTCGACGAGCGATGGAGCTTCGGCCGGGCCTTCGAACGCTCGCCGACGACGGTCGGGTGGACGACCGGGCTGGGCGCTCTCGTGGTCGGTGGGTTCTCGTTGCTGGCGTGGCGCCGGGGCCGCGACCTTCGGTTCGTCGGCTCGCAGGTGGACCAGGTGATGGGATCGCCGAACGAAGGCGCCCCCCCGACGCCCGTGCCGCTGTTCGAGCCCGGCGAGGCGCCGGTCGAGTTCGCGCCGCCGGACGACCTTCGTCCCGGCGAGATCGGCACCCTGATCGACGAGGAGGCGAACACCCTCGACGTCTCGGCAACGATCGTCGACCTGGCGGTGCGCGGCTTCATCGTGATCGAAGAGATCCCCAAGAAGTGGTTCCTCGGGAAGCCGGACTGGAAGCTCATCAGGCAGGACAAAGTCGAGGAGGAGCTGCTCGACTACGAGCGGAAGCTCCTGTACGGCCTGTTCCAGGGCCGCGGGGACGAGGTCGAGCTCTCCGACCTGAAGAAGAAGTTCGCCAACCGGCTCCAGAAGGTCAAAGACGCGCTGTACGACGAGGTGGTGGCGAAGAAGTGGTTCCTCCGCCGGCCGGACACGGTCCGCACGGCGTGGGTCGTGATCGGGATCCTGGCGCTGGTCCTCGGTCTCGGCGCGACGGTTCTCCTGGCGATCTTCACGCACTACGGGCTGCTGGGGCTGCCGCTGATCCTGGGCGGGTTGCTCCTGCTGATCGGGTCCAAACGGATGCCGAGGCGCACGGCGAAGGGAACGGCCATGACCCGGAGGGCTCTGGGGTTCCGACGGGTGATCGAAACGGCCGAGGAGCACATGTCCCGCTGGGCCGAGGAGGAGAACGTGTTCCCGCGGTTCCTGCCGTACGCGGTCGTGTTCGGCGTGACCGACAAGTGGGCGAACGCGTTCGAGGCGCTCGGGCAGGTTCCGTCCGAGGGCTTGGGCTGGTACGTCAGCAGCCGGCCGTTCGTGTACCACGAGTTCGCGGACAGCATGGACTCGTTCGCCGTCACGACCAGCGGGATCATCTCCTCGACACCGGCGGGTTCGGGTGGGAGCGGGTTCTCCGGCGGCGGCGGCTTCTCCGGCGGCGGAGGTGGCGGCGGAGGCGGGGGGTCCTGGTAGGGTCGCCTTCCCCGTGGACATCGTCTTCTCGGAGGACCCCCGTGACTTCGCCAGACGAGACTGGTCCGCGCTGGTCACTGCCGATCCCGCCGGGACGTTCTTCCACACCCCTCAGTACCTGAAGCTGTACTGGGAGGAGTTCGGCCACGAACCCGAACACCTGCTCCTGGCGTTCGCCGAGGACGGCGGGGCGCAGGTCGGGGCGGCCGCGTTCGAGCGCAGCGGCTCGACGCTCCGGTTCCTCGGCGGGACCGAGGTCACCGACTACCAAGGCCCGGTGGCGCTGCCCGAGCACCAGCCGGCGGTGGCCAAGGAGCTGTTCGCCGCGCTCGAACGCCTCGAGGACTGGACCGAGGCCGACCTGCGCGGCCTGCCCGAGGACCGGTCCTGGCTGTCGCTGCTGGCCGATGCCGCCCAGGCCCAAGGGCTCTCCGTGGCCGTTGAGGAGGAAGCGAACGGCGTGGCGCCGTTCCTGGAGATCCCCGGCTCGTTCGAGGAGTACCTGGGGCAGCTCCCGTCGAAGCTCCGCCACGAGATCAAGCGCAAGGCGCGCAAGCTCGAGACCGAGCTCGGACCGTGGCATCTCTGCCTCGCCACGCAGCACGACCTGGAGGAGTTCCTCGACACGTTCGTCGAGATGCACCGGACCAGCGAGGGTCCCAAAGGTGTGTTCCTCCAGCCCGGCATGGAGATCTTCTTCCGGCGGCTCGGGGAGGCGTTCCTGCCGCGCGGGCTCTTCAGCCTTGCCTTCCTCGAGCTCGAGGGGCACCGCAAGCTCGCCGGCACGATCGGGTTCCGGTACGAGGGGACCTACTACCTCTACAACTCGGCGTTCGACCGCGCGTATCAGGCCGTCGCGCCCGGGATGGTCCTCGTGGCCGAGGACATCCGCACCGCCATCGAGAGCGGCTGCTCGGCGTTCGACCTGTTGAAGGGCGACTACGCGTACAAGTACCGCTTCGGCGCGATCCCGCGCCTGGTGAGACGCCTCGTCCTGCGACGGTGACGGTCAGGCGCGCTCAAGCTCGGCGCTCGCGATCACGCCGTCGTCGTTCCAGAGGTTCACACGTTCGAACGCTGTGAGGTCCGATCCGGTGACGAGCCACGTGGAGGCCTCGCCGCCGCCGCCGAACTCGATGGGGTGCAGGTCGATGCGGGTCTCCTCGCCGGCGAGCATGGTCACGTTCGCCGACCCTTCCCACCCAGGCGCGCGCACCAGCACGAGCACCCACGACTGCCCGACGTTCGAGTCGTAGATCACGACGCTTCCGTCGATCTGGCGGGAGTCGGCCGGCAGGAGCTCGCCGACGCGGACGTTCTCTCCGCCGAGCACGGCCAGGAACTCCTCGTATTTCGAGGCCTCCTCGCCGAGGCGGACCGCCTGCACCGTCGCGACGGCCCCCCACGCCACCGCCGCCAGGAGCGCGGCGGCGGCGGCGACGCGCGCGACCCACCGGCGGGAGGGCCGGGCACGAGCGAGGGGGGTCGCCGCCGCCCACTCTTCCTCGAGCACCGCGAGCACGCGCCCGCGCAGCGCTTCAGGGGGTTCGATGTCGTGGGCGGCGGCGGCGAGCGTGCTCACACCTTCGGCGAGAGCCGTCATCTCGGACCGGCACGCGGCGCACCCGCGCAGGTGGGCGCGCACCTCGGCGTCGAGCTCGAGTCCGAGCGTGCCGAGGAGATGTTCGGCGAGCTGCTCGCGCACCTCGTCACAGGTCACGGATGTGCTCCTCCATGGCCTCGCGAAGTTTGAGCAGGGCGGTGCGGATCCGGGTCTTGGCCGTGCCGACCGGGATCCCTTCGAGCTCGGCCACCTCGGCGCTCGTCTTGCCGCCGAAATACGCGAGCTCGAGCGCGGCTCGCTGGCCGTCGGTCAGCGAGCTCATGGCCCGGCGGGCGCGGTCGGTGAGATCCGCCGTCTCCGCGGCCTGGTCCGGCCCCGGTTCGTCGGAGGCTTCGCGCTGGACGCCGCCGCGTTCGAGCGCCCGGGCCTCGAGCACCCGGCGCCGGAGCGAGTCGATGGCGAGGCTCCGGGCCACCAGGAGCACCCACGTCTCGAGCCTTCCGCGCTCCGCGTCGTAGCGGTCGGCGCTCCGGTACAGCTTCACGAACGTGTCCTGCACGAGATCCTCGGCCGCCGCGTCCGCGCCGAGCATCACGATCCCGAGCCCGTAGATGCGCGAGGCGAACCGGTCGTACAACTCGGCGGCCGCCGCCGGCTCACGGTCGGCGAAGGCGCGCATGAGCGCCGCGTCGGAGCTCCCCCCCTTCGAACGCACGAACAGCACCGTATCGCAGAGGTGTACGGACGGGGGGCGGCGACGGTTCGCCGCTACTCGACGAACGCCCGGAGATGCTCGAGCACAGCGTGGGCGAGATCCTCCTCGCCGCCGATCACGAGGTTCCCGTCGTCCAGGAACGCCGAGGCCTCGTGGCGCCGGCCGGCGACGAGCGCGAACGCGAGGCCGCGCCCCTGGACGAAGGCGTCGGGTTTGCGGTCCTCCGGAGGCGCTTCACCTGGGGCGAGCCCCCAGTGCCAGGTCCCCTCGCCCACGCCTTCGAGCTCGACCAGAAGGCTCCGGCCGGGGAACGACAGCCCGGCCTGCCCCAGCGAGTGGGGCAACATCCGGATGGCCAGGTCGTTGATCAGGTGGACCGGCCAGTGCTGGGGGTTCTCCTCCTGCCCGGCGCCTTCGCGGAGATCTTCTCCGTGCAGCCACCACTCGACGATCCGCGACTGCACGAGGTAGCGCACCCCGATCTCGCCGGCCACCCACTCGACCCGCGTGGAGCGCCAGCCGTCGTCGTCCAGTCGGGCGCAGAGCGTCAGGAACGCGTCCACGGCCCGGCCCCAGTCCGAGATGACCTCTCGGGTGGAGCGCTCCTCGCGGGTGCGCACCGCCCATTCGTTGAAGCCGTTGACCCACAGCTCGCCGTCGTTGGCCTCGCGGAACGCGTCGAACTCGGCCGCCGGTTCCCCGGCCACGAGCTGCGCCGCGGCCGTCTCCTGGGCCGCGAGATGCGCAGCGACGTCCCGGTTGCGCCATCCCGCGCACACGCTGTCGGCGTCCCAGAGCGTCGGGGGGAAATACTGGATGGTGCGGCCCAGCCGCTGTCGCTCGGCGCTGGCGACGCCGAGCATCGTCGCTCGATCCACGGTCACCGGCGGATCCGCCTCCTTCCGGGTCGCGGCGGATTGTACCCTCGGCCCGATGCGCGTCCTGGTGGCCCCGGACAAGTTCCGAGGCACGCTGTCGGCCGAACAGGCGGCGCGGGCCATCGCCGCCGGCTGGCGCCGCGAGCGGCCCGACGACGAGCTCGATCTCGCTCCGATGGCCGACGGCGGCGAAGGCACCCTCGACGCCCTGGTGGCGGCGCTCGGCGGCGAGGTCCGCCGTGCCCGCGTCTCCGGCCCGCTCGGCGACCCCGTGGGGGCGGCGTTCGGCCTGGTCGAGGCCGCGGGCGGACGGACCGGCATCGTGGAGCTGGCGCGCGCGTCGGGCCTTCAGCTCGTCGCGGAGTCACGCCGGGACGCCCTGCGGGCGAGCACCCGCGGAACCGGCGAGCTGCTCCTGGCGGCGTCGCGCGAGGGGATCGCCGTGGCGCTCGTGTGCATCGGCGGGTCGGCCACGAGCGACGGGGGAGCGGGGATCGCCTCCGCGCTCGGCGTCCGGTTCCTCGACGCGGCGGGGGCGCCGATCGGTGGCGGCGGGGCCGCCCTGCTCTCGCTGGACCGGGTGGACGTGACCGGCCTCGCGCCGGAGGTGCGCTCGCTTCGGGTGACGGTGGCGAGCGACGTGGACAACCCGCTGGTCGGTCCGCGTGGCGCGGCTCACGTCTACGCGCCGCAGAAAGGGGCGTCGCCCGACGAGGTGGTGCTGCTCGACCGGGCCCTGGCGCACTACGCGGCGGTGTTGCACCGGGACCTGGGGATCGACGTACGGAACCTCCCGGGGGCGGGCGCCGCCGGAGGCTCCGGGGCGGGGCTGATCGCGTTCCTCGGGGCGCACCTGCGTCCCGGGGTCGAGGTCGTGATGGAGGCGTTGGGCCTGGCCGATCGGATCGTCGGCGCCGACCTGGTCCTGACCGGGGAGGGGCGGCTGGACCAGTCCTCTCTCTCGGGGAAGGTCCCGGCGGGCGTGATGGCCGAGGCCCGTCGGTCCGGGACGCCGGTGGCGATCCTGTGCGGCGCGGCGGACGTGCATCCCGACGGCGTGTGGGTCGGCTCGCTGGTCGATGCCGTGGGGCGGGAGCGGGCGCTCGGCGACGCGCGATCGGCGCTCGAGGACCTGGCGGCGCGCGCCGCCCGCGAGGCCGACCGGCTCGCGGCGTCGTCGTGACCTCGACCGGGTATCGTCCCCGCTCGTGAGCAAGGCCATCGACCGGTTCCTCCAGGCGGCGGAGGTCCTGGGCCACCCCGTCGAGGTTCGGCGGTTCCCCGAGGGCACGAAGACCGCCGTCGACGCCGCCCGTGCCATCGGCTGCGAGGTCGGCCAGATCGTGAAGTCGTTGGTGTTCGTGGCCGACGGCCAGCCCGTCCTCGCGTTGACCTCCGGCGCCAACCGGGTGGACCCGACCCGGCTTGCCGCGGCCGCCGGCGCCTCGAGCGCCCGACGGGCCACCCCGGAGGAAGCCCGTGAGGCCACCGGGTTCGCCGTCGGCGGGACGCCGCCGTTCGGACACACCGGGCGCGTTCGGACCTTCCTGGACCCCGACCTGCGGGGCTACGAGGTGATCTGGGCCGCCGCCGGGACGCCCGACTCGGTGTTTCGGACCACCCCGGCCGAGCTCGAACGTGCCGCGGAGGCCCAGACCGCCGACTTCCGGGAACGTCCACCCGCTGGGTCGGATTCGGCCCCCCAGCGGCTACAATCCTCGGAGATGACCGCAACGGACGCAAAAGCGGAGGAGAGATGATCCAGCTGACCGAGACCGCCGCCGGCAAGGTGAAGGACCTCCTGGTGGAGGAGGGCCGGACCGACATCGCGCTGCGGGTCGCCGTGCAGCCTGGGGGTTGCTCGGGGCTCCGCTACGCGATGTACCTGGACGACCAGCTCTCGGACAAAGATGTGGCCGAGGAGCAGTTCGGCGTCAAGATCGTGGTGGACCGGATGAGCGTCCCCTACCTCTCCGAGGCCAAGATCGACTTCGTCGACTCCCTCGAGGCCTCCGGGTTCACCATCGACAACCCCGTGGCGCAGGGGTCCTGCGCCTGCGGCCACTCCTTCCACTGAGCCCGCTCCGCCGGCGATCTCGGCCTCATCCGCCGTCCCTTCTCAGCTCGATCCCGACGACCACCGGGTCGTGGTCCGAGGAACGAAACGCGGTTGGGTCGTAGTAGGCCGCGGCGATCTCCGGCGTTCGGAACCGCGGGTTGTCCGGGAACCCCACGGACTCCTGGTAGTCGATGGCCGGCACCTCGTCCGCGTTGATGTGCCACACGGCGGCGCCCGTGATCCGAGCCGCGAGCGCGGGCAGCGCCAGCGCCGTGTCGAGCGCGCCCTGCTGTCCGTCGAACGTGAACGTGTACGGAGGCCCGTCCGTGAACCGCACCAGCTGGTCCTCGTACCCGGCGTCTTCGAGCGCGCTGATGGGGTCCTCGCGCCCGTAGGCGTTCAGGTCGCCGATGATGAGCGCGCCGAGGGTCTGCACCCGCGTCGGGTTCGTGGCCAGCCAGTCGGCCAGCGCGAGCGCCGACTGGGTGCGGGTGTGGTTCCAGAACCCCTGGCCGTCGCCCTGGTCGAAGTCGGGATCGGACGGGTCGGTCAGCCCGCTCTGGCCCTTGGACTTGAAGTGGTTGACCACGACCGTGACGCGTTGGCCGGTCCCCAGCCGCAGGAACGTCTGGGCGATGGCCGGGCGGCTGCGCGTGTCGTCGAAGCGCGGGTCGACCTCGCTCGTCAGGATGGCGAGCTCGCCGACCGGGCGGACCGTCCACCGGTTGTACACGAACGCCTGTTTGATCTCGTCGATGCCCACGACCCCGGTGTCGACGAACCGGTAGACCTCACGGCCCGCCTGGTCGTTCAACGCCTCGACCAGCGTCCTGGCGGCCTGGAACTCGCCGCCGTCGTTCTCGATCTCGATCAGGCCGTAGACGTCGGCGCCCAGGCGCGTGATGGCGTCGACGAGCTTCTCGGTCTGGCGGGCGAGCTCGGAGGCGGTCGTCGCGCCGCGCGGGTTCGGGAAGCCACCGCCCTGGCCGTCGCCGTCGAAGTAGTTCAGGACGTTGAAGCTCGCCACCTTCAGGCTTCCGCCGACCTCCGGCGGATCTTCGGGACGCGGGCGGGTACGTCCGGCGGCCAGCGCCTCCGTGATCTCGTCGATGTCGATCGGCTGGAGCCGCCACTGGCCGAACCCGAAGTGCAGGACCGCGGTCAGGTCGTGGACCTGGTCGCCGATGCGGAGCGTCTCGCCGACCTCGACGTAGGGGAGCAGGTCCGGGCTGTTCAGTCGGTTCAGGTTCTGTCCGGTGCGGCCGTCGTCCAGCACGATCGCGGCCGCGGCGTTGTCGGCCGCGAGCTGCACCTGGTCGGGGCTCCCGGGCAGGTGGATGTTCGTCGGCGTCTGGAGAACCCCGGAAGCGGACAGGCGGATCTCGCCGAACCGCTCGAGCTGGAAGAACTCGATCACCGAGAGCTCGGGGTGGGTGACCCGCATCGACTCGAACGGCTCGTAGTCCGCGTCGCGGTCGGCCGGCGCCTTCGGGAGGTCGAGACCGGCCGGCGCCGGGAGCTCGCCCGGGGCGCAGACGTCGAAGTCCGACATCGAGACCTGGGTGACCGAGGAGAACTCGCCGGCCGTCCCGGCCACGGCGACGAGGTCGCCGATCGCGCCATCGAAGACGCCGCCGGCGTCGAACACGAACAGCCCCTCCGAGGTCGCGGGGTCGGCGTCACGATCGTCGGTGATCGCCTCGAAGAAGAAACCGCGCAGTCCCTGGTTGGCGGGGATGTCGCTCGCCCCGCCGGAGGTGAAGTCGGCCGTGACGACCCCACGCGTGACGACGTCGGTCCTCGGGATGGGCGTCGACGCGCCCGAACCCTGGATCGCCGAGATGGGCGTCAGATCGGCCGGCTCGACCTCGCAGAGGTCGTCCGGGTCGCCGTTGCCGTTGCCGTTGCCTTCGCAGTCGTGCAGCGGGCTCGAGCTGTTCCGCGGTGCGGGCGCCCCCGAGGTGAAGTCGGACGCGTTGTCGTCCGTATCCGTGCAGCCGCCCTGATCGCGGAGCGCGGCGGTGGAGTTGCTGAGGCCCGGCGCCGCGGCGGAACCCTCGAAGAAGTTGGCGCTGCCGTAGCCGACCAGATCGACGATGCGTTCGAGCTGCTCGGCCGTGCACGGCGTGCTCCCGCCGTTGCAGCCGAGCGAAGAGGTCCCGGTGACGAGGGCCACCTTGCCGGCCCCCGCGGCCATGGCGATCGGGGTGGGGTCGATGAAGTCGGGGGTCGGGAGGGGGTCGCCGCTGCCGGCGCCGGCCGCCTCCTGGACGAGGATGTACCCGCCGGGCGGAACGCTCGAGACGGGGAGCTCGGTGAGCTGCGTGGACGTCGCGCCGAAGTGGCCGGTGCCGGTGGCGCTCGCGTACTGGAGCGAGAGTCCCTCGAGGGAGACCGTATCGTCGCCGCGATTGAAGATCTCGACGTAGTCGTGCGTGAGCGGGGCGCCCGAGTTGCCGCCGCCGCCGTAGACCTGGGAGACGACCAGGTCCTCGGAGACGGCGCCGGCCTGCGGCAGCCCCCCGGGGACCCCTGCCAGGGTCAGGACCAGCGCCGTCGAGAGGACGGCGATGCGCGAACGGCGAGACCTGATCACGGGTGACCTCCTTTGGCTGGTGGGGCGGGGAACCCGGTCCGGCACCGGGCGAGGGTGCCACGAGGACGTGAACGGGCGGCGGCACGGACGAGACGGCTCATCAACGCAACCAAGAGTCCCCCGGCTCGGTCTGTCCAAACCCGCTTCCGTGCGACCGTCCGCGGTGGCTCCGAGTCAACCCTCGGTCGTGACGAGCGCGCCGTCGAGCCACTCGAATCGGAAGCGCTCAACCGTGCCGGGGGCGCCCGTCTCGACCGGATCGCCGTTGACCTCCAGGCGCACGGCGCCCGCGCTGCCGAGCTCCAGCAGTAGCTCCTCGTCGGCCCGGAACACCAGGCGGCCGGACGAGACGGTCTCCGTGTGCACGACCTCCCCGTCGGCGGTGGCGCGGATCCAGCAGTCGCCGTCCACCCGCAGGACCGCGCGAATACCTTCGACCTCGTCAGGCGGGGGAGGGAGGGTCGAGGGGGGCGGAGCGACAGCTCCGGCGGTGGGGGACGTCGTCGGGAGCGCGGCCGGTGGGGGCTCCGGGGCGTCGACCTCCCGGGGACGCTGCCCGGTGACGAAGATCGTCGCCGCGGCCGCGATCGAGAGCAGGGTCAGGGCTACGACGGGCCAGCGACGCGGCCGGGGCTCCATCGGCAACAGGGCAGGTTCCGCCGGCTCGACCTGCAGCTCGTGCTGGCGGTCGAACGCCTCGACCAGGGGGTCGACCTCGAGGTTCAGGTACTGAGCGTATTCGCGCAGGAAATGCCGGGCGTAGACCGGCGCCGGGTACAGGGCGATCGGCGCG